>JASLPZ010000113.1:245-18803 GCA_030744725.1 Pirellulaceae bacterium
AAACGCCGAAGCCAAACTACGGCGTACCCGTTCCCAAGCAGATAAACGGACACGTCATGTTGCGCTCCGATGGAGCGGCTTCAGGAGTCAAAGGGATTTCGGTCACCGACGGATATTCCGTCGTCAAGACCGACGCGCAGGGCGCTTACACGCTCACACCTCATGCCAGCGCTGTGTTTATCTACATCACTCGTCCTTCGGGACATGACGTGCAGGGCCATTGGTACAAGCCACTGGCTGCCGAGGTCGATTTCTCACTCAAGCCCGCCGAGCATGATGAGAATGAGTTCATCTTTGTGCATGTCACTGATACGCACGTCTCTACGAATCCCCGATCCGTGGCGGGCTTGAGTCGATTCGTGCGAGAGGTCAACGCTCTAACCCCAACGCCTCATTTCGTTGTCAACAGCGGCGATCTTCTCAATTTGCACAAAGCGCTTGTGACTTCCCCCGCCGCCGGACGTGCTGATTTCCGCAATTATGTGGGCATCATGAACCACTTGACCATGCCCCATTACAACGTCGCCGGAGACCATACAGATTCCTCCTATCGGCTCGAGGAGTTTCCGCGCGGAGACCACCGATGCGGCAAGCCGTTGTATTGGGAGCATCTCGGCCCAAATTTCTTTTCGTTTGAATATGGCAAGATCCATTTTATGTCGGTGGACTTCGGATATCATCTCGGCCAACGGCAGATTCGAGTCAACGGGCAGAACCTGGAATATCCTACGCTGATGGTTCAGCCGCTGCATACAGAGTGGATGAGACAGGACATGACCAATCGTTCGCGGGGAAACTTTGTCGTCACCACCGCCGAGCATGATCTAACGGAACACTGCCCAGGTTTTCTTGAGATGGCCAGGCGACATGACGTGAGGCTTCAACTGGTTGGCGATCACCACGTCGTCGCTTACAAATCGCGACCTGTCCCGTACCGAATCGGGGGAGCTCTAGCCGGCTGCTGGTGGAACCCCAAAGCCCAACAACTCTGTCCAGATCTTTCCCCACAGGGATATCTGATCTATCGCGTGACTGGCGAGGAAATGGACCACTTCTACAAGGGGCTGGGACAGCGCGTGGCGGTGACCTCGCATCGCGTTGGCGCAGCCTGGACAGGTCGCCTGGAAGTACGGGCTCACGTAGTGCAGCCTCAGCCCAATGAAACGCTAGAATACTCGTTGAACGACGCTACTTGGAAGCCGATGCGAGAAATCGGCCGACCGTTCTATCGCGCTCTGTTTTCTGCGGCCATCGACACGACCACTCTCCCGGAAGGCCATCTGAACTTCAGCGTGAAGAGCACCACGACCGGCGAAGTCCGTTCGCGTCAGTTCGTCGTTGTCAACGGTGGATCCCCATCAGAATTCAAAACCGATGCTGTCCTGAGCATGACGGTGGGCGCGACCACCGGCTGGACAACTCACAGACCGCCCGCCGGTAAGGCCGACGTGCTCTTCAACGGCAAGGTCGTCGGTGTGCTCGAACCAAAAGCTCTCAAGAACTACTCATTCAAGATCAACGCATCCAGCCTAGGCGTTGCTAACACGCTCTCGTTTCGCTTTGCTGAGCCGGGAGATGGGATGTCCCTCAGCAGCCCGGTTCTGACATTTCAGGGGAAGATTTTTCGAGATCCGAGAGACGAAGCGATCAGGCAGGTGAGAACCGGACATTGGGGAAAAGAGGCAACCGACTGGGGTGGTTTCATTGTTGGTGATGCACAGCCACCTGACGAGACTCCATTTCACCGTCAACAGAACCTCTTCTGTTTTGTCTTGAGTGGTGCATCACCGAGAGCGTTGCGGCCGTAAAGCTGAACGGCACCGTGCTAACTGATTGAATCGGAAGAACGCCTCTCGAATTGGCCCCCTCCTGGGAGTGACTGAGAACGACGGACCGGTCTGGTATGGTGATGTTGTGACTCGGAAAACGTAAACACCGGAGTTTTGGGAGTAGCTACCGTGAAGTTTCATGATCTCGACCGTCGCGAGTTTCTTGGCCTGTCTGCCGCCGCAGTGGTTGCAGGTGGACTTTCCCCTTCGCTTGCCAGCGGAATCACCACGGCAGGCAACCTGCACCTCGCCCCGTTCCGCTTCGACGTGACTCCCCCGATGGGCCATTCGCTGTGCGGTGGCTGGATCAAGCCGGTCGTCGGTGTCGACGATCCTCTCGAAGCAATCGGGTATGTGCTGCTGGGAGCCGGCAAGCCGATCGTGGTCTGCGTCGTGGACTGGACCGGATTGTTGAATTCCGCTCACATTCAGTGGCGACATGCCCTGGCCGAAGCCGCCGAAACAACCATCGACCGGGTGTCGGTGCACTGCGTACATCAGCACAATGCGCCGTTTGTCTGTCTTGATGCCGAGGAGATTGTATCGGAGCAGGGAGACCTTCCACATATCGTCAAACGGGACTTCTTCGACGGGTGTCTCGATGCCGGAAGGGGTGCGGTCAGAAAGGCCCTGCAGCACGCGACACCCGTGACACACATCGCACATGGCGAAGCAAGGGTCAACAAGGTAGCCGGAAACCGGCGCATTATCGGGCTGGATGGCAAAGTTCTGTCGCAGCGTGGCAGCAGTTCGAGGAGACGAGAACACCATGCCTACCCGGAAGGCCTGATTGACCCGATGCTAAAGACGGTTGCTTTTTACAACCAGACCAAGAAGCTGGCCGCATGCCACTACTACGCCTGCCATCCGATGAGCTACTACGGCGATGGCCGCGTGAGTGCCGATTTCTGCGGCCTGGCTCGCAAGCAACGGCAACAGCAGGAACCCGACTGCACGCATCTGTATTTCAACGGTTGCGGTGGAAATATTGGTGCGGGCAAGTACAACGACGGTTCAAAGGAAATGCGTCCCATACTCACTAAGCGGATGCTCGACGGCATCGTGGTCTCCGAGGAGGAACTCGAACCGCAGGCCATCGAGTCCATCCACTGGGAAACGCACGACATCCTGCCGCCCGTCCATGAGCGCTTCGACGAGGAGGCCATCTTGCGCCAGATCTCCGACAGCAATCAAGGAGTCGCGAGTCGCAACCGGCCGTCGTTCACAGTGGCGTGGATTCGCCGAGTGAATGCGATGGTACCCATCACGCTCAGCTCATTGCATGTCAACGATGTCTCGATGTTACATTTGCCTTCGGAAAGTTTCGTCGAGTATCAGTTGCGTGCCCAGGCTGCCGCTCCGGATCGCTTTGTTGCCTGCGCGGCGTATGGAGACGGTGGCCCATGGTACATTCCAACTGCGGACGCCTATCCACAAGGAGGATACGCGGTCAGTGTCGCATGGTGCGATCCCGCGATCGATCAGATTCTGTCTGGCGGAATTCAGGAACTGCTGTCCCGCGCTTGACAAAGCTAACGCCAGAGTCTGATCGAGAAAGATTGTGACAATTTCACGATGGATGAGTTTTCATAGAGGACACTACGGGTTCAGAATCTGAATCCGAATGTCCTTGAACATCACCAGCAGCTTGTTGCCCGAGTGCATCTGCATAATCAAGTGCCCCGCATCGACGACCGGGTCGTCTTTGAATTCAGCGATTTTCATCCCGTTCAACCAAGTGGCAACATGTCCACCATCGGCCAGGATCTCCATTTCGTTCCACTGATCGTGTTTATAGGCCTTCTTGACTAGCTCGGCATCGGGTTTGGCGACCCAGGCACGACCGTAACTTTCATAGATTCCTCCGGTGAAGTTGCGGGGATCGACTTCAATTTGCAGGCCATGCGCTTTATCCGGCTGCTTGATGTAGCCGCGAACATAGAAACCGCTGTTTCCCTCGAGCGACTTGAAGGTGAATTTCACTCGCAGGTTCTTGTATTTGTCATCGGAAACCAAAAGTCCATAGAGTTTTGCCGCTTTTTGTGTTTTGCCTGTGATAGCTCCGTCCTCGACCACCCAGTTGCCATCTCCGACCTGCTGCCAACCCGCAAGGGTCTTTCCATCGAACAAGGACTTCCAAGCCAACTTGGAATCGGCGTCTTCGTCAGCAGCCAGAGGATGGCCAATTGAACAAAAGCTAATAGCTGTGCAGAACGCTGTGGAGATAAGTTTCATTTTCTTCATTATGTAATTCTTGATTGCGGGGTGAGGTATTGGGTGGAACATGCATGCTTGAACCATAGGTCCAACACATTATGTACAAAATGGATCGGGAATTCACTGCAGCTCCGGCGGGTGATCCAATGAGGATTCGGAATGATGTCCACGATCGCCCGAATTCTGTGGTACTTTATAGGCCGATACGGTGGGCTTGCCGCTTGATGGGCGATTTTATTTTTCATCTTGGGCGTTGATCAGCGGCAGCCGGCCAACTTCGATGGGGTCATGTTGAAATTCAACGCAGAAGCCAAGAGACCACGACTGTGACATCGGGAAACCACACTGTGATAACACACATAAATGCTCTTTTTACCTGTCTGCTCTGGACCTCCCTGTGTATTGCCTGGTCGGCAACCGCCTTCGCCACGCAGCGCCCCAACGTCATCGTGATGCTGGTCGATGATTTGGGTTCGCAGGATGTCGGTTGCTACGGCGGGCCGGTGAATACCCCCGCGCTCGATGATCTTGCCGCCAGAGGCGTGCGTTTCACGGACTTTCATTCCGGTGCTGCAGTGTGTTCGCCTTTGCGGGCGACCCTGATGACCGGGCGGCAGCACATGCGAGCTGGCATTTACCACGTGTTGCAGGACCAAATGCACAACGCGCATCTGCTCGAGCGCGAGGTGACGGTCGCGGAGCTGCTCCGGCAGGCCGGCTATGGCACTGCCCACTTCGGCAAATGGCACATGGGTATATCCTCCGGCGCTCGAAAGAAGCCGTCGCCGTCGGAACACGGCTTTGATTACTGGTTTGGTTTGGCCAACGGCGCACACCCGAGCCACAAGGATCCCGTCAACTTCATCCGCAACGGAAAACCGGTCGGCCCTATGAAAGGCTACTCTTGCCAGCTTCTCGCGGATGATGCGATCCGCTGGTTGGAGGAGAAGCGAGTCCCGGATCATCCGTTCTTCCTGAACATCTGGTTCAATGAGCCGCACGCGGTGATTGCGGCGCCAGATGACATCGTGTCGCGCTACGGCGACCTCAAGGACGAGGCGGCGATCTATTCAGCCACGATTGACAACACCGACCGCGCCATCGCGCGGGTCGTGGCGAAACTCAAGGACATCGGCGCGCTGGAGAACACGCTTATCATCTTTTCGTCTGACCATGGAAGCTACCGCGACGACCGGAACGGCGGCTTGCGCGGCAACAAGGGCTCCAACTTCGAAGGCGGTCTACGGTCGCCGGGCATCTTCTTCTGGCCGCGCGGCTTTGCGGGCGGACGGGCCCTGGCCGAGCCGTCGGGTTCGGTGGATTTACTACCGACGATTTGCGGATTGGTTGGGATCGAGAAACCGACGGGTGTGCATCTCGATGGCGCCGATCTCTCACCGCTGCTTACAGGACAGGGGAGGTTCGAGCGAACGCAACCGCTGTTCTGGCATCTGCCGACATCGGGGCCCGCCGTGGCGCTGCGCGATGGCCGTTACACATTGATGGGTTATCGGAACTACGAACTGCCGCAGAACCACACCGCCATGAACGCGTTGCTCGAGCGTATCGCCAAGCTTGTGGGAGCGGACGGGAAATCTGGCGGAGGGAATCTTCGGAGCAGAGTGTTCAACACGACTTTCTCGAGCCCCGAGGCCAATCGGCTGCGCAGAGAGTACGTGCAATTGAACACCTTTCAGGAGTCGTGGATTCCGCTCATCAAGGCAGGCGGTTTCCGGCGGTTCGAGCTGTATGATGTGATCGACGATCCGAAACAAACGAAGGACATCAGTACGCAGCAGCCAGGAATTACAGCACGTCTGAAGAAGAAGCTACTCGCAATACACAAGAGTGTCATGGCAGATTCTCCGGACTGGCTGACGGAAGAGGAAATAGAAGCTCAGGAAAAAGCTCAGAAGGCGCTCGCTGAGTCCCTGGCCAATCCGTCAAGAATGAAGCCGAACGACCTACTGGCCGCACTCGACGCTCGGCCGTTGCCCGACGGCTATGAAGGTTCGCGACATCAAGACTTCGTGGACAAACAGATTGCCAGACTAACGCCGCAACAACGTGGACGCGTGAGCCAATTGTGGAAGGAGAAACAACGCATCGACCCAGACATGCCCAATCGTGGCTTTTCGTTTGTCAAGATTCTGATGTTTGTCGCCGATGGTGAGAAACTTGATGGACAAAAAATCGAACAGAAGAAAGACTGGTTCCGAAAGCAAAAAACCACCAACAAACCAATCGTAAGACCGACTGGAAAGACAGGTGTCGAACTGAACGCAGGACACCCTACGCTGCTTAGTCCCCACTCGGATCCAATCGCGCTGCACCAAGGCACATTGTTCGTGGTAAACACTCCCGCCGATACGCTGGATGTCATTGACACGACAAAGAACAGAGTCGTTAGTCGCATACCCGTTGGCGTGGATCCTGTTTCTGTGCAAGTTCGTCCGGATGGAAAGGAAGTCTGGGTCTCCAATCACATTTCAGATTCCATCAGTGTGATCGACAACGATCCAAACAATCCGACCTACTTCTCAATCATCGCGACCATTCAGGACATTGATTTACGAAAGAAGTCGACGCGCTTCAATGAACCGGTGGGCATCGCCTTCGCCAACAACGAAAAAGCGTACGTTGCGTTGTCGTCCAGCAACCAAATCGCCGTTGTCGACGTGGATTCGCGGCGAGTCGTCGATCACTTGAAGATAACTGCCCAAGAGCCGAGAGCGATCCGCGTTCGCGATGGAAAACTCTATGTCATACCGTTTGAGTCCAACAATCAAACTCAATTGTCCGGCGGCAGAGAAGAAGATATGGACGGCAAGCTGGTCACGTTTGATGCCCAGAAGTTGGCAGACTCCTTCGACACGGTCGGCTTTACAGTTGATGTGATCAAGCATAGCGACATTCCGGATCGCGACCTCTATGTTTTCGACACTGAAACCGACAAGCTAATCACGACCGTCGTTTCGCTGGGAACTTTGCAATTTGGACTGGATGTCGATTCAAATGGTAATGTTCTGATCGCCCACACAGATGCTCGCAACCATGTGAATGGTCGTGCCGGCACCAAGAAACATGGGTTGAAAGAACTCGAGAATCGCCCTTACTTGAATCGGATCGCAAGAGTCTCGGCAAAGGGTGAAGCCGAGTTTATCAGACTTAACTCGCTTCCGCCTGAACAACCGGATCGGGAGTCGGCGATCGCCACACCATTTGCCGTTCGCGCTGATGGCAAGGTCATTTATCTAACGGCCGCCGGTTCAGATCACTTGATTACCTTGAACGCAGCGACGGGTGAGCTTCTAGGGCGAGTCAAGGTTGGAGCGGTTCCTCGTGGGATCGCGTTGCAGCATGACGTGAACACGAATTCGTATTATGCCTGGGTTTTCAACGCGATTGCCAACTCGGTTTCCAAGGTCGACGTTGGCTCGCCGAAGCAACCTACCGTAATTGACACGATCGCTTTGAATGACCCCACGCCCAATCATTACAAAGCCGGGCGAATTGCCTTCAATACATCTCGCGCATCATCCAACGGGACGTATTCATGTGCCAGCTGTCATCCGGATGGCCACACGGATCAACTGCTTTGGGTTTTGGCTACGCCGCACCTCGTCGGTGCCGACCAGATCGAACCGAGATTGTCGCAAACGCTCAGGGGGCTGCGCGGCACTGCGCCTTATCATTGGGATGGAGTCCCCGGAGACCCCTATGGCGGTCGCAACGCATCGACTCGCGAACTGTTGGAACCAAACTCCGATATCAACAAGCCGGAAAGCGCCGTTCGCCACCTGATCGACGGCGCGATGGCGACCACCATGCTGCAGTCAGGCAGTGACGTGGAAAACGACGAAAGTAAGAAGGGCTATCTCAACGCCGCCGAACGCGATGTGATGGCCGCCTTCCTATTAAATCTGTCGCATATGCCAACTCCGGGTCGAGCATATGTCGACGAGTTGTCGGACGATGCGCTGACCGGTTTTGAACGCTTCCACATCACCGGCGCCCGCGACAGAAAAAACCTCAACACAAGCGTTTGTGGTAGTTGTCACACATTCCCCTACCTGACAACTGACACGTCCGAGATGAACGTGCCCAGTTTTCGTGGTGCACTCGACCGATTTGTCACGCAGGCCCAAGGCAGAAACAGCGTGATCAGCCTGGGAGGTGTGAAAGAAATAGCCGAAGAGGGTTTTCCGGAAGAAGAAGTCTGGAGGCGAATGCTCAACATGGGTGAACATGGAAGATTGTGGCCGGTGATCGACATGTTCAGAGAATCCAGTTCGGGTTTTTCGGGGGCCTTTGGCCGACAAGTGACGCTCAGTCAAAACACCGTGAAAGATCCCGTTACCTCCGATCTATTGCGGGCGCTTGAACGAGCCGCCGCGGACGGCAGTATCGTACTGGAAGCAAACGGATTGGTGGCACGGGATTCGCAACAGAAACCGTATCGCGTTACATTGGTTTATGATTCCAAAATCGGAGAGTACGTGCGGAAAGCTGATCCAACTCAGGCGTTCAGTAATGCCGAATTGCTGGAGCTTGCTGCAAACGGTGAGTTTATTGGTACTTTCACCGGTCATCATGGTTCTGATGTAACCTCTCCGCCAGCTGCGATCTGGACTGCAGGTTCGTTGCACCAGCAACGCGGTGCGCAGTTGTTTCCTCGCATCAACGAAGTCAAGCGAGTGATGAAGATCAGTGGCCGGCACGTTCAGCAAGGTGCGTCGCTGTATGTGAATGGACGAAGAGTCCGCGGTTCAATCGAATCTGTCGGACCGGACTTGATTGAAGTCGCTATCGACGAACTGCCTGATCGCGGGATGAACATGCTTCAGGTACAGAACCCCGACAGCTACATGAGCAACGAGTTCATCTTCTTCGTTGAGACGGAAGCGCAGGCAATATCCCGCTACAAGAATGAGCCGCCCTACCTGCTGACCACTATTCTGAACTCGGCAATCATTAATGACGATCCAGAAGAAGCACGCATCGTTCTGGAAGCCGGTGCGGATCTCAACATGCCACATGAACACTTCGACAAAGAGCGGCCGCCCTTGATCCTTGCAGCTCAATACGGAAGGACCTGGCTGATTGACGAATTGCTCAAGCGTGGAGCCGATCCGAACATTCGGGACAAGCACGGAGTCGCAGCCCTGCATGAGGCGGCGAAGCTGTGTCGTTTCGAAATCTGCAAGAAGCTTATCGCCGCAGGCGCAACGAAGAATGTTCGAGATAAGCAGGACAATCGTCCGCTCGATCTCACTAGTCGCTTTATCCAGAAAGGCAACTTCGAGAAATACTACGCACCCTACAAGGTCAACATGACGCTGGACCATGAGCGTTATCGGCAAGAACGATTAAAGGTTCGAGGATTGCTCATCGAGAGGAATGCTCGGCCGATGTGAGCTCGCCGAGGCAAACGTCACGAAACTGTTGGCTGTGACAAATTCATGCAATTTGCTCAAATCGCGCTCTGCAAAGCTGGCCGGTATGTACATGCTAATCACCAAGTTGGTGCACCGTGTTGTGGATGGTCCCTCGCACTGGATTGCCGTCGGAGTCACGTAGTGAAAACTTGATTTCCATGCACCACGTCGCCTGGATTTCCGGGATCTCCAGGAGCAAGCTCTTGCCGTCGCTTGCCAGGTGCGCCGCGGCAACCTTGAGCGGTCTTTCTCCATAATGCTCTGAACCGTAATTGGCCGTTCGTTTGAGCGACCAAGTCTTGACGGCGTAACTCTTGACATCCGCCGCGGTCTGGGGATCGAGTGGCTCGCTGAATTCGATCTGCATCCCGTTGCGCTTGGCCCGCAAGCTGATCGGCAAATGCGCCGGGCGGTTCGTCTTGCGAATTCGATAGAATCCGCCGGGTTGCTGCTGGCTGCCCGCCCAGGCGAACATGCCGCAGCCGTACAGCTGGCCGTCGATCGGATGGAAACGACCGCGCATGATCCCAGTGGGGAATCTTGGCAGCGGCAAGCTGCACATGCCGCCCTGCATCTGTCCGTCGATCTCTTCATGCGGGACAACGTAGATCTGACCGTACCCGTACGACAGGTTGAGCAGCGAGCCGTTCAGGGATTCCCATTGCGGACTGTCCACCCACAGTAGTTCCGCGGGCGATCGATCGAACGCGTTGGTGATCCAACACAGTGGTTGCTGCATGGCCGAATCCGAAGTGTCTGTCACATCGTGATAGCCAAACATGTTGCCATAGAATCCGCCCGGTTTGACCCAGTTGATGCGGTTCTTGGGATTCCAATGGCCTTCCTGATCCGTGACGATGAACGTCCCATCCGGATTGATACAAACTCCGTTGGCGGCCCGAAAACCGTTGGCCACAATCTCTGTTCGAGCGCCGTCGGGACTGACTTTCAGCAGCGTTCCATGATGGGGCACCAGCGCCGTCAACGCGTGGCGTGCTGATTTGGCATAGTAGAAATTACCAGCCACGTCGGTCTGCAGGCCCATGGCGAATTCATGAAAATGGTCGGTCACCTGGTGATCGTTGTTGAAGTTTTCGAAGTAGTCGATCTCGCCATCGCCGTTCAGATCGTGCAGAATGCAAATCTGATCGCGGCAAGTGACGTAAACCTGGTTGTCGACGATCTTCACGCCCAACGGCTGAAACAGCCCCGAGGCAATGCGTTGCCACGTCAATTGGACGGGTGTTGACGTTTGCTCGGCGGCTGTCGCCGGCAAGTCCGCCAAGCCGCTCACCAGCCACACACTGCCGTCCCAGGCGCTCACAATGGCGCGGTCACCGTCTGGATAAAAGTCAAAGCCGGTCAGCCGCATACGGCAGAACCAGGGGTTCGTTACGGGGTGCGTAAGTACGTCGACGGCGAACGGTCCGTCATCGTTCCCGATACTAACGTCCGCCTTGACAGCCTCGGGCCAGCGAGGTGGACCGCCACGGGTGAGCGCCGCGAGATCGCGGTCCGGATCTTCGACCACCAACGCGGCCAAGAAAGTCCTGGCACGATTCTCGTCTGCGATTTGCGCCTGCCAGAGAGTAAACCGAAGCGGTGTGTCGCCCGCGGGAATTATCAGTCGTAAGTTGCCGTCAACGCCGAGCCACTGGACGCTTGTGTTGCCGGTAATTCCGGCCAATAAAGACCCACTTTCAATATTTGCATGTTGGGCCGAGCCCGCAACGACTTCGGCGGTGTGGCCACGGCCACTGCCGTCCTGGACAGTGCCGCCAGTCGCATCGGTCAACTTCCAGCGGGCAACCAGGCTATCGGACTCCTTAGCAGACTTTTCCGTTTGGCTGATTTCACTTGTCGCCAACACGCGCTGATCGAAACGCAGACTAGCAAGCTCGCCCTCGAAGTATGATTTTGAGGTGGGGAAATTGTCGGCCGTATAGCCCACGCGAACCACGTGCCCCGCCACGGGCTGTCTGGGTTTCAACGTTCCGTTGGCGTCCGCTTTTCCGTCGACAAACAGCTGGACTTGCCCGGTTTCATGCCGGTACGTCACTGCAACGTCGTGCCACTTGCCATCATTTACCCTCCGCCGTGACTGAACAGCACCGACCCAGCCGATGTCGTAGCACAGGCGACCGCCGCGAACGAACAGTGTCTTCCCGTTGCGGACCCAATCGGGGTGGTTCGCAGTCTTTGCGAAAATCGTGCCGCCCGTCTTTGTCTTGATTCGCGCCACGATGGTAAAGTCACGGCGTGTCATATCAAAGTCGTCGGGCTTGACCACATTCAGCATCGTAGCGCCTTCGAAGCGTACGGCGTTCGGTTGCAAGCTGGGGGCGGCGACCGAACGATCGGGTCCTAATAAGGCGACGGGCCGCGAATCGCCTTCGTCAATGAGTCGCAGCGTGTTGTTGGGGCCGGAACGGCGGGCAACTTGTAAGATCATCTCTTTGTCGCGCGCGGCGATGTTGAACGTTCGTTTCCAGAGCGACGTGCCGTCCGCGTCCTGCCAAGCCGGCATCTCCAGCACCGAAGTGTTGCCGACGGTGTACGAGATGATCACGTCGTTGCCGTGGTAGTACATCCCTTTGTAGTGTGCCCAATCACGCGGCAGCGGCCCATACAGACGATCGTCTCGCCCTTGCAGTCGGGGATCGGTGAAGGTGCCGTCGGCCGGATTCGCCCAACCAGGGCCCGTCACATTGGCGAATTCAACCTGCCCAACGATTCGAGGATGGATGTTATGGCGGCCATTGAAGTTGATGCCATTCCAGTCGATGAACCCCTGGCCGCTCCAGGCCGCCGCCACGCGCAGTGTGTCGTAGTCGAACATCATCCAATGGCGGCCACGCGAGACGCCACCTGGGCCATGGTCTAGGCGAATTGCGTTCCCCTTGTAGGCAAAGTTTGATGCGTCGCTACCGATTTCGTACGTCGCGACTAGATTCGGACCATAGTCCATCTGCTCCCAAGGCAAGATGTTCGACGGTTTGGGACCGCGCGTTTTGCCTTTTGGCAAGCCAGCCAGAAATTCAGGACTGGCATCAAAAAATTGCGATGGGTTGTGCGGCTTAAGATACGCCTGGCGGACGTAATGAATCACGTCGTACTTTTGTTGTGGGACCATCCAGGCTTGCCCAACCATCATGCCGAAGCCCCGTGTCAATGTTTGGTACATCGCAAACGGATCATGGCCGTTCTTGAATTTCCCGGTGGCGAATCGTAAAGAGGTCGGTAGCGAGCCCGGCTTGTCGTGTGTGCCGTGGCAATTGACGCAAAGACGCAGGTAAATCGCTTGGCCACGTTTGAGACTGTCTGCATTCATGCTGGCGATCATGCCTGCGTGGTCAATATCGCTTTCGTATTCGGGCAAAGGCCGAGCGGCATACAGGGCGGGGGCTGGCTCCAATTGCCGCTCGCGCGTCTCGCCACCTGCGGTGATCTCGATCACATAACGAACGAGATCGAGAAACTGTTGCCGGCTGGCAAACTGATTGACTTGCCCCGCCGGCATGATCGATGTGGGGACAGGTTGAAGCTCGTCAATCTCGGCACGCGGGATGCTGACGACGTTGCCGTTTTGGGCAATGTCGCGAAGTTCGATCTTCTCGGGCGTCTGTTTGGTCACGAAACCGGTCAACGATTTCCCCGTGGATGTGATGACGTTGAACGTCTCGTAACCCTTGCGAATCTCTTTTGATGGACGCAAGATCGCGTCTATCAGGTGAACGTCGGTTGTCTGTGGCGGCGCTGCCGCAAGGTTGGGGCCCAGCGTGGTCTGGCCAGTTGCTGACTTATGACATTTGGTGCAGGCCATGTATTGTTGGTAAAACAGGATGGCGCCCCGCGTTGCGTCACCGTGTTGCCGCGCAGCGGTGGCCAGGTCCACGGGATCTTCGGCCAGTAGCCGCTGTTCCAGCGATTGGGCCTCGGTAGACGAAAATGCGGTCAGCGACAGGATCAACGTCAGGATTGCCAAAGTGATTCTGCAGGACATGAGATCTTTCAGGTGAGGCGAACAAGTTTGCGATTCGCACGATTATTCATTATTCGAGAGGAGTCCGATACCGCATGAGCCATCAAACAATGAAAACGTGGTACGGTCTTTTCGTCACGATACTAACGATTCTAATCGGGACTACGGCCGCACGCTGCAGGGCTGACGAATCACGTCCGCCGAATATCATCTTCCTGCTCGCCGACGACTTGGGCTGGAACGGGCTCGGTTGCTACGGCAGCGACCTGCATCCGACACCGAACTTGAACCGTCTGGCCGAACGAGGCGTTCGATTTACCAACGCGTACTCGGCTTGCACCGTCTGTTCGCCAACCCGTGCCGCTGTCCTATCGGGCAAATACCCAGCCCGGCTGCATCTGACCGATTGGATTCGCGGCCAGAATCGCCCACGGGCGCGATTGAAGATTCCGGATTGGACGATGCATCTTGAACATCGCGAAGTCACCGTCGCCGAAGCTGTTGGCCCGGCTGGCTACGCAACAGCCCACATCGGCAAGTGGCACTTGGGGAACAACGAGCATTCACCGGAAACTCAAGGATTCGATGTCAACATCGGCGGCACGGCCGCTGGTTCGCCGCCCGGTGGCTACTTCCTGCCAAATCGGCTCGATCTGCCCGGCGCGACCGAGGGCGACTATCTCGCGGATCGACTGACCGACGAAGCGTTGCAACTGATTACTGATTGGAAATCCAGACCCTTCTTCATCTATCTGGCGTATTACACAGTGCATACGCCGATCCAGGGCAAGCCGGAACTTGTCGAACATTACCTGAACCAACTTGAACGTGCCGCCAATCCGCCGACGAGCGTTCACATCAATCCAACCTACGCAGCGATGGTGCACAGTTTGGACGAGAGCGTCGGGCGGATCACGGCCAAATTGAATGAACTTGACTTGTTTCAGAATACGGTGGTCATTTTCACCAGCGATAATGGCGGACTCTCTCATCGAATGGGCAAGCCGACGGGGATCACTCGAAATAACCCGCTCCGTCGCGGAAAAGGCGCGGCGTACGAAGGGGGTGTGCGTGTTCCTTTGATCGTTGCTGGGCAGAATGTGAACCACCGACGTGAATGTGCACAGCCCGTTACGTCGGTAGACTTCTATCGGACCATTTTGGAATTGACAGCAGCGAGCGGTGATGCCGCGCACAATCGCAATGTGGATGGCGTCAGCCTCGTGCCGCTGCTCCGCGACGAGACCGCGGAGCTCGACCGTGATTCCATTTTTTGGCACTACCCGCACTATCACGCCGGCGGGGGCAGCCCCTATGGTGCCGTGCGGCGCGGTGATTGGAAGTTAATCGAATTCTACGAAGACCAGCACGTCGAACTGTATAACTTGGCCGACGACATTAGTGAACAATGCAATCTGGCTGCCTATCGTCCCGACCTCGCCGACGCATTGCGCGATCGGCTACATGGTTGGCGAGCTGACGTTGGTGCACAAATGCCAACATCGAATCCCAGCTTTGACCCTGCGCAAGCCGTTCCGCGGTCCCGGAAGAAAAAGTAAAGAGTCCAATGCCCTACCGTGGCTTGACGGTCGCCAACAAAGTACGCACAGCGTACGGAAGTACAGCCGGGCACGCAGCCTATTCGTCCGCACGTTCCATCGACCAGCCAGGTAGCGTCACGGACTTTTGGGGTTCGACGAGCTTTCCGTACAGTTCCGGGCGTCGTGCCTTCAAGTAGCGTTGGCCAGAAGCGTGTGTCAGCTTGTCTGGAGTCAAGAGGCTGACTACGACATCGTCGCCCAACGCGTGGCTTTCCGCGATCACTTCGCCGAATGGATCCAGGATCATGGCCAGGCCCGGCTTGACCGTGTCGTAGTCCCAGCCGACAGGATTGCTGAACACGGCGTAAATGCCGTTTTCGTACGCGCGGGTTGGCAGCCAGCGCATGAGCCACTGGCGACCCTTGGGCCCCTGGAATTCCTGTTGAAGACGCGCGGGATCACGGTCCCGCTGGTCCCATAACTCGCGATCCACCGTTCCGCGACCTGGCATTGCCGACGGCAGGCAGCAGGTGACATGAGGCATGAAGATGATCTCGGCACCCAACATTGCCGTCATGCGGACGTTCTCAGGCAAGTTGTTGTCGTAGCAGATCAGGAAACCCACCCTGCAACCCAGCAAGTCGATCACGTTGTACTGGTTGCCGGCGGAAAGATGCGGGTTGACGAATGGATGCAGCTTGCGAAACTTCGTCAGGTAGCCATCGGGGCCGACTGTCACGTAGCAGTTGTAAACGCGATCGTCGGCGTCACGCTCGATCAGCCCGGCCATCACGACGACCTGATGTTGCCGCGCGATTTCGATCAACCGTTCTACCGACGGGCCGTCCGGTACAAATTCGCTGATTTCTAGAAGTTGGTCCTTCGTCAGCGGTTGAATCCAGGTATAGCCGGGAATGCAGCCCTCGTGAAAGCTGACGATCTCCGCACGCTGCGCGACGGCCTGGCCCGTCAAGGCATCAATTCGGCCGAGGTTGAACGGTTTGTCGTTGTCGCGGTTTTCAAATTGAACGGTTGCGACTCGAATGTCTCGCATCGACCAACTCCTGGAGCGGAAAGCGCGGCACTTGCCGCTGCCTATTCTTCGTTAAGATACTCCGTCATGTCGCCGGAACTGAGGCTGATTAGCGCACAAACGCCGCAAACGATGTGTAGCGGTCCACCACATAAGTAGAGGATGGCGAAGAAGAATCCGACATACCGCGCGGGTTTGAAACGGTTTTGCAACAACACAGAGGTCGCGACTGCACTGATTCCCGTGCATATTAGGACTGCAATGAGGACAATGAGTCCAATTAGTTCCATTCGATCGTACTCTCGGACGAACAGAAGGACGAATAAGATGATCGCGCCGAAGAGTGACAACCATCCGGGCGTAGCAAGCCCCCAAAACGCCATGCCAACCTTACTGTTGTGGCTGGGTGCGCCGCCCTTGATACGTCGTTTCTTCCCATCCTGAAGATCCTCGACGATCCGCTCTGATTCATCGTGCCCCACTCCCTTTTCGCGGAGTTCGTCGTACACACTTCCTGGCGCCGCGCCTCGGGCCAGGCGGTTGATCGCATACGATGTGGCTTGGGGAGGTGAGAGCGTCTCTTTTTTTTCGTTTTCGGCCGCATAGATCTCTTGTGGCGTTTTGACTGGCGACTCGATTTCATCCCAAAATCCATCTTCATTGGCCGCCGAAGGTGCGCTGGGCGAACCAGGATGCGGTACTTGAATCGGATTGCGGCACGACGGACAAGCGATCCGCTTTCCAGCCAGATTAGGCGGTGCTGCGAAACTTTTTCCACAGCGGCAGCTGACGGCGATGGGTCCAGTGGCTGCAACTGGTGCGGCGGTAGTTGCAGGTCGCGTCGCGCCGGTGGGGACCATCAGGGCTTGTTGGCAGGCGGGGCATTGGACCTGACGACCGGCCAGATGGGGCGGAGCTGCAAACCGTTTTCCGCATCGGCAACCGACGGCGATCGCCCCGGTTGCCTGAACCGGTGTTGGTGCAGCGGCGGGGACCACGAGCGCCTGACCACAGGTTGGACAAGCCACCTGCCGTCCCGCCAAATGAGGTGGAGATTGGAATTTTGCGCCACATTGGCATGTTGCGATCAGTGACAAGTGGAAATCCTCAAGATCTTTTTTTCACGCAAGATCGACGACAAGGCAAGTCGTAGTCTACTCGGAATTCGACGGATGCGACAGGCATTTGGCCAACCTGAATTGCAACCGCCCTGAACGATGCGTAGCATAAGAAGCACACGGGTTGAACGAGGCGGCGGTTCGGACGAGATTGTGATCATGCCGCTTCTGGTTAGCCACGCGTCTCTGCATGGTAAGCTCGTAATAGTTAGCTTTCTCAGCAAGTTTTTCAAGCAGCGCGAAGCAGTCGAAATTAGTGTAGAACGGCGAATGGATGCGAATGGGACGGAATGATTCGCATGCAATGGCGTTCATTCGCGGTTCCTCCGCGAATTCCTTGGAGGAGAAATTCGCCCGACAAGACCGCCTTGAGTTGCGGCCGAAGGCTGCGCTGTGATCTCTGGTGTTATCAAGGAACTTCGTATGAATCATCAGCTAACCAATTTGACGCGGCGCGACGTGCTCGCCTCAGGTGTCCGCGTTGCCGGTGTCGGCGTCGTCGCAGGACTGGCCACGCAGCTTTCCACGAATATGCAATCGACTGCTCTTGCAGAAGGAAAGAAAGCGACTGTAATTGACGCCCATTCCCATATTTGGACGCGGGAAATCGAAAAGTACCCACTGGCCAAGGGTGCGACGCTGGCTGATCTGGCACCGCCAAGCTTCACGACCGAAGAGCTGTTGGCGACGATGGCGACGGAGAAGGTCGATCGCTGCGTGCTGATCGCACACACCAAATTCTATGGCTTTGACAACCGATATATGACCGACTCGGCCAAGGCACATCCTGGAAAATTCCGAATTGTCGGGATGGTCGATGATGCCAGACCCCATCCCGATTTGGAAATGAAGCGTCTGTTGCGGCTGGGGGTGACCGGATTCCGCATTGTACCCGGTCGGCGCGGCGACCAGTGGCTCAGCAATTCGGGGATGCAGGCGATGTGGAAATGTTCCGCGGAGACACGCCAGGCCATCTGTTGTTTGATCAACCCCGATAACTTGCCGGAAGTCGATAGGAACTGCGAACGCTACCCGGACACTCCCGTCGTGATCGACCATTTTGGGAGGATCGGTATCGACGGGAACTTCGATGAAGTGGACTTGAGAAACCTCTGCCGCCTGGCACGGCACAAACACACTTCAGTCAAGGTCTCTGCCTATTACGCACTAGGCAAAAAGAAGCCACCGCACCTGGAAATATTGCCGGTGATAAAGCGTCTATACGAATCATTCGGCGCGTCGCGGCTCATGTGGGCCAGCGATTCGCCGTATCAGCTGGTTGGCGAGAATAACTACAGCGCATCGATCACCCTGGTGCGTGACCGGATCGATTTTGTGACACCTGAGGAGCGCGCTTGGTTGCTTGGTGGTACAGCGGATAAGGTGTATTTCTTTGAGAT
>JASLPZ010000114.1:0-18746 GCA_030744725.1 Pirellulaceae bacterium
CGGACTCGATATGATCGATGTAAAGCTCTCGCCGCTCGTCCAACGCCGTGTCTTTATGGCTTACGTACTCGCCAACCGGCATGTCTTGCGTAACGGGAAGGGCGGCGGTGATCGCCTTCATGAGCTCCAGCCATTGAATGCGACGGTCACCTGATCCGACAACTTCTTCGCCAACCTGGGTCATGAATTCCAGTTTGGCGACCTGGTTCTGATGCTCGGCTTTAAATCCATCACTAGTTGTCTTGTGGCCTGCCATTTCGGCTTCCGCAGCTTCCCAAGTTACGCCGTTCGTGGCAGCGTTTTCCTGGACCTCGGACCAAACGCTGTACGTGAACACGAAGCTGAATGCACACGCCAGCATCAACGTGCTGAGCGAAGCAATGGCCCACGGTTTCTTCGCCCGCACGATCCTTGCCGTAGTAATCTCACGAGGCAAGAGGCTCGTCAGCAATCGGGCTTTCTTCAGCCCCTGCAAACACAATCCGTAGCTCACACCGAAGGCCAGAACGTTGTCTGTAAAAGCCGGTGAGGAGACGACTGACGGACCACCCAACAAGTTGTATTTCTCGAACTCAATGACTTCGTAGCCAAGGTTCTTTGCCACATACTGCTGGAGCCCCGGCAGCTTGACCGTATTACCCAATAGGACCACACCACGAATCTTCGCCTTGCGATCAATTCCTTGGAAAAAGCCGATCGATCGCTGAACCTCGGTCACCAAATCGTTGAAGATCGGGCGCATGGCTTGGAACACCGCCTTAGGGTCTTCCGCCTGACGCGCGTTTCGTTTGAGATGTTCGGCCTTGGCAAATGTCAGCTTGAGTTCCTTGGTAAGCTGTTTGGTGAAATGGTTACCGCCGAGCGGGATACTGCGTTGCCAGACACGAAAACCATTCGTAATCACCAAGTCCGTCGCGTCGGTTCCCATCGCCAGGATGACGATGGATTCGGGGGGCTCGTCCGGGTCGAATTCATCGGGATCGGGACCATCCGAAAGAATGTCGTACGAAACGAAATTGTAGATTGACAACGGCGCCAACTGGACGATGTCCAATTCGATCTCGGCCTTGTCAAACGGCTGCAAATAGCGATAGACCTGCTCGCGTTTCATAGCGAACAAGCCAACCTCGGTATCAATGGCAAAACCATCAACTTCCGTGCCACCGGCCATCTGTTGGAAATCCCAGATGACCTCTTCCAGCGCAAAGGGAATCTGTTGTTTCGCTTCGTATTGAACGATGTCCGGAATCCGTTTGACATCGACTGGCGGTGGCTTGAAGAACTTGGCGAGGCCGCTTTGGCCAGGCACCGAAATCGCGACCTTCGCGTCAACGACCTCGTTCCGCGACAGAAACTGTTCCAGTGCCTCCTGAACGAGGGCCTCGGGATCAGCTTCGGGCTGGCTGAGAATCTTGGGATATTCGATGTAATCGAATGCATCCGCGACAACCTGGCCATCTTCTTCCACGCACCGCAACGCCTTCAGGCCACATTGTCCTATGTCGATTCCCCAAACGTAATTTGGCTTTTTTGCCATAAGTCAGTTCCTCTGCCGGAGAATTGCAGTCCGTACGCTCGGAACGATAATCAGTGATCACCGCCTACCGCGTTACGGGTCGGGTTTTTGAATTGCTGTAATGTCAAACGGCGCACAGATTTGGTGCCGCAAACCCCTGCTATCATTAATTCATCCTACTGACGCCGGTTTGCGATTGTCAACTAATTACTGGCCGCGAGTTTACAGATTTCCACCCATTGGTGGCGGCGATTCGTGTCTGAACCGGCCCAAATTTTGACCGCCAGCGGTCGACGCACCTCAATTCCGGAGCTATCGTGGAGGGCCCGATGCCACCTCTCAGAATAGATCCCGATCGGCGCCAAGCAGCATGAAATTCCAAGAACTTGTAATTCTTCTGCCGTGCCACAGCCTCGAAGACTTTCCGCATCACCATGAAGGGGATGAAGCGGCTGGGCTCTTGGCCGCCTGGACCTCCCTTTGGCATCCCGCCCTGGTCGCTTCGGCAAACGCGGCTCCCACTTGGTCCCGGGTGGACGACACACCCGAAAACCTGGCTGATCGACTGCTGATTGTCCCTTCGGTCAGCGAGAACGAACTGCCCACAGGCTTCGTTCAGCGGGCTCAAAGTGAGGGCGCCTGCTTGATTCGCAACCAAACTGACCGAGCTCGCATTGTCGCTGCGGCCCTCGAGCAGCTTGATGGCGGAGATCGGGGCATCGACTCGGAACTCGCCGCGGACTTCCACGCTTTGGGTTACGGTTTCCTGCAGATCCAGTTGCTTACCCGACAAATGAGGTATTCGAGCAACCTTGACGAATACCATTTCAATACACAACTCGTTGCTGGGGCACAGGCTGCGGCCAGCGGCGACGCTGCTTTGGCAGGTGAGAAACTGACCGCTTGCTTCGATCTGTTGGGCGAAGAACGTGATCATTTTTACTCAGTGGACGCTTTCTTGATCGACATCACGATGGTCGAATCCTCCACGTTGGGCGAATCGATGCGTACCAGCATTGACAGTGCGACACCCAGCAATTTCATGATCCGCGGCGAACTGCTAGATCATTTGGCCGAGCACTCGCCGGAGACCATGCAGGCTCTGTCGGCGGCGGTGGCGGCGGGTAGCGCAGGGTTGATTGGTGGCGAAGACATCGAGTCACGGTTGCCGTTGCTTTCGCAAGAATCGGTGCTCAGCACACTTCGTCGCGGCGGGCAGCGCTATGTCGAGCGGCTCGACCACCGGCCAACCGTTTTTGGACGACGCCGTTTTGGCCTGACGCCTTGCTTGCCCCAAATCCTCAGCAAGTTCGGGTTTGCCGGGGCGTTTCATGTCACATTGGATGATGGTCGATTCCCACAAGGCGCGCAGATCAAGACCCGGTGGGAGGGCACCGACGGATCGGCAATTGATTCAATCGCCAAAGTGCCCCTCGATGCGACCAAGCCAGAAACATTCTTGGGATTAGCGCAAAAGCTCGGCGAATCGATGGATATGGATCATGTCGCGTCGATTTGCCTGGCCCACTGGCCCGGGCAGGACAGCGACTGGTTCGAAGACCTCAAACGATGCGCCAAATATGGATCGGCATTGGGAAAATTCGCCACCGTTGAGGCCTATTTTCGCGATACTTACATGCCAGGACAGTTGGATCGATTCGAGGCAAGTCAGTACCGCTCGCCCTACCTCAAGCAAAGCGTCATTCGTCGTCAGGCGGATCCGATTTCAGCGATTCAGCGTTATTGGCGAAGGCGTTTCACCTGGGACGCCGCGAGCAACCTGCGAGCTCTGTCGCACTTGATCACCGGCGACTCGTCTGGCATTCGTGACGACCTGGAAGCGTCGATCGATCGACTCGCGGAACCGCCTCAAGCGGTTGCCCAAGACCCCTCGGACGCGGACGCAAAGCAGAGCGACTCGCCGGCCGCAGATCCGGTCGACGACAAGCTCGAAGACTCGCTTACCCATGCCCTCCAACAATTTGCCGAAAGTCTACCGCCGCAGGACACGCCACCGGAGAAGGGCTATCTGATCGCCAATCCGCTGAATCACGCCCGCCGCATGTTGATTGATATCAGCGAATTGGATCGGCTACCCGAAGCCGCCAAGCCGGTCTATGCCGTCGGCGAAGCGGATGGTTGCAAGCTGGCGGTGGTCGACGTGCCGTCGATGGGATTCGCGTGGCTGGCGGCGTCGGCAACGCAGCGGACCGCCAAGCAGACGAATCCAGCCATGGCCGAAGAAAGCGATGGCGCGTTACTGCTCCGCAACGATTTCTTTGAAGCGAGTATCAATCCGACGACTGGCGCGCTGCAATCGATGCAGGATTACCAGACGCGTGGCAATCGTATTTCCTATCAGTTGGCGTTGCGGTGCTCTGGTCCACAGCAACGACCAGGCGAGGCGGGGTGCGATGCTGATGAGGCTGCCGTTTATTCGGTCATGGTGGCTGAGTCCGTTGATCTGCACTGCGTGCCTGGTACGCGCGGTGAAATCCTGGTGCGCGGAAAACTAGTCGATCGTAATGGCCAGCTGCTGTCCCATTTTTCTCAAACATATCGAGCTGTGCGGGGCAGTCGCGTGCTGGAGCTGGAAATCGAACTGGACCCGCAAAACGAACCTGCAGCCGATCCGTGGAGTTCATATTATGCTGCCCGGTTTGCCTGGAAAGACGAAGGGGCCGAGCTGTTCTATGATTGCCAACAGACTCGACATCCTGTCAGCCAAAAGCACATCGAGGCCTGTCAGTTCATTGAAATCGATACCGGCGACTCACGAACAACGCTGTTGACCGGCGGGCTCCCGTATCACCGTCGGGCCGGTCATCGGATGCTGGATAGTCTGTTGGTCGTCCGAGGTGAACGAGCACGAACATTCCGCCTGGGAATTGGTGTCGAGCTGGCCAATCCAGTCAATGATGCGGTCTCGCTGATATCGCCCACGCTGTCGATTCTCCGCACTGTTGCACCTCCCGCACCGGCGACGAGCAGCTGGTTGTTTCACTTTGACGCCAAAAGCTTGTTGGCCACACACTGGGAAGCGCTGTGCGAAGAAGGGCGGATCGTCGGTTTTCGTGTCCGGGTTCTGGAAACAAGTGGCAAGGCGACTCGCGCAAAGCTGCGTAGCTTTCGACCGGCTGTCGCCGCCAAACACATTGACTTTGTGGGCGAGACAATCGGCGACCTTCAGGTTGAAAATGGCATTGTCTGTTTGGAGATGACGGGCCACGAATGGGTGGAAGTCGAGGCGCGTTTCAGCACATGATGTCCCGCTCTGAGGAATGAGTGATGATCGTGACCATTGATGGGCCAGCCGGCGCCGGTAAGAGTACGGTGGCGCGAATGTTGGCCCAACGGCTGGGATTTCGCTTTCTGGATACTGGTGCCATGTATCGCGCGGTTGCCTGCGGCGCGTTGCGTACCGGTGTCGACATGAACGATGCCGTAGCGATGGTGCGAATTGCTCACAGCCTGCAGATCGAACTGGAGCCAGAACGCGTCAGGATAAACGGCGCGGACGTGACCAAAGAACTGCGCTCGGCAGCCGTCACTGCGGCCGTCCATTTTGCGGCCGATTTGCCAGAAGTTCGACATCGACTGGTCGAATTGCAGCGCCAAACGGCGACCAGTACGGACATTGTCAGCGAAGGTCGTGACCAGGGCACTGTCGCCTTTCCTGACGCGGAATGTAAGTTGTACCTTTCTGCGTCACCCCGAGAACGCGCCAAGCGTCGTCAGCTGGAAATGGAGCGACGTGGCGAACAGGTGGATTTGGACGAATTGCTGCAGCAGCTAGACGAACGGGACAGGCGCGACGCGACTCGGCGCTTCGGCCGAATGCAAAAAGCCGACGATGCGATCGAGGTGGATACCGACGGCATGACGTCTG
Source organism: Pirellulaceae bacterium (assembly GCA_030744725.1). Taxonomy (GTDB): domain Bacteria; phylum Planctomycetota; class Planctomycetia; order Pirellulales; family Pirellulaceae; genus ARS98. The sequence goes on from JASLPZ010000114.1 coordinate 5,406, forward strand.
AGCAGGTTGTCGACCGGCTCGAAGAGATCGTCCGATCACGTCAGACTGCGACTCGCTAGTCCGGGTCATGCGTAGTGCACGCTGCCAGGGTGCCAACAAACGAGTGTGAATGCACGCTGGCAGCGTGCTCTAGAAATCGCTTGAGCTCGCCATGCAACGCCATTGGTTTAAACGCATCGCTTATCGAGCAATCCGCTTGATGGTGAGGCTCATGGCGGTTGCCTCGTTTCGCTTTCGCAGCTTCGGCTCGCGAAACATGCCGCCCGAGGGCCCGGTGCTTGTTTGCTCCAACCATCAAAGTCACTTGGGTCCTGTGCTGGTGGGGATGGTCTTTGGGCGTCGATTGAATTTTGTCGCCCGCAAGTCTCTGTTCAAGTTTGCCCTACTTCGGTGGCTGATCCAATTCCTGGATGCGATCCCAATCAACCGGGACGGAATGGGGCTGGAAGGCATTAAAGAGTCGATTCGCCGTCTCCGCCGTGGCGAGGTGGTGTTGATTTTTCCCGAGGGTACGCGAACGACTGACGGAGAATTGGCCCAACTAAAGCCCGGTTTCTGCGCCCTCGCTCGACGTACCAAAGCCGCGTTGCTGCCAGTTGCAATCGACGGCGCCTATCAAGCGTGGCCGCGAAATGCCAAGACGATCAGTTTCTGCCAGATCCAGGTTTTTGTCGGAGAACCGATTCACTTCGGTGATTACGAGCAGATCGACGATAAGCAACTCGTCAGGGAACTTCACCAGCGAATCAAGACCTGCCATTTGTCGCTGCGCGGCGACTACGATCTTAAAGCTGTACGATCTCCGAAGGGTGGGCGGGGTTACCCGAGCGAACTAAAGACCCGGCTGCGGTTGTTCTAGGTACATGAATTTGCTAGATTTGCAGGCTTCGTCTCGCCTTTAGGGCAGGGCCGGTTAGGTTGTGAAGCAACCCGTGCATGAGCCTTGCCACGCCGCAAAACAGAACCTTTCACCCTCAACCCCCCCCTTGTGACATCCCGATGGTCAATCGAAACCTCATTCGCGATTTAGAAGACGTAGATCTGCAAACACTATTGGACGCCGAAATCGGTGCGATTGACGAGGGCGACGATATGTTGCCTTTGATCGAAACTGAAGGCTCGTTTGATGTAAACAGTATCGTTGACGGCAAGATATTGCGGATCGATGACGAACATGTGCTGGTCGATGTCGGATTCAAGAGCGAAGGCAGCATTCCGCTCAATGAATGGGATGAAGATGAAGCGCAACCCGAAGTAGGCGAGATCGTCAAGGTTCTGATTGAGGATGTAGAAGACGAACACGGGATGACGGACGATCCGCACGGCCTCGTCTCGTTGAGCAAGCGCAAAGCGGCGAAGATTCTGGTCTGGCAAGAGATGATGAAGACCGTTCACGAAGGCCAGGTCGTGACCGGTACGGTGACGCGAAAAATCAAAGGCGGATTGCTGGTCGACATCGGTGTCAACGTGTTTCTTCCGGCCAGTCAGGTCGACATCCGACGACCTGCGGATATCGGCGATTACATTGGCCGCGCAGTGCAGTGCGAAGTCTTGAAGATCGACGAAGCACGCCGCAACATCGTGGTCAGCCGCCGGTCGCTAATCGAAAAACAACGCGAAGAAGATCGCGAACAACTGCTTTCCGAATTGGAAGTCGGTCAGGTCCGCAAGGGCCAAGTCAAGAACATCGCCGAATTCGGCGCGTTTGTCGACTTGGGCGGAATCGACGGCTTGCTCCATATCACGGACATGAGCTGGGAACGGATCGGTCATCCGTCTGAAATGGTCGCCATCGATCAAGAGATCGAGACGATGATCTTGGGTATTGATCGTGAAAAACAAAAAATCGCTCTGGGCCTAAAACAGAAGAGTGAAAATCCGTGGGACACCGTCGAAGAGAAATACGACGTCGGCCAGAAGTACAACGGCGAAGTCGTGAATGTGATGAGCTATGGTGCGTTCGTGAAGCTCGAACCAGGCATTGAAGGCTTGGTACACATCAGCGAGATGTCCTGGACGAAACGCATCAACCATCCCAATGAACTGCTGCAGATCGGCGACGAAATCGATGTGGTGATCTTGTCGATCGACAAGGCGGGCCAACAGCTTTCGCTGGGCATCAAACAGACCCAGGACAACCCGTGGGACCGCGTGCTGGAACGCTACCCCGCGGAAACATCCGTCAAGGGAAAAGTCCGCAATCTGACCAACTACGGTGCGTTTATCGAGTTGGAAGAGGGGATCGATGGACTCTTGCATGTCTCGGACATGTCTTGGACACGCAAGATCAGTCATCCCAACGAAATGTTGGAGAAAGGGCAAGACGTCGAGTGCCGCGTCTTGTCGGTCGATCAGGACCGCCGCCGCATCGCCTTGGGTCTCAAGCAATTGGAAGGTGATCCTTGGGCGCACGACATCCCCAGTAAGTACCAACCGGGTCAAGTGATTTCAGGCACGGTGACCAAGATCACGAACTTCGGCGTCTTTGTTGGCTTGCAGGATGGTCTGGAAGGTCTCCTGCATATTTCGGAGTTGGCGGATCACAAGGTCGAGAATCCCGAAGACGTCGTCAGTGTGGGCGACGAAATCGAAGTTAAGATCCTCCGCGTCGATACGGAAGAGCGAAAGATTGGTCTGTCCCGCAAACGTGTCGAATGGGCCGAGGAAGAGGCTGGCGCGGCCGGTGAAGCTGGCCAAAAGGATCGCCCTGGACCGCGTGAAGATCTTAAGGGTGGGCTGGGCGAGGCCGGCCCCTTATTCAAGGCCGGCGAGGCGGAACCTCCCGCGGAAACACCTCCTGAGACGGCTGCGGCAGCTGATGAAGCGGCTGTGGATGCGCCTGCCGATGAAGCGGCTGTTGACGTACCTGCTGCCGAATCGACTGCAGGCGATGAAGTGTCAGCTGCGGATGATGCTGCACCATCCGACGAATCCGCCAAGACCGACTCGCCTGAGTAAGCCGATTTTGCTGCCGGAACTTTCGTTTCAACTGACAACGCAGGCGCGCTGAGAGTGGCTCGGGTTCCGGTTCTTCCGAGCTTGGCCCTTAGGATGCGTCGTGTCGCGCTATTCGTTACCGCCCGAAACGCGTGAATATCTCGCGCACATCATCGGTGTTGTGTGAACATGAAGAAGGACTCGCCGGTCCGACGATAAATGTCTTGTTCAAGGCGGGTGTCTTTGTCAATGGATTGGCAACTCACGATCCTTCTCCGGTGATAGACCTCAAGATGCCAACAGCCCGCACCCAAAAATCCAACTCCACTGGTGAACCAACCTTCCGCTCGCGAAGTTCCGGTTCTGCATTGCAATCACCGCTGGAAACCTATCTCCGGGAGATCAACGAAACGGCGCTCTTGACCGCGGCCGACGAACAGGAACTGGCGGGGAAAATCTCCCTTGGCGACGTGCGAGCTCGCGACCGTATGGTTCGCGCCAACCTCCGGCTCGTGGTGAATATCGCCCGAGGTTACACCGGCAAAGGGTTAGGCCTGCCGGACTTGATTGAGGAAGGAAATCTGGGGCTGCTCCGCGCCGTTGAAGGGTTTGACCCGGGGATGGGTACCCGGTTCAGCACCTACGCCAGTTACTGGATCAAGCAATCGATCAAACGGGCACTCATCAACTCGGCCAAGACGATTCGAATCCCGGCCTACATGGTCGAACTTCTTTCCAAGTGGCGACGAGCAAACGCTCGGTTGACCGAAGAACTTGGCCGCACGCCAACGCCGGAAGAGATCGCTCGCGTTCTGGGGCTGCCAAAAAAGAAGTTGCCCATCATCAAGAAAGCGATTCGTATCTACAACTCCACACCACAAACCGATCAGGCGGAGGCAGGCTGGTCGCTGGGTGAAATGGTCACGGACGAGCGAATGAAGAGCCCGGAAGAAGAATTGGTGGAACATGACGTGCTCAAACATGTCATGGAGATGCTCGACACGATGGACCAACGTGAGGCGACGGTGCTGCGGATGCGGTTCGGCCTACATGACATGGAGCCGCATACCCTCAAAGAAATTGGGGAGGAGTTGGGGCTGACGCGCGAACGGGTCCGTCAAATTGAGACCGAGGCGCTAAACAAACTGGGAGATGGACTTAAAGACCCTCACGAGCGCGCCGAAGAAGGGCTTGGCAGCGAATTTGCCTAGTCTGAGAGTAACAGCCCGCAGCCGATCCACGTTGCCAATCTATGCAGCCGATGCACCGCGCGTCGCAAAGAACTCACTCAGCCGCGCGACAACGCATCGCTGCTGGTCGACGCTGAGCCCCGGGAAGATCGGCAGATTCAAGATTTCGTTGGCGACACGTTCGGTTTCGGGAAGGCTTCCCTCAGCATAGCCAAGCTGTTCGAAACATGGTTGCAGATGCACCGGCAGCGGATAGTAAATCTCTGATCCAATCTGGCCCTCCGAAAGCCATGTCCGCAGTTGATCGCGACCACCATTGGGCAGGCGGATCGAATACTGATTCCAAACGTGCCGAGACGCCTTGTTGTGGGTCGGCAATTCAAGCTGACCGTCGAGACCAACTTCCTTCAACAGTTGATTGTATCGCGCGGCATTTTGCTGTCGCGATTTCGTCCAACGATCCAAGTGCCGTAACTTGACGCGTAACAAGGCCGCTTGCATTGAATCCAAACGGCTGTTGATCCCGACCACGTGATGGTGATACCGGGGACTCATCCCGTGTGCGGCGAATAAACGTAAACGCTGTGCCAGGTCCGCGTTGTTGGTGGTCAACATGCCGCCATCCCCGCAGCCGCCAAGATTCTTGGTGGGGTAGAAACTCAGACAACCTACGTCACCCCAGGACCCTGCCGCGCGACCTTCGTAGTTGGCTCCGATGGCTTGGGCGGCATCTTCGATAACCAGCAAGTTGTGCTTTTTCGCAATCGCACAAATGTCTGGCATTTCAGCGCACTGACCAAACAGGTGAACGGGAATGATCGCTTTGCTGCGTGGGGATACAACGGCCTTGATCGCGGCGGGATCGATATTGAAGCTGGCAGGGTCGATGTCGGCAAAGACAATGGTCGCTCCCAAGCGCCAGACGGCGCTGGCTGTCGCAAAAAACGTGAAACTCGGCAGGATGACTTCGTCGCCTGGTCCGATATCCAACGCCATCAGTGAGAGCAACAAGGCGTCGCTACCGGAGGCGCAGCCAATGGCGTGCTCCGTCTGACAATAGCTGGCGATTTCCCTCTCCAATTTGGAAACATCTGGCCCGTGCAAAAACCGGCCTGAATCGACAACTTCCGCTAGCGCCGCTAGCATCTCTTCGCGAAGCGGTTCGTTGTCACACCGTACATCCAAGAGAGGAACAGGTTGGTTTTTCTTTCCTGAAGCAGCGTTAGACGAATTGATCATGGATGTCGCCGAGAAAAAGGGTTCTAACTGATGGGAGAGTTGCGATGGCACCGCAAAAACCGATATCCCAACCGACCGGGGTCAGCAGAATAGATTCGGGGACGTGGAGCCGTCAAGATCGTTCGACCAGACGAATCGCGATCCCACAAAACAGCATCGAGAAGTTCTCGCGCGTTCAATGTTCGCGACCGTACTCTGATGCGGGATCCACGTCTCCCAAGGCCGCTGCCGTTGAGTAACGACGGGCAAACGAGGAACCGCGAATAAATCGATTATTAGGCCGTCTCATGGCCCATTTTTTACCGGCAGTAACCTAATCCCGGTTCGTGCTTCATTGATTTGGAACCGGACCAGGTAAATCCGGTTTGGCGCACGACCGCTGGCGCAATAGGGCAACAGGATGGACTGGTCGTCGTCGAGAATCCAAGAACCCGGATAGCCGTAACTCGACGTGTCCAACGAACGATTTTTCGACCAGGTCTTTCCGTGGTCGGTGCTGATCCAGATGCGCAGGTTGCCGCACGTGGCAACGGCGACGATCGTTCCGTCTCGCAGGACGATCAGTTGAGGCGCCTTAAACTTAGGACTTGCCGGTGGAACAACGCGTGAACCGGAATCAATCCACGTTACACCTTTGTCATTGGAATAGAACACGGCACCGTCAGGCCGCGTGATTAGGATCAAACGACCGTCCTTCAATTGGGCGATCGCAGGTTCGTCGACGTTGTTGTCGGGTCGTTCGATCGTGGAGATCACGCGCCATGTCCTGCCGGAATCGTCCGAGCGGCGAATGGCACCGTGGAGATACTTTTTGCCGGCGACCTGATAGTACGTCGCCCAGAGTATGCTGCCGTCGGCTAGCTGAATCGGTCGCCCGCCGTGCGCCCGCTCGTAAAAGTCTCCGGGACTTTCGAGCCCAATGGGGGCTGACCATGTCTTTCCGCTGTCCGTCGATCGGAGAACGAACTGTTTCGTATTCAGTCCATCGATGTCGTGCCGAAAGGCCTTTGGTGCCTTGCTGTATCCATACCATGACGCCTGCACTCCAACGAAACAGAGCACCGTATCGTCACGGCACGTGAAGACCGCGTGCGCTCCGTCATCGAGCGGATGGTCGATAACAGTTTGTGGCCGGGACCACGTTTTTCCGTCATCGGTCGACCGGGAGGCCATCGTTCGCCCGCCGGTCGGTGCAGGAAAATCAAGCGGCCAGCCTTCCTTGAGCCATCGCTGTCGAAGCTCCGGTTCGATTTGCCGCGGCTGAGCAAACGATGAATGCCAATAGCCAGCCGAGTGCGCGAGCAAGAGGTCGCCATTGGGCATCCGTTCCACTCCACCAGGCCAGCCGATGAAATCGCCGACGCCAGGAAACAGGTCGGGGCGATTGTGATCGGCGCCGGTAACGCAGACTCGCGCCCGCTGGATGTCCAGTCGTTTCTCGTCTGCCGACGAGATCGAAACGAACACGGCCAAGAACACGCCGGCCAAGGCGAGAGACTGGTTCATCGATTTCTCCCAGGTGGGCTTCGTCTGCGGCATAGCGTATCTCGGCCGTGCACAAGGCTCAAGGGAATCGGAAGAGTCGGGGGCATGATTGACGGCACGCAGGGCTCAACGCGACGCCCCTAATTCGACAACAGTTCAAGCGACCGTTTGGCCTGGTCGCGAACAATTCTGTCGTCATCAACCAACATGCCCATCAGGGCGGGTACGGCGTCCTGGCCGTCCGCGCCTAGGCCGCCCAGAACCGAAGCTGCCCAACTCCGCACCTCCGCACGTTCGTCGCTCAAAAATTCAACCAACACCGGGACCGCTGCTGACCCGAGTTGCGTGAATGCGCGGCGCGACGTGGTATCCAATAACTGCTGCTGTTCGAGCAACGACAGCAATTCGGCATTGGTCTGTTCGCGAATCTCCGCAATTTCAGATTCCGTCGCTGCCAGCTCCGTTTTAAGCTGCGCGACTTGCTGCATCTGTTCCAGTTCCAAAGATTCGGAACGATCAAGTTCCGTTTTGAGCTGATTAAACTCTTGCTCTAGATCTCGGCCCACCTGTTGCCTGACCTCACTGCTGCTCGCCTCCGTGTCCGTACCAAGCAGTTCCAAGACCGTTGCGATTGACCCATCTAGCTGTGCTTGCAATGCCTTGCATTCAGTGGTCTTCTGGTTGAGAAGCGTCGTGCGCTTTTCAAGGAGCCGACTATTCCGTTCGAGCATCGTCTGCAGTTGGTTTAATTGCGCATGAGCGCGCGTCAGGGCAGCAGTGTTTGCTAGAGGTCTGGGAGGCTGCGTGTTTCCGGTGCGAGCACTCGCAGCGATTTCAGCAGCCAGGGTCGCTTCCATGTCTGCAAGGGCGCTGGACGAGACGGATTTATAGTAGGCGAACGTCCCATAACCAATGACTGCGACCAGCAGTCCAACCGACGTGTACAACCCAGCGATCAGCAAACTGTTTCTGTCAGACATGACCGGCCTCCTGAATAGAAGAACAACTCTATCATAGACTTTGGCTGGTCGGATTTCCAACAAGATTGAGCCAGATTCAGAGCCGTATGGGTCATCAAATTGCGTTAGAGCCGACCGAAGTAGGTCCGCGGAACGTGACGAAGGCCGAAGGCGTCGCCCGCGGTTTCGATGCCGGCAACGAGCCACCCGATCACTGCGACGCGTCGGCGCGCCTTGAAAGACTGGTTTGCCATCACGGGCAACCAGTTCGCTACAATGCCCCCGTGTCCAATCCCCACAAATCACCCGCCACGGAATCGTCCCAGGTTTCCCCGTTGACGAGGGGTGGCGTCATTACGTGGTTGTGCGCAGCGGCGATGATCGCGTACATCTGTCGCAACAGTCTAGGCGTTGCCGAGAGCACGATTCGAGGAGAGCTCCGTCTGTCTGAAGAAACGATGGGTTATGTCATGGGACTTTTCTTCCTGACCTACGCCTTAGGCCAGATCCCCACTGGAGCGCTGGGCACGCGATGGGGAAGCCGCAAGTCGATTCCGTTGTGTGCGGCGGGGTTGTCGTTGGCAACCGCTGCGATGAGCATGGCGACGGGCGCGGGGTTGTTAGTCGCTGCGCGACTTGCCAATGGGCTCTTTCAAGCTGGCCTGTTTCCTTGTTGCACGAATACAATCTCAGCTTGGTTTTCCAGCAAGCTGAGGGCAGTTCCGACAGGATGTTTGGGCGCTTCGATGTCACTGGGCGGTGCCATTGGCGTTTTTATGACCGGATTCCTGGTGGTTTCCATCGGCTGGCGAGCGACGTTTGCATCCTACAGCCTGTTGGGGATCGCCTGGGCGATCGGTTTTTACTGGTGGTTTCGCGACACGCCAGCAGAGTTTCTCGCCGAGCGAATTGGTGCGGCAAAGGAAACACAGGAAGAAGCTCTTCAGCGTGAATCTACGGGCGCAACTGCTAATACGGGTGCCTCGGCAGTTGCGGAGGCAACGCCGTGGTTACCGATCTATTCCAGTCCCGCGACATGGTGGATTTGTGGCCAGCAGTTCTGTCGTGCCGCGGGCCAGATTTTCTTTGGCAGTTGGTTCGCGACCTACCTCCAAGATGCGCGCGATGTCTCCGTGGCGACGTCTGGCGTCCTTAACAGCCTGCCGTTGATCGCGTTGGTGGTCGGTGCTCTGGCCGGTGGAGCCATTTCGGACGGTCTGTTGGCCATGACCGGCAGCCGTACGATCGCTCGAAAATGGCTGGCGACTGTTTGCATGTCGTTGTGTGCCTTGTTGGTCTTTGGGGCCTACTTCGTGCAACAACCGGTCGTGGCGGTATTGATCATCAGCGGCGGTTCGTTTTGCGCAGCCGTTGGCGGCCCTTGCGCCTACACGATCACGATCGATATGGGCGGACGACATGTTGGGGCGTTGTTCGGCACGATGAACATGGTTGGCAATTTGGGCGCACTTGCGTTTATTACCGGCGTTGGACGTTTCACCAAACAGGGCGGAAATTGGGACAGCGTACTGCTACTATTCGGCGGCCTGTACGTCGCCGCGGGTCTGTTCTGGTTGCTTCTCAGGCCTGAGGGGGATATCTTCGAGCAGTCCTTGATCTCCAGTGATAACAATGCTTCGCCTGACCCTGCCGCTCGCCCGTGATCCGCTGCACTGGTGATCCCGCGCATCCTACCAAGCACACGCCATTGGACCCTAGCCATGACGCTTGTCGAATTCCCTCAAAGTGTCTGTCAGTTCGGCATTGCAACGGGCGATATTACGCCGCCGGTCGGTATATATCACCGAATGTGGGGTGCCGCGAAGCACGATCGATCGACTGGAGTCCATCGGCCGCTAACCGCCAGCGCCGTTTTGTTTCGCGAGATCGATGCCGAATCATCGCCAGACTCGCAGCAGCTGATGATTGCACTGGACCATTGCCTACTGGAGCAGTCCGAGATCGATCGGATTGTGGCCGCCATCGAGCAACAGGCCGGGATTCCGCCCGAATCCATCGTCGTGCTGTTTTCGCATACCCACGCGGCCGGGCTGTTGATTCGCGACCGGTCCGAACTGCCGGGTGGTGATCTGATTCCCGATTACCTCGCCTCCGTCGCCAAGACGGTCGCCCAATTGGCCGCCCGTGCCGTGGACGAATTGCAAGACGTGACAATCAGCTACGCCAACGGGCATTGCGACCTGGCGGCGCATCGTGATCTCTACGACGAGGTTAGTCAACAATGGGTCTGTGGTTACAATCCCAGCGGCATCGCCGACGATCTGGTGCTGGTCGCCCGAGTGACCAATTCCAGCGGCGCCATCGTCGCCACGGTGGTCAATTACGCTTGTCATCCCACGACGTTGGCTTGGGACAATCAACTGATAAGTCCTGACTACCCGGGCGCGATGCGTGAACTGATCGAACGGGCGACTGATGCCCCCTGTGTCTTCATTCAAGGTGCCTCGGGAGACATCGGGCCCCGTCATGGATTTGTCGGTGACATCGGCATTGCGGACCAGAATGGCCGGCAGCTGGGATACGCGGCGCTTTCCTCGCTAGAAGGGTTGCCTGCCGCACGCACACGTTTCGAATACTCTGGACCCGTCGTCTCGGGCGCGACGATCGGTCCTTGGCACGCCTCGCCGCTCCCAGACGAACGTCAGGCTGACTGTGCGCAATGGAGCACCGACCGCCAGGAAGTGCCGCTTTCCTATCGTCCAGAACTGCCAACGCTCGAAGATGCGCGTCGCCAGCAGGCCGAACTCAGGCTGCGGGAGCAAGCCGCCCGCGACGCTGGCGACGACCAACAAGCCGCCGACCTGCGCGCTCTAGTCGAACGAAAATCGCGTCTGATCACTCGCCTGATCTGTTTGCCAATTGATCGGTATCCGTTTCGGACCGTGGTCTGGCGAGTCGGCGATGCCGTCTGGGTGGCCGTACAGGGCGAACCGTATCAGATTTTGCAGCGTGAACTTCGGCGGCGGTTTCTCGGTGTGCCGGTCATCGTGGCCGTGTTGGCCGATGGCTGGGGGGCATCTTATCTGCCACCCGCCGAGCTGTATGGGCAGGGCATTTATCAAGAAACGGTGGCGGTGGTGTCCGCTGGTAGTCTGGAACATTTGATTGACAACTTAACGGCACGCATCACCGCGTGCCTTCCCAACAACACGGCAGGTTAATCGTGATGGTGATTTCAACTCTCTTTGCGCTGGTCTTGGCCGCTGCGCCGGTCGATGCCGATCTCGTGCTGACGGACGCACAAATTTTCGACGGGAGCGGCGGTGAGGCAATCGTCGGCGACGTGGCGATCAAAGGCGATTCGATCGTAGGCGTCGGACGATTCGAACTGACCGGCGATCCGCGGAAGATTGACGCCACGAATCTGATCGTGTCGCCTGGCTTCATCGATCTGCACAATCACAGCGATCGGCCAATTACGCGAGCGGAAACGCGACTCAATCGAAATTACATCACGCAAGGGGTGACGACGATTGTCACCGGCAACTGCGGTGGTGGTCGCGCGGATGTTCGCCAGTACTTGGAGCAGATCGACGAAGCGGGTGCCGGCACAAATGTCGTCCACCTGATCCCGCAGGGGAGTCTGCGACGCGAAGTTGTTGGCTCGGACAATCGGCCACCGTCGCCCGAGGAACTTGAGAGAATGAAACTCGCCGTGGCCGAGGGGATGCAAGCCGGTGCGTGGGGACTATCGACTGGCCTGATCTATGTGCCCAGCAAGTATGCGGCGACTGAGGAACTGATCGCGATATCGCGCGTCGTCGCCCAGCACGGGGGAATCTACGTGTCGCACATGCGGAACGAAAACACGCGGCTGTTGGAATCGATCGACGAGACGCTGACAATCGGCCGCGAAGCAGAGCTGCCAGTGCATATCTCGCATTTTAAGGCGTCGGGTCGCGCTGCGTGGGGCCTGGCCGCCGACGCGGTAGTCAAAGTGCAACAGGCACGAGACGAAGGCCAACGCGTCACCGCCGACCAATATCCCTACATCGCCAGCAGCACGTCGCTGGGCGCGATGGTCGTGCCGGATCGATACCGTAGCACAAAGGCGTTCAAGAAGGCGATGGCCGATCCGGACAGTGCCAAGGAACTGCAGACGCAACTTCGCCAGTCGATTGAATCGCGCAGCGGTGGGGCCAGCCTCTTCATCGCCAGCTACAGCAAGCAGCGCGACTGGCAGGGCCGAGATCTCGAGTCGCTGGCCAAAGAACTCAAGAGGGATGTTGTCGATTTGGTGGTCGAGATCCAAACCAACGGCGGCGCCGCCATGGTCAACTTTGGGATGCAGGAAGCAGAAGTTCGCCTGATCATGCAACAGCCATACGTCGCGGTCGCCAGTGATGGGGGTGCCAAAGTTCCCAACGACACGGTGCCGCACCCACGGAACTACGGCACATTTCCGCGCAAAATCGGTCGCTACGCAATTCGTGGAAAAACAGTCACACTGGCCGCGGCGATTCGCAGCGCCACGGGATTGCCGGCCGAGATTCTTGGCCTGCCCCAGCGAGGATTCGTCAAAGCGGGGTATGCTGCGGATCTTGTCGTGTTCGATCCCGAAACATTGCTCGATACGGCCACCTTCGAGAAGCCCCATCAGTATGCAACAGGCGTACGATATCTGCTGGTCAACGGCGTCTTGGTGATTGACGAAGGACGCGTGACAGAGAAGCTGCCGGGCCGCGCATTGCGTCACGTGACAAAGCCGTAGGAAGTGACCGTCTCGCTTTGCTGGGATGAGCCTTTCAGGCGGAGCCTGATCTGCCTGTTACCTACTTGGGCAACGGATGACTACGAGCGACAAGCCAAATCACCGAGGATTTGCCCTAGCGTCGCCTCTTGCAGGCTGCGAAAATGGTTCTTCTCTCGAATTCTCGTCCTTTGCGGCGACAACTGCCGACTCTGTCTTGCCAAGTGAGTGACCAAAGCGGATGGCTGATGCCTTTATCTTGATTCCAGGCCGGACCAGCAGGCAAGGTAGCGGCATCAGCGAAGGCAAATACGGCGAGAACTACCAGAGTGAGATCAACACGCTGCAAGTCGCGATGCCGGATATGCAGCGGCTGGCGTTGTCCGATGGCGACAAAGTGCGGCTGACGGGCGAGCACGGTCAGATCGATGTTGCCGTCAAAACGGCCAAGAGAGACGAATTGCCCGCAGGGATGTTGTTCATTGCCTATGGCGACCTGTCGAGTCGCCTGATGGGTGGCGATACACACGGGTCTGGGATGCCGACGAGCAAAGGAATGGATGTTGAATTGACCGTTCTGAAATGACCGGATTAAGTAGATACGACCGTGCAGGCCTGAAATAACAGCGGCAACACGATGAGCACAATCGAAGAAACGCCTAAAACCAAAATCGTCAAGGATGCCACTTGCACGTTCTGCGGTTGCGTCTGTGACGACATCGATTTGAAGGTCGAAGGGACCCGCATTGTCGAAGCCAAGCGCGCCTGTGTGCTGGGCAATTCGTGGTTTCTAAACCACGAGATCGCAGATCGGCCGTCG
>JASLPZ010000115.1:0-18741 GCA_030744725.1 Pirellulaceae bacterium
CATTTGAGCGTCGTGAGATCGAATCGCGCCGTTTCATAAACGCCGCCGCCCAGGAACCGCAGTTCGCCATCGATGATTTTCAGATTGCCTTGCATACTGACGCCATCATTAACTTGCTCGGCAAGTTGTCCTGACGTGTTGTTTTCGGCCAGAAGTTTTCCCGTTTTGACATCCAAGGAAACGACGTGCGTGCCATCGTAGTGCGTGAGCCCAGCTGCCGCGTACACCCGTCCATCTTCGACGACCACGCCTCCCGCCACGGGCCACGACGATACCAGCTTGCCAAAAATTGGGATCAGCCGATCTTCGGGGGCAACGCGGTAGGTCCACAACGGACGTCCCGTCCGTGCCTCGAACGCGTAGACACGGCCGTCCGCGGAACCGACAAGCAGTCGATCTTCCGCGACCGCCGGCGGATAAAACACGGCACCGGCGGTGTACTGCTTCCAAATCAGCTTGCCGTCCATATCCAGTGCGCGAACCACGCCCGTGCGGTCCGCGACAAAGACGAGCCCTCCAGCCGCAACCGGGGCAGTCGGCAGATCAGACGCGCAGATATCGACCTTCCACTTTAGTTTGACCGCGTCAGGCAACTTCCGATCGATCGCGTCTGATCGACTGTTGTTGGCACGATACGAGACCCAATCGCCGGGTCTTTGCCCTAACGGTTGCAAGCGATCAACCTGAGCGTGGACCACGCGTCGAGGAGCGGGCGTTGCACGCTCGGCCATCGCCCCAACCGGTGCCAAGCCAATGTTTCCGTGCAACGAAAGCTGGCAACCACACATCCAGGGCCCCCAGTACAACAGGCCATTCGAGACGATGACACCATCCTGACACGGAGGCCGCATAGGCGCGATGTGCTGCGCCGTGTTGGTGTATGTCATCACGCGGACGGTCCCGCCGCTGGCGCGATAGAAGATGCTGTCAGCGCAGCCGGTGGCTCGCGTACAGGCACGCCGGGCAGGAAATTCATTCAGAATTTTTCCGCTGGCATAGTCAAGCCGCACGCCGGTTGTGCCTTGTTGTCCCGCTGCGAAGATCGCGTCATCACGGAGTACCAACTGAAGATTGCCGACTGGATGCGTCCAGGCCAGTTTGCCGTCGAGTGCCGAAGCGACGACCATCTGTTTTCGCTGTGGCCCGGCGAAGAAGAGGTATTCCTGATTGCACTTCATGTAGCATGTCGTCGCGTAGCCCGTGATATAATGTTGGGCTCGTTCATTCGGCGCGATGGCGTCCAACAGATCCTTGTCGTCGTTCTTCCACAACAAGGTGCCATCGGCGGCATCAATACAACAGAGAAACTTCTCCGGGCTATAGCAGTAGATGTGGCCGTCCTTCATGCAGACCGCCCGTGAATCCAAAAACTGTTCGTCGCGGTAGTTCCATAACTGTTTTTTTGTCTTCAGATCAATGGCGACAAACGTCCGGCCGAACCCAAACGACATGGCCGGATTCTTGTAGTCGTGCCCTTTCCACATTCCCCACGGCCAGTGGCCGAGTCCTCGCCGATTCGATCGTTGCGTGTCGACTTGAATTTCTAGGTTGCCGACCAACCCATAGAGGACTCCGTCGTCAATTGCCATCCACTTCCAGACGGGGCCGTCAGTGATGTCGTCAGCGATGGTGATCTCATCGCGCACTTTGCCCGACACGGCGTCAATAACCTTGCACGATTCGTGATCGCCCATATACAGGGCGTCGCTGGTCGCGACCATCGTATTGCGATGGATCATGAAGCCAGGAGGATTTGGTCGCTTCCAGAGGATCGTACCGTTGTACGCGTTGATGCACAGCAGCGTGTTGAGCATCTCGTTTTGGTTAGCTTTGTGGGCGATGTGGCCCATGGCTTTGTAAATCCGCCCACCCGCCGCTACAGTCTGTTGTGGCATGGGACTGAATTTCGGTGTGGCAATAAACTGCGTCCGAAAGTCGCCACGGACAAGCTGATCGTTGGACTGCGGGTTGTTGTCAGGGCCGTGATAGGGGTGGCTCCAATCGTCGACCCCGTCGGGAACTGGTTTGACAAGTTTGCGATCGCCGACCAGCGCGATGGCCCTGGGACGCAGCGTACGCAATAGTTCGTCGTCAGTGACTTGCTCAGCCGCCGACGCCGCCACGACGACGCCATCGGCTACATTGTCCGCCAGGTGGACTGACTTAAGTGAGCCACTTCCGACAAATACTCGTGTGCCCAGCAGGCCAGCTTGTTCGGCCGCTTGACGCACCGAGTTGACTTGTAGCGGATCGGACGATTGAAAATAGAGTGTGGCCGCACTTGACTTGACGCCGGTGATCAAACGCTGCGCGTCACCTTCAGGAAGATCCAACACGCAGACGATGCCAGGCTGTGCCGAAAGCCCCTCAAGGTTGTCCTCCGCGCGTGCAGCAGTGGATAAGATGACTCCATGAACAAACGTGATCGCAACAACAATAGCAGTTGAAAAAAACGGTCTCATGACTTTGATCTCCGTTGGCGGCGGGCGCGACTGACTGGGGGTGTCTAGTCTACCGTTTTCGCATGGCCATTGCATTCATTTCAGGCAACTCTTTCTGATTCTCAGATGGCGAGTACCGAGCGAGACCGAAAAAACAACAAGATGCGCGCGGCGAAAATCGAAGCGGGGACATGGACGGTGAACAGAAAAACCACGATGATAAGGGCCATTGAATCAACAACAACCATCAAGTAATACGACCAACAGGAGACGAGGATCCCATGAGCAGGCTGGACGGAAAGGTCGCCATCATTACCGGAGCGGGAACAGGAATCGGTCGCGAAGCCGCCAAAATGTTCGCCGCTGAGGGTGCCAAAGTCGTCGCTGTTGGCCGGCGCCCCGAACCGCTGGCCAGTGTGGTCGACGAGATCAAGCAGGCGGGGGGCGAGGCGACGGTCCATTCTGCCGATCTGGAAGACGGTGACGCAGCCGCAGCGGTCGCCGCGGCGACGATCGAGACGTATGGGCGTGTCGACATCCTGGTCAACAACGCCGGCCATGCGTCGCAGGTTCGGTCGATCCGCTGGGTCAAGCCGGATGAATGGGAGTCCGTATTTCGAATTAACATCGACGCCGTATTTCGACTGACACAAGCTTGCCTGCCGGACATGCTCTCGCGCGGTGAAGGGACAGTGATTACCACGTCGTCCATGGCAGCTCTGACACCCGGCATCGTGGGAGGTGCGCCTTATTCAGCAGCCAAGGCAGCGTCGTACAACCTGATGCGCGGCCTGAACAGCGAACTGCGCGCCAGCGGGATTCGCGCCACGACCATCATCCCCGGTGAAGTCGACACGCCGATCCTTGAGGGCCGCCCCAAGCCGCCGTCCGACGCCGCTCGCGGCACGATGATGCAGCCCGAGGATATCGCCAGCGCGATCTTGTTGTCCGCCACCATGCCCCAGCGGACCCTCGTAGAGGAGATCGTGTTAACGCCAACTCAGCCCCGTGACATGGAAGAAGAATTGAAGGTGGCGCGAACCAAAGGGTCGGAGGCGACAGGGTAGCCGTGTTGTTGGTTTGCAGCCGTTCTCACCTCATGTCTCACATCTAGAACCTCTTGTTGTGATGCGGTCTTCCGGCCGCAATACCACTCCGACCGAAGATCTCCAGGAGCGCGTGGAATGCCTGTCCACGTTCGGCGCAGAAAAAGGAGACCTTCGGTCGAAACAGTGAGCTGGTCAGGAGACCAGCCCACAACCTGGAGACAACCTGGACTCACTGGCTCTGCTGTTGATCGCTAATTGTTGGCCAACAACTGCTTCGCGGCAGCGCCGATCGCGGCCGCGTCATCTTCGCCGACCTCGCACAGCAGCGGCATCAGCGGACCCATCGCTGCGATGCCGGACAATGTGACCGCCGTATGCAAGACACGGACAGGATTGATCGCATTGCGCAGATCCTCCAGCGGTGAAAAGATTCGGCGAATTTCATCGGCTTTTGCAAAATCACCTGCCTTGATTGCCCGCAACATCTGCATCGACAGTCGCGGTGCCAGGCAAACACACCCAGACGTAAAGCTCGTCAAGCCAAACTCGCTTAGGTGCGTGATCGCAGGCTGTTCGCCGATGCCACTGACGATCCGCGACGGTCCAACCGTGTCGACCAACTCGCGCAGGTAGTCGTCATTGGATGTGTCGTCTCGGACAATCGCATATTTGATCCAGGAGAGCAGACCATCGTCCATCAGTTGTTTCACGCGAGCGACATCAATGAACCCGTCGTGCTTGATATAAAGCACCGCTGGTCGGTTCACCAATTCGACGAAGTGGCGCACGGCGGTGGCGACTCCATCAGGCGTCACAACATCGCGGGTCGGCAGGATCATGGCCGTCGGAAACGGCATGTCATGCAGAATGATTGCCTGATCCATCATCGCACCGTAGCTCGGGCCCACCGACGGGATGACCAGCGTGTCGTCGCCTGCGCTCTCGGCCAGCATTTCCACCAGATCCGCGTATTCGCTTAGGCCAACGTGGTACAGAATCGCGTTGCCGCCGTACAGCAACGTCGTCACGCCACCCGCTTCAAGATGGCGGATCTGCTTCTCGTTCTCGGCACGATTAAACGACAGGTCAAGATTGCGCGCCAGCGGGGGCACGGAGATCACGGAAGCGGCGAGTGTTTCGGGAGTAATCAGATCGGTGTTCATCGTAATCGGGACAATTCCTGTATGACAGTTTGAGGTGTTAGCGTACTAAGTTCTGCTCTAATCAACTCGAAATTCACGAATGATATCCTCATCCAATTCGATACCCAGTCCTGGTCCGGCGAGGACCGGTACGCGGCCATCCACTAGCGGCGGCAGGTTCCTGACCAGTTTTCGCATGAGCGGCGAGGGGCGTAGGCAGTACTCGACCAAATCGCCGTTGGGAACCGAAGCCATCCAGTGCAGCGACGCACAGAGATTGATTCCCGTGCTGAAGCAGTGAGGTACGGGGCGGCGGCCATGGTTCTGGCACAAGTCTGAGACGCGTCGGCAGACGGTCAAACCGCCGCAAAACGCAACATCGGGTTGAACCACATGCAATCCCCGCTCGATGAGGTCTTCAAAGTCGTAGTGCGTCACGTCCCCTTCACCAGCTGCGATCGGTACCGGCGAAACTGGACATAGCGCTGCGTACCCTTGGCGATCATCTTGGGCGAGTGGTTCTTCGAGCCAGGTGATGCCCAACGGCGCGAGCAGCTTGGCTCGCTCAACGGCCGTCGCCAGATCCCAGGCGTGCCCCGCATCGACCATCAGGTCACGTTCGTCGCCGAGCACGTCACGGGCTGCCTGAACGTGTGCCAAGTCGGTTTCCGCATCTTCTCCAAACGGCCCCCAGCCAAATTTGACCGCCGTTAGACCGAGTTCGACAAACTCCCGAGCCAGCGCCGCGGTGTCATCTGGCGTATCGCCGAACAGAACGCTAGCGTAGGCGCGTACTGTTGTGCGTTGGGCTCCGCCGAGCAGTTCATAAACCGGCCTACCTTCGGCCTTGCCTTTGATGTCCCATAGAGCGATGTCCGCACCGCTGATGGCGTGAATCGCCGCACCGCGACGGCCATAGCGATTCGTTTCGTAATACATCTTTTCCCAGAGACGTTCCGGCTCCCGCGGATCTTCGCCGATTAGAATTGACGTCAGGCCGTGTCGCCGAGCGGCTGATCGCGGCGCTTCGAAGCAGGCCTTACAGACGTACGACTGGCTAGTAACTTCGCCAATGCCGGTAATCCCGGCGTCGGTTTCCATGCGGATTACCAACACATCCAGCGTCCCATCCGGGATCGCCTCGACAACCGGTACGCGCAGGTGAATTGGTTCGACGGCCGTAATCTTCATGATGCGTTTACCTCGAAGGGTGACGGAACGTCTTCCTGTTTTAGTACGTCGTAAACCCACGGGCTATGGCCGTGCGACCTTGAAAGGCTCCGCCGATCCGGCGTGAGAAATCCACCGGTGTTGTGGCACGGTCTCCTGACCGTGCCATGGTGGCGAATCACGACTCACCGATTGACCTTCCCGAACGTGGGCCGGTCGGGAGACCGGCCCACAACGCAGTGGTGAGGTTGGCATTGGTGCCTCCTTTGCAGATAGTCGTTGTTCGTGGAGGGAACAACGACACTCCTACTCTGCCAGATGTTTCATACGCAATCCGCCGCCCCCCGGCAGAATCTCTCCACGGCGGATCGTTGTTGCCGCCGTCAGCAATTCATTGCCGACGCGTTTCTGTCGATAGCTGTCTGTAAACTCAAACTTACCTTGGTGTCTCTCCAGGATCGCAATATCCGCGATTGTGCCGACGCGCAGCGTGCCGATTTCGTCGCTGCGTTTGAGGACCTGTGCCGGCCGCGTTGTTGACATCTCGATGACGCGTTCGATCGGCACACCCAACATCAAGAACTTGCTCATCGTTGTCGGCATGTCGTAGACCGGGCCATGGATGTTCTTGGTATGCAAGTCGGTACTGATCGTGGTTGGCTCGAAACCACAATCGAGTGCCGCTTGGACCACCTCCCATTGAAAGCTTCCAAAGCCGTGCCCGACATCAAAGATCACGCCGCGTTCGGCCGCCTGACGGATGGCTGGATAGATTCTTCCGGCGTCGTCGGTTACACGAGTGCTGCCACCCTTAAAACAGTGGGTAATGCAGTCACCAGGATCGAGTGCCTCGGCGATTTCCGGGATCGACATTGGACTCTCGCCGATGTGCACCATCAACCAGGTTGCCGACTGACGCGCAGCGCGAATGGCGGCTCGAAGATTCGACCAACCCTGTTCCCCTTCGCCAATGATGTGCTTACCGGCGCGGATCTTCACGCCAACGGCCACGTCCGAATGGCGGCGAATCGTCTCGACAACACCGTCCGGATCGGCATAGCGTGGGTCGAGCAGTTCACCGAGTCTGGCCGCGACAAGCCCGATGCAAGAAAGATTCACCAGTGCCAACAGCTGGGTATCGGTTCGGTCGATACCGTCGCGACGGAAAGCAGCAAAATTGTATGAGCCCGCGGTACCAGCGTCGAGCATCGTTGTGACTCCGCCCGCGGCGCACAGTAGATCAGGATCCAGGCCGAAGGGGGAATGCGTGTACGCGTGCATGTGCAGGTCGATCAAGCCCGGCACGACCAACTGGCCTCGGGCATCGATGACGTGGTCGGCTTGAAAGTCCAGCAATTCATCTGCCTGGGCGGTGATCCGATCGCCGGTCACGGCCAGTTCGCCGGGACCGCTAAAACCCTGGGAGGGGTCGATAACCGTGCCGCCGCGAATGAGGACGTCGCATTGCATAGGTGAATTGTCTCCGGAATTGTGGGATGATTGTCAGCCGGCAGCGTGATGCGATTCCGCTGGTAAACAGATTGAATGCGATGGTTGATCGCGATGCAAGGAGTGACCAATGCAAGTATCCAACGTTCATGTCACAGTCGTCGATGTTCCACAAATTGCACCGATCGCACCCTACCGTTCGCACATTCGCACCAGTTCCACGACCTGCAGTGCAATCGTCCAGGTTGAAACGGACGCGGGGCTCTCAGGCTGCGGCGAGCATAACGTTAATTTTCTGGAGGATATCAGCGGGGCGCGGATGCAACAGCAAGCCCGTGATTGGCTGATTGGCAGAGATCCGCTGAACATCACTGCGTTTCATCGCGACTGTCCGCTCGAGATGCGGTTGAAGTCAGGGATCGAGTTGGCGCTCTGGGACCTGAGCGGCAAGGCGCTGGGAGTTTCCGTCGCCGCACTGTTGGGTGGCGTCGTGCGCCAGCGGGTAGATGTTGCGGCGTGCATGGGCATTCAATCGTACGAGCGGGCCGGCGAAATTGCTGTCTACTACGTCGAACAAGGATTTGGTTCGCTCAAAACGAAAGCGGGCACGGATATGAACGAAGACATCGAAATGGTTCGGGGTGTTCGTGATGCTGTCGGCGACAAACTGAAGCTGCGGATCGATCCGAATCGAGCCTACTCGCCGCAGCAGGCCGCCGAATTATGCAAGCGATTGGAACCGTATGATCTCGAGTATCTCGAGCAGCCGATCCCGGCCGAACCGCTATCGGATGCCAAGTGGCTTCGATCGCAATCCAATGTGCCAATTGCCTTGAACGAAAGCGTGACAGATCCCAAAAGCGTGCTTGACATTATCCAAGCCGATGCCGCCGCGTTTGTTTTGCCGGACACACACATTGCCGGTGGCATCCTTCCCTGCGTGACAATCGGTCGCATCTGCGAGGCGGCGGGAATTCCTTGCATCATGCATTGTGGCCACGACCTCGGTCCAAAGACCGCCGCGATGGTGCATGTCGCGGCGGCCTGTGAGGCGTATTCGCTGGCCAACGATACCACCTACTTCGGTCTGGAGGACGACATCATCACCGAACGAATCGAAATCCGAGACGGAAGTATCGCCATCACGGACAAACCGGGATTGGGCATCGAAGGCGACCCCGATCGGATTGCAAAGTATAAAGTTGATTGCTGATCAGAAAACACTCGTTTCACACCACGCCAGATCATTCCAAGAATGTGTTAGGGAATGACCGAGTCATTCCTATTCAAATCCCACGAGAAAATTCCATGGACCTGTTTCAGCGGTACGGTCTGACACGCGTAATCAACGCTTGCGGCAAGATGACGCATTTGGGCGGTGCGATTGTCTTGCCGGAGATTGCCGAGGCGGCCACCGAATCGCTCAACCATTTCTTCATATTGGACGAACTCCAAGCTGCGGCCGGCCGGATTATTTCCGAGACAACAGGTGCCCAGAGCGGTTGCGTGACGGCCTGCACCTCAGCCGGAATCACGTTGGGTGTCGCGGCGAGCATGACCGGCACGGATATTGCAAAGGTCCTGCAGCTTCCAGATACCACCGGAATGCCGAACCGCGTGCTGATTCAGAAAGGCCATTGCGTAGATTATGGCCACCCTGTGGCACAGGCGATCCGCTTGTCGGGTGCGACGGTGGTCGAGGTGGGTGTGGTAAACCGGTGCATGCCGGAAGAATTGTCTTACGAGCTGGCTAAAGGGGACGTGGCGGCAGTTGTGCATGTCGAATCACATCACACCGTCCGCTATGGCTGGGTACAGCTCGCCGAAGTTGTCCGCCTGGCCGACGAATTCAATGTACCGGTGATCGTCGATGGTGCCGCGCAAGACCAGCGGCTGCGAGAACTCGTCAGCACCGGCGCGGGGCTTGTGCTGACTAGCGCTCATAAATACCTCTGCTCGACGACGGGAGGTATCGTGGCGGGGCGCAAAGAACTTGTCGACGCCGTCTACCTTCAGAACAGGGGAATTGGCCGGCCGATGAAGGCCGGCAAGGAAGCGATCGTAGGCGCGATGGCGGCGTTGCAATACCGAGCTCGCCAGGACATCGAGGCCTGGACCGCCGAACAGGATCGTAAGGTCGCGGTGATAATGGACCGACTGCAAGACATTCCAGGACTCCTGCTGAGCGTCGATGCAGATCCCAATGGCTGCCCGTTCTCCCGCGTCCGCCTGTCAATCGATGCAGACATCACCGGGACGTCCATGGTCTCATTGCGAGATGCTTTGGCGGAAGGCAATCCAGCAATCTTCTTGCGAGCGCACCACATTGACGAAGGCTACGTTAACATTGATGCCATCGAATTGACGGACGACGAGATCGAGTTAGTATGCGAACGAATCCGTGATAATCTCGAGGAGAGGTTGTGAATTTTTCGTCTGGATTGAAACTCGGTAGACTCACAGGCTAGAAAGAGGAAGGGGTCGGGAGTCTTTTTGGGGCAACGACCTACGATCCGTAGACGCTGATAGCCGAAAAAGACTCCCGACCCCGGCACCATTCGACTTACGTCACCTCATTGAACCGTATTGGGGCTAGGAACGAACAACGACTATTCTTGCTCACATGACGACCAAATAGGAGGAACACTCCCATGCAGCCGACCAACCGACGACGATTTCTTTGCCAAACGGGAATCGCAACTTGCCTTGGCGGAACGCTGTTGTCTGCTGGCGGTGTAACGTCGCCTATCTTCGCGGCACCCAGCGGAAAACGACCCAAAGTTGCCGCCATCTTCACGGTGCTGCGATTCCGCAGTCACGCCTACAACATCCTCGAGAACTTCCTGGGGCCATATTACTTCAACGGCAAGCTAACTGATCCCGGCGTTGATGTGGTGTCGTTCTTCGCCGATCAGTTTCCCGCAGACGACATGGCTCGTAAAGTCGCGCAGCGTTTCGATATTCCGTTGTGTCCGACTATCGATGAGGCGCTCTGTGTCGGCGGCAAGAAGCTGAATGTAGACGCTGTTTTGTTGATTGGCGAACATGGCGACTATCCGTACAATGCCCGCGGGCAGCACCTCTATCCGCGCAAACGGTTCTTCGACGAGGCGGTTGCAGTTATGCGACGCGCGAATCGTTTTGTGCCCGTGTTCAACGACAAGCACCTGTCGTACCGATGGGATTGGGCAAAGGAGATGTACGATACCGCGCGGGCGCATCAGATGCCGCTGTTGGCAGGCAGTTCCGTTCCTTTGGCTCAGCGGAAGCCGCCGCTGGACTTGCCCGCCGGAGCGGAAATCGAAGAAGCCGTTTCGATCCACGGAGGTGGGCTCGAATCGTACGACTTCCATGCGCTCGAGGTGCTGCAGTCGGTGGTCGAATCTCGAAAAGGCGGAGAAACCGGCATTGCGCGAATCGAACTGCTGTATGGCCAGAAACTGAAGAAGGCCCGTATGGCGGGGCGTTGGTCGCAGCAGCTGGTCGACGCAGCGATGAATGCCGAACAAGCGATGAAAGCCCGTCGTCAACCGCGGCCGAAAACAGGTGTATTCAAGGCCCAGCCCAGGCAGAACCCACCGCCTCGCCCTGATGGTCCACACGTGATTGCCATCGAATACAAAGACGGCTTGCGCGCCACGGTGCTGAAAATTGGCTCGAGTTCGGATCGTTGGAACTTCGCCTGTCGTCTACGTGGCGAGACGAAACCTCGCGCCATGGCTTACTTCAACAGCCCGTGGGGCAACCGCGGCTTATTCAAAGCACTCTCGCACGCGATCCAGCAGCAGTTCATCCACGGCATTGAACCCTATCCAGCCGAACGAACCCTGTTGACCACGGGCATGGTGGAAGCGGTCATGCGGTCATTTGAGCAACAGGGTCAGCCGATCGAGACACCCCAGTTGGAGATCGCTTATCAGGCCAGGCCGTGGAAGCAATTCCGCGAATTGGGCCGAACGTGGAACATCATCACGACCGAGACGCCTCAGCCCACCACATTTCAGCCCCGCTCATTTGCCGACCTTCACCGCTAACAGCGATTCGCGAATTTCAAAATGCCCATCGACGATCGTCGTCCGACGCACTTTCGCTGGAACGTCTTTGTGATGGCCTGCGGAACTTCGTGGCTGTTGTATCTGCATCGCTATATCTTTGGTCTGATCAAACCGGTTCTAAAAGAAGAGTGGGATCTCGGCAATGACGACCTTGGATTGCTCGATGGTGCCTTTCAACTCACCTACACGATGTTTCAGATTCCGTTAGGGGTGGCGACCAACGCGTTTGGCGTGCACCTGATGCTGACCTGTATGCTTGTCGTATGGGCAGTCAGCCTGGGGCTGCACGCTTGGGCGCCGACCATCAAGCACATGTGGGCGGCTCGCACGACGATGGGACTAGGACAGTCGGCCGTGTTTGCCGCGCAAAGCCAGATCACCAGAGCGTGGTTCCCGCCTTCGGTGAGGACGACCGTGCAGGGGTGGGTAGGTGTCTTCTTCGCGAGGTTTGGTGGACTTTCGGCGAATCTGCTTCTGGGCTCCGTGTTGCTCGGCGTGTTCGAGCTACCGTGGCGAACTGTCGTCTACGTCATGGCGGGTGTTGGGCTTGGCCACGCAATTCTCTTCGCGCTGTTTTTTCGAAACTCGCCACGCAACCATTCACGCGTGAACGACGCGGAGGCGGCGTTGATCGAGGAGAATGTGGGGAAACCGTCAATGCCGAAACCTCGCATGAGGATCGGCGAAATGTTTCGACGAATGAGCCCGCGTTCCATCGGCAACGTCCTGATGCTCAATCTACAGACAATCTTCAGCGCACTGGCGGACAATGTTTTTTCTGCATGGATTCCACTGTGGCTGTCGGACATCCACAATCTGGAGTTCAAGAAAATGGGGTTCTACGCCTCTCTGCCGTTGCTAGGCGGTGCCCTTGGCGGTGCGCTTGGCGGGTGGTTGAACGACAAGATGATCGCGCAGACTGGGAGCCTCCGCTGGTCTCGGACAGTGGTCGGCGCAACAGGGAAAGGGATCGCCGGAGTCTTGTTGCTAACCTCTTTGTTGTGGTACGACGAGCCACAGTCGTTTTGCGTGATGTTGTTCTTCGTGAAGTTCTTCTCCGATTGGAGTCTCGTGACGACATGGGGCTGTGTGACAGATATCGGTGGTCGCGCTTCAGCGACCGTTTTTGCATACAACAACTCCGTCGCCGGAATCGGTTCCATTGTGGGATCGGCGCTGTATGGATATGAGTCCGAATATATCAGTTGGGTGCTGGTCTTCGTGACGGCGGCCGCGGCGTATCTCGTCTGCGCGCTCACCTGGTTTCTGATCAATTGCGAGATTCCAGTCATCGCCACAGAATCAAACCAAGACGAGCCATGAGCAAGAGAGGAAGAAACTCACGCAAAGGCGCAAAGACGCAAGGGCCGTGCTCGATCATGTTCTTTGTGTCTTCGCGCCTTTGCGTGACACACTTTCGAATAACCCAGTGCATCTCATGAAAACACAGCCACCCACTCGACGTCAGTTTTCAGATCCCGAGTGTTTTGCAATCACCGATGCGGATCGACGGCTATTTGATCGGAGAATCGGCGGCTTCGTCCCACCTGATGCGTTTGACGCGCATGCCCACTGGTACGATCTGCGACACCTTTTGGAGGTTGCTCCGGACGAGTCACCAATCGCCAGGCCCGACGTCGGCTACGACGCCATGATCGCGAGCATGACGCGTTGGATGGGCTCGCGAGTGATCAAGCACGGCCTTTATTTTCCGTTTCCGGTACGCGGCTTGGATTGCGTGGCGGCAAATCAGTTTCTGGCCGACCAATTGAAACAACATCCGGAATGTCGCGGGCTGATGATGATCCGCCCGCAAGACGAACCTGACGCCATCGAACGAACGTTGATAGAGCATCGGTTTGCCGGGTTCAAGGTGTACCACGTCTTCGCCGAGCGGGAAAAGTCATTCCACGCCGAGCAGAGCGAATTCTTGCCCGAATGGGCTTGGGAATTGGCTGACCGTCACGGTCTGTGGATCACAATGCACATGGTGTTGCCCCGGGCGCTCAGCGATCCTCTCAATGCAAAGTACATTCAGAGTCGTTGTTTGAAGTATCCCAATGCTCGATTGGTGCTGGCGCATGCAGCTCGAGGTTTCAACGCAACAGATACGGCAGATTCCATCGACCAGCTCCGAGGACTCGACAATGTGTTCTTCGATTCGTCTGCCATTTGCGAACCGACGGCTTTTGAGGCGATCATTCGAGCGACCGGTACGACGCGCCTGATGTATGGCAGCGATTTCCCCGTCTCCGAGATCCGAGGCAAGGCGTTTTCCGTCGGTGATGGATTCATGTGGGTCTATCAGCACAATGTCGACTGGGACGGCTGGGAACATGGCGGCCCGAATCTCGTAGGGATCGAATCGCTAACTGCGCTCCAACGGGCCTGCCGGACGATGTGCCTGAAGGATGGAGATCTCGAGCGCATCTTTCGAACGAACGCTCGCCAGCTGTTGGGGCTGGGAGAGAATCCCGATGGCGATCTGGTCCAGCAGCAGTATCGCCACGCTAAGCAGATCATTCCTGGCGGCACACAACTGTTGTCGAAACGTCCCGAGCTGTTTGCGCCAGATCATTGGCCTGCCTATTATGAGCAGGCGATCGGTTGCGAGGTAATCGACACCGCAGGGCGGCGTTTCATCGACATGTCGTTCAACGGGATTCTGGCGTGTATTTTGGGCTTCGCCGACCCGGACGTGAATGCTGCTGTGATCCGTCGTGTCCATCTGGGATCGATGGCGACGCAGCAGACGCATGACGAGGTTCGCCTGGCCGAAATGCTCTGCCAGATCCATCCCTGGGCCGAGATGGCACGTTTTCCGCGAACCGGTGGCGAGTCAATGGCAGTTGCCGTACGTATTGCCCGGGCAGCGACGGGCCGCAGCAAAGTTGCCATTTGTGGCTACCACGGTTGGCACGATTGGTACCTGGCCGCGAATCTTGCCGGTGGCTCGGACGGGCTTGCCGGCCATCTACTGCCGGGTCTCGAGCCAGCGGGTGTCCCGGACGGCTTGGCCGGAACGACGCTGCCGTTTCGCTACAATCATCTCGACGAAATCGAGCGAATTGTCGCCGTCCATCAAGGCGATCTGGCCGCGATTGTCATGGAGCCGACACGCCACGTCGATCCGGAGCCGGGCTTCTTGGAAGGCGTACGCCAGCTGGCGTCGAGGTGTGGTGCCAGGCTGATCTTTGACGAGATTTCCATCGGCTGGCGACTCTGCCTGGGTGGTGCGCATTTGAAGTTCGGTATCGAACCGGATATGGCCGTGTTTGCTAAGACCATCAGCAACGGGTTCGCCATGGGGGCCGTGATTGGCAATCGCGCGACGATGGCGGCAGCTCAATCGACGTTTATTTCCAGCGCCTATTGGACGGAAGGGGTTGGCCCCGCGGCAGCCGTTGCGTGCATCGACAAGATGCAACGGATCGACGTGCCGTCTCATCTGGCCAAGATTGGATCGCGTCTGACCGAAGGATGGCGGCAGCTGGGCGAGCGTACGGGCGTGGCGGTGACGACAGGCGGGAGGCCGGAAGGGGTCGTCGTCGGTTTCGACCACCCTGAAGCGACGGCACTGCAAACGTTGTTCACCATTCGCATGCTGGATCACGGTTTTCTCGCTTCAGCCGGCTTCAACCCGACGCTGGCCCATGCACCGAGGCATGTCGACGCGTATCTTGCTGCGGCTGCCAAAGTGTTTGAGGAGATCGCCGAGGCCGTCGAACGAGGCGACGTGTTGAAACGCATCGACGGCAAACCGAAACACACGATGTTCGCGCGGCTGACGGGGTGAGCATTGTTCCTCTGTCGGATTCGTGCATATATGATTGACGGCGAGTTGATGAATTGGCGAGAATCAGCGTGCAAGGCGGACGGGACAATCTACCTGTGGCGAGCCCGGCTCCGCCAGTCTGTCACCGAACGAAGGCGCAAATCATGCGACACATCTCCAGAGGCTTATCGATTGGGGCACTGCTCCTTGTCTGCGGTGCGGGTTGTATGCAAAAGGCGGTTGAACAGGTCGCTGTCCAGGTCAAGCGGATCGAGACGGGACCCTTAGACCTACACGCGTTGGGTGACGCACCAATCAGCATCGATCAGACCATCGTACAAGACGATTCGCCCGCCCAAGAAGATTCTCGAAACTCAAACAAGGCTGTTAATGGCAAGCAACGGCGCGATGCTTCGTCCATTGATCTGGACCCTCAGAATGTCTCTGCGCTGCAGTGGTTGGCCGAACACCAATTGCCGGACGGCAGTTGGAATTTTGATCACCGGACGGGGCCATGTGGCGGGCGGTGCGACGGTGCTGGAACGGCGACGGGTGCGACGAATGCGGCCACGGCGATGGCGCTGCTGCCGTTTCTGTCACTCGGCCAATCGCACCAGCGCGGAGAATACCAACAGACGGTTGGCCGCGGCGTTGCCTATCTTGTGAGCAAAGCAAAGCACGACAAAAACGGTACTTCTTTCCACGAACGACAAGGAACAATGTATTCGCACGGCTTGGCGACGATCGTGCTATGCGAGGCATACGGCTTGACCGGGGACAAGCAGCTCAAGGATGTTTGCCAGTCGGCCTTGGGTTTTATCGACTATGCGCAAGATCCCGTTGGTGGCGGATGGCGATATTCGCCGCGGCAACCGGGCGATACCTCCGTCAGCGGTTGGCATGTATCGGCCTTGAAGAGTGGTCAACTTGCGGGCTTGACGGTACCAGACAAGACGCTCATTGGAGCGTCACGGTTCTTTGATTCCGTTCAGTCCGACGCGGGCGCGAAATTCGGCTACACGACGCCAGGTGCCCGAAGGTCGACAACTGCAATTGGGCTGATGTCACGGATTCATCTTGGTGGTAAACGGGATCACGAGGCCTGGCAACGGGGAATCGACTATATCCAGAAAATAGGCCCTTCGCCGAGCGATCTGTATTTTAATTTTCATGCCACGCAGGCGATCTCGCAGCACGGCGGCGAGCCTTGGACCAAGTGGCAGAAGTCCGTTGGCGACTTGTTACACAAGACGCAGGCCATCGATGGCCACGCAACCGGCAGCTGGCATACTGGTAACGACCACTCAACCTCGCGCGGTGGCCGGCTGTACTGTACCTCGCTGGCCACGCTGATCCTTGCGATCCACCATCGCAAACTGGGGATCTCTCAAGTCGAGGAAGACGACCGCTAGAGCGCATTCGGCGTAAATGTAGCGGGTTTTGCGTCAGATCGGACTTAGAAACAAGGCGTCGCGCACGCTACACGTCCGTGCGACTCGCACTAGCCGAATCGGAGTGGTCAAGGATCTTCCGTGTCGAGGCTCGAGGTGTGATCGTGAATGATTAGCCAGCGCGCGTCAATGCGGCGGAAGACAAGCGAGAAATTGCCGCCGATGTTCTCCGTGTCTCGTTTCAAATGCCATTGACCCAAGACCAGTGCCGTCGAGTCGCTTAAAGCCACGAACTCGAGGTGATCGAATGTCAGATGGCCCATCTTTTCAGGTGTCGTGTAACGCTTCTTGTAACGTGCAATCGTGGCCTGCCAGCCGCGAGTCGTCTTGTCGCCGGAGCTGAATGTGAGTTGTTCTGACTTCCAATAGTGCTCCATGAAACCCTCAATGTCGGCGTCGTTCCATGCGCTGGATTGCACCGCCAGAACATTGGTGAGGACTCGGGAGAGTTTCTCGACATCCACCGGTTCGTCGTCGGCGCTCAGCGGGCTACCGTTGACGATGGACAGAAACTGGCACGCCAGCAGGATAGTCGTTCCCTGCCAAAAGCATGTGTGAGGCCGTTGGTTCATGGCGAGCCTTTCGGTTCAACAGTGGACACAGCAGCAGTGCCTGAGACGCCGATGTTTCACTTGCGGCTCTGGTAAGTCTTACCCAGCCGTTGTGAAAGTTCCCTCTTCAATTCCGCGGGATGGATCTCGTCCTTCCAGCGATGGATAATCTCGCCACCGGGAGCCACCAAAATCGTGTAGGGCACCGGGCCTTCCCATTTGGTGTCCAACGCCTCGGCTAGTTGGTCGCGGTCGTCCGAAGTGAAAATATGATTCGTGCATGAGACGTGGTTCTTCTTCAGAATTTTGGCTGCCACGTCGCGTCGGTCGGGCGAGTCGATTGACAGGGTAATCAACTCGAAATGGCGGCGGCGATACATGCGATTGATGGTGACGAACTCGGGGAGTTCCGTGATACAGGGTGCGCAGGTCGTCGACCAGAGGTTGATCAGACGATAGTTTTCCGTCTTGTTCGCAACGAGCGCACGTAGTGCGGTTTCGTCGATCGGAGTGAGCGCAACTGGTTCGGCGTTCCATTTTGCCAAGGATATCTTGGCGCTTTCGCGTTTATCAGACCACTTGGTGGAACAGCCGAACACACGCGTCTTCGCCACTGCCACGGGGCGATCATTAAGCAGGTCGTCGATGGCGTTACGAGCGTCGTGCGAGGTTGGGGGCTTGATGTCAGCGTCGTCGATCCGTCCGTTGTAGCGAAGACGACGATTTTGATCGAAAATAAAGACGTGAGGTGTTGCTAACACGCCGAAGGCAGTTGAGACGCGTTGCGTTTCACCGTCGTACAAATAGGGGAATCTGAAACCTCGTCGCTTGGCGTGAAGCTTCATATCGTCGAACGAATCACCGATGTCCGAGTATCCAAGTTCGTCCAAGCGAACCGCAAGCGGATCATTCGGCGAGATCGCCAATAATGCCACCCCTTTGTTCTTGTAGTCGGCGTGCAGCTGAATGATCCGCTGTTCGTAAGCTTGGGCGGTCGGGCAGTGGTTGCAGGTGAACACAACGACCAAGACCTTGGCGTCGGAAAAATCCGCCAGACGATACGTCCTGCCATCGACGCCCGGCAGATTGAGTTCGGGTGCAGGCGCAGCCAGCTGCAGTGTCTTGACGTCCTTGGCGTAGACGGTTGCAGTGGCCAAGACGAGCAGAACTAAGAAGGTAAGGCGCACCGAGCGCATAGGCGATGAACAAAAACAATGTGAATTACAAAGCATGGCTGGCTCCCGGCGCGAGGCGGTGTCCGTGACGAACTCGCGCCCAACGACGCGATTGGTTCTCTGCTGAGTATAACCGTGCGTCACGGCCACTCAACGGATCGATCCGGGCACCGTGGGCGGAATGTCGAACTTCCGACGCGAACCTGCTTCGCAATCGTCCTGGGTTTCCCCGGTGGTTGAAGATCGGTCAGTCGGCGGATGTTGCAGGTCGGTGCGGCAAGATGTGCTGCTAGCGAAGCGTTTCGGCAAAACTGGCCGATATGATTCGTCCTTCGAACGAATTTACGTAAACGTCGAATCAGGCATCGTTTGACGCGGTGAGGGTGTTGGCCAGCTGCAGACGGCTTCAGTTTGGCACGCTCGTTGCGTCGACGTTGGCACGTACGCAGGGGAGCGTGCAGATGACGGACCGAAGATGTCGTA
>JASLPZ010000116.1:0-18735 GCA_030744725.1 Pirellulaceae bacterium
GCAACGCGCGAAACAACATACTCCGGCATGGCCGTATTGATTTCACCGGCCAGTTCGATGAATCGAGTCGGCATTTCGTGCTTCCGCGCCAACCAGCTCAGATAAAATGGATCAATGGGAATGCAGTGGCCTCCAAGTCCTGGTCCAGGATAGAAAGCCTGGAATCCGAACGGCTTGGTTTTGGCCGCGTCGATGACTTCCCAGATGTCAATTCCGATCCGTTGGAAGAGCACTTTGAGTTCGTTGACCATCGCGATGTTGATCGACCGATAAGTGTTCTCCAAGATCTTGCAGGCTTCAGCAACCTCGGCACTGCCGACCGGCACGGTTTGAAACTCGGCATGTTCGTACAGCGCTTGGGCAGCCTCCAAACTGTACGAATCAACACCACCGACAACTTTGGGAATTCCGTTGGCGGAAAAATCAGGGTTCCCTGGATCCTCGCGTTCCGGGCTGTAGGCCAGAAAGAAATCCGTACCCAGCGTCATCCCCGTCGCCGTCAGCAGGGGCAAGATGACGTCCCGGGTCGTGCCCGGATACGTAGTGCTCTCCAGCACGATCAACTGCCCAGAACGGAGATTCCCGGCAATCATTTGTGTGGTCGATTCGACGTACGTCAGGTCCGGATCGCGACTCGAGGTGAGCGGCGTGGGAACGCAAACCAGGATCGCGTCAGCTTCGGACAGGCGATCCATATCCGCTGTCGGGACCATCCTCTTCGTTTCGACACAGTCGGCAATCCAATCCCCCGAAATGTGCTTAATGTAGCTCTTGCCAGCCTTCAAACACTCAATCTTCTTGCTGTCGACATCAAAACCGATGGTCGTGAACCCCGCATCGACGAAAACTCGAGCTAAGGGGAGACCGACATAACCCAACCCAACGATTCCGACCTTCGCAGTTTTCGCACCGATCGCATTCCGAAGTGATTCAAACGCCGGTGAGGTTGCCAAAGAAGTGCCAGACATCAAGATTACCTCTTCACTTGGAGTTACGATAACGGTGGTCAATAGCGACCGCAATGGGTGGAATTGATCGAAACGACGAGACTTGGACTTGCCTTTCCGATCACATGCTAGCAGCGCCACGCCGCGATCAACAAGTCGGTAATAGCTCATGACCGTAGCGCGACTTGCCGCCGCGTATCATGTTGCGGAAGGTGATGTCATATTGCGGCCTGCCTTGGGTCAGAACGATGAATCAGCCAATCAGGTAGCCAATCCAGTAGCTGAATGCCATGAATCCGACGTGGATCGGTCAACGAACGGCGGTTCGATTGCCGAAATCAAAAGAAGGCCGTTTGTCCGCCCTCTCATTTGGAGGTCGTGCAGTTTTTGAGTTACCGTTGGCGTTCGAGTTATCGGATTACCTCCTCGCGCCGCGGGGAGGTCGGACGCGGTAGCGGCCGGGTGGGGCCTTTTCTTTGGTGTTGAGTATTGAAAAACTCGGTGAAGCGAATTGCCCTCTCCGGGCCTGACGGCCCGACTCTCCCAGAGGGAGAGTTTGGATGATCGTAAATCAGCTAAGAAACAACGCTTAAAAACTGCACGACCTCTTCAGGCAAGGATGTTCGTCTTGAAAAAGACCAGTTTCGTCAGATTTACGATCCTTTCGCGCTTTTCCCGTCCTGCTCATGAACGGCTGATCTACCGGATGATCCGCCAGCTGCGTGCGACGACCGTCGTCGAGATAGGCGTGCAAGAAGGCGTTGGTTCACAGCGGATCATCGAAGCGGCGCTCCGATTCTCACCTGCCGACGAAATCCGATACACGGGCATCGACCTATTCGAGGCTCGGCCGCCCCAATCTCCTGGCCTGAAGCTAAAAGAAGCACATCGCAGGTTGAAACGACACGGCGTCCATGTGCATTTAATA
The DNA here is from genome assembly GCA_030744725.1 of Pirellulaceae bacterium. Taxonomy (GTDB): domain Bacteria; phylum Planctomycetota; class Planctomycetia; order Pirellulales; family Pirellulaceae; genus ARS98. The sequence goes on from JASLPZ010000116.1 coordinate 1,876, forward strand.
CCTGGTGACCCGTTTTCGGCACTTGCACGATCGGCCAACACCCTGACTGGAACTGATTTGATCGTCATCCGTGGTGACCAGGAGCCGGAAGCATTACGGCGATCGTGGATCTACGTACCCCGAATGCTTCACGAACGATCGGTGGTCCTGCAGGAATCGAATTCCGCCGTGGCGGTTCACTTCACAACGCCATCGCACACCTCGATCGAACAGTGGGCAACGGGAAATACAGTGTCTCGTCGCGCCGCCTAGCAGCCCGTTGCCTTGGCTGATTTTGCCCTGTTTCCACAATTTAGCACAAGCGCGGAATTCGGGCCAAATAGACGCCTGACGGCGTGTGATTTTGGGTCAGGAAAAAGGGGAATCAAGCTTCGACAAGGCACTAGACCATAGAGCTGCAAACTGCCTTGTTTAAGCAACCTGCGCCAACCACACGCCTTTCCTCGGCATCTATCTCAATTCTTGCTTTGGCGTTTCTGACGGGCATGGTCTGACCTTGCCGTGATGGTGATTTTTCGCCAGACTACCGCACTTTTTCTACCCAAAATGCACTTGGTTAGATCGTGGTTTCGCTCGAATTCTTGGTGTCGGAGAACGAAGCCGCCAGGCGGAACTGCTGACACCGTTGGCAAGTCGCAGTCAATGCAGAAGAAATAACTCATGAATCGTAACGCTTGGCCTTTCGTAATCGCAGTGGCGCTATTCGTAGGCCTTTGTGGTTGCTCGCACCATTCGCTGTTTGCACCCACTGCGGGCGACGTGACGCCCCCGGGGGCCCTGGGCATTGAGAATCCACTTTTCGTGCCGATTGCCGATCACGAATTCGTGTGGGACCAAGTGGTCGATGAAGTCGACAACTTCTTCAAAATCTCGTCGGAAGACAGAGTCCGGGTGGTTGGCAATGTGCTGACAGAGGGTCGCATCGAAACTTATCCCACCGCGGGTGCTACATTTTTAGAGCCATGGCGGAAGGACGCCGCGACACCTTACGAAAAAATGTTCAGCACGCTTCAATCGGTGCGACGCCATGCAGCCGTTCGAGTCGCCCCGACCGAGGGCGGTTATTCCATCGAAGTGGCCGTCTTTAAGGAGTTGGAGGACGTTAGCCGACCGGAACACGCGACAGCAGGTGGAGTCAGCCTACGACACGACGGCTCACTCGTGCGTGTGGATCTGGACACGGAAGCACCGCCAATGACGCTCGGTTGGATCTCGCAAGGTCGGGATACGGCTCTTGAAGGGCGAATCATCAATCGACTGCGTGACCGTTTTGCCGACCGACAGCCTCATTCTCCTGTCCCAAACTTTCGCGTGCCACACTCGTAACTCTGTAGAAGCCGTCGCTGTCTAATCGGCCGAAGGGGTCGCGGACGCACCGCTGATTGGCGGTGTACTTATCGTCGGCGCGGGCACTGATGGTGTGCTGGACGTCGCAATAGGTATCACTGGCAGTTTGATGGTGAATTCCGTCCCTTTGCCTAGCGTGCTGGCGACACGGATTCTGCCGTGATGCGCTTCAATAATCTCGCGACAGGATGCCAAGCCCAATCCCGTGCCGCCCTTGCCAGTTGCATCCGGCCCCGACTTTGTACTGAAGAAAGGCTCGAAGATTCGGGGTAGTTTTTCGGGCGGGATCCCCGCGCCGGAATCGCGAACGATGATGTTGACCATGTCACCTTCAGCGTCGTGCTCCAAGCGAAGCAACACCTGGCCGCCTTTCGGCATCGCCTGCCGCGCGTTAATGAAGAGATTCAATAGCACTTGCTGAATCTGATTTCCGTTGGCTCGCACACGCGGGACTTTGCCAAACTGCCGCTCAACACGAATGCGGTATTTCGCAAACTCTCGTTCCAGCAGCACCAAAGATTCCTCGATCAGTGTTTCCAGTTCAGTCGGCTCAAACGACTGTGAGCGGTTTCGCGCCATGCCCAGCACCGAATTCGTGATCTTAGCCGCGCGCTCTCCCGCCGCCAAAATCTTTTCGAATGCCTTCTTGCGGCTCTCGTCGTCCTTACGACGCATACCGATTTTGGCATAGTTGATGATGGTCATCAGGACGTTATTGAATTCGTGAGTCGTGGTGCTCACAAGTTCGCCCAACGCCGTCATCTTCTGTGCTTCCATCAGCTGCTGACGCAGATACTCGATTTGCTCGCCCGAACTCTGTTGCTCGTTATTCCCGCTCATGCTCATGGGTGTTCAATCGCGCCAAGGATGTCTTCGAAGTGTGCCCAACCGGTAAAGACGGTGTTGAAAACTCCAATTTGACTCACTTACCGGAATCAATTGTCCTGTTTGTTTTACCCGACAGGCATGTCTTAACTCGTTTAAGAGAAGTAATTTAGGTTCAAACATGGTATCGTCGGATCAAGCTGGGCGACTAAAGCCGAAGCCGCTATAATCCGCAGTCGATGGATTCTCATCACTGGAGTTGGTGAACTGGACAAGCTGGGATGCAGGTGGACGCATTGGGATGCACACAGTCGAGTTGTTAGAGCAAGCGTTGACGGTCGCCGAACGCCTGGGATATGGGATTCGGTATGAATGGCTGGGAGGCCAGGGTTGCACCGCCTGTGAATTTGGTGGGCGCAAGTGGATGTTCATCGACTTGGCGGTATCCACCGCCGAGCAGCTCGAGCAAGTGGCCGAAGCGTTGCAAGATGATCCGGGAGTTCATCTCTTAGAGCTCGAGGCGCCGATGCAAAAGCTCCTAGGAACACACCGCGCGGCGTAGTCTTCGTCTGATGATCGCGAATTTACGGCGGATCGAAAGCGGTAGTTCGGCCGCTGCGAATCGGAGAACGGTGGACTTTCTTCAACTCGATCGGTACCAGCACCGTATGAATTGGTGCCAATGGCTGGGCATTTCGCCACTGGTGCCAAGGGCGACGTCGGCCGATCCTTCTTCGAAACGGCTCCAGATATTCGGCAGCACAACAGTTTCCACATTGATCAGGTGGATCTCATGTTCCTCGATCCAGTGGTTTGCGGCTGCCAGCGCGGCGTCAAACGACTCGTATTCGCCCGCCTTGAACAGCCGAGGCGTCGCGATCATCTTCGGTACGAAGTCCTTGAACTGGATCATCCATCTGCTCCGATTCAGCTGTCCGCGGAATAGAGTCCGTTCTCTCGAATGTACATCTCGACGCCCCTCGGTGTCCGATATCGGATACTCTTGTCTGCCGCAACACGTTGGCGAATATCGGTGCTACTCAATTCCATGACCGGCATTGTCACCTGGCATTCCTGAATTTCGCCCAGGCGTTCTGCATCAACCAGATGCGCCAACTTGCCAAAATCCGGCTCGGCGGCTCCAGCCCGCCGAACGACCAACGGGACAGCCAGTTCGCAAATCCGCTCTGGCTCGCGCCACGTCGGCAGATCCTCAAGCGAATCCGCACCCATCAGAAAGAACAACTTTTCGTCTGGGTAATCCTGCCGTAGGCGAGTCAACGTCTCGACCGTATAGCTGACTCCACCGCGTTCGACTTCAAGTGTCGAGACATGCATCGCCGGATGGCCGCCCAGCGCCAATTCCAGCATTTCGATGCGTGCTTCTGGAGGCGTCATTGTCCGGATCTTGTGCGGCGGCACGGCGGCGGGCATAAAAATGACCTGGTCCAGGCAATTCTGTTCGCGACACGTTTCGGCCAACAGCAGATGCCCATAGTGAATTGGATCGAAGGATCCGCCGAAGATGCCAAGACGCATAGTGCTCGAAGTGGGTTAAAGGCCGCCGCGGGTCGTTGCCAAATAGTTTAGCAGTCGGTCACCGAATTCTCTATTGCCGTCGGGCGGTCGTAAAGATCATACCCGTGCGTTTTACAGGGGTTAGAGTCTAGCTTTGGGACATGCGCGCTCGGTGCGTGCATGTTTCGTGAGCGACGGGCACCGACCGCAGGTTGGTCGGGGAGCATACCAAATACGGGCATGCTCCCTCTTTGGCTGCGGCACTGCCGCGTTAGGTTGTGGATTTACCGAGTTTCAACCAAGTAGAACAATTCACAGCCTCATTGCGAATCGCCTCCGGTACACCCACCATGTGTTGTTGGCCTCGTCAATTGGTAGACTGACGGTCACCGGCGACATGCATCGGTGCATCCTGACACACCACTCATGCGTTCAGGTGCCTCGTCCACCGATGGTAACACCCAGCGTCTCCGTAACAAGTGCGTCTCCGTAACACGCCGGCCGAAGCTCATTGTCCTGGATGAGCCGAACTGGCACGAGCCGATGACAGAAAAACAGCAGAACCTGTTTGAGTCCGATCCAACTCCCTGGGAGTTGGACGACGAGGCTGAGCGATCGATCGCGACGGTCGTATTGGCTGCGGCGCCGTTCGGTCCTTTTGATTATCTGGCTCCCCCGGAACTGTTGGGCAAAATCGAACCGGGCCGTCGCGTGCGAGTACCCCTGGGACGAGGCAATCGCACCTTGGAAGCGTATTGCGTCGGCCTTCGCAATGAGTCGACCGAGGCAAGCCGTGCCCGGTCGTATCGTCTGAAACCGGTACGATCCGTGGTTGATGATCAGGCGCTGGCTTCTCCACGCATGCTGGCCCTGACTGAATGGATGGCCAAATACTACCTCTGCCCTTGGGGCCAGGTGTTGGAGGCAGTGATCCCAGCGGGAGTTCGTGGGCAGGCGGGGACGCGTGAAGTCGTGCTGTTGCATGTGCCGACCAGCGTCACCGCCAGACTGACGCAACTAAAGCTCCCGCCGAAACAGGCTCATGCCTTGAAATGCCTCGCGGGTTCGACCAAACCGATCTCGATCGCTGATCTGGGGAAACTGGCCGGCTGCACAGCAGCCCCGATTCGCCAGTTGATGCGAAAAGGGTTGGTCAATAGCCAAACGGTCCGCCTGCAACAAGGGGATCACGATGTGGCGCCGCTCCAATCTGCAGCACCGCCCCAATTGAATGCTGACCAGCAGCGGGCGCTGGATGAGATTCTTGAAGTGCTTCGCGCTCAATCGAATGACACGATCTTGGTCCACGGTGTCACCGGCAGTGGCAAGACGGAAGTTTACATGCGAGCCATCGAAGAGGTCATCAGTTTTGGGCGACAGGCCATCGTGCTCGTTCCCGAGATCAGCCTCACGCCGCAGACGGTTGCCCGGTTTCGCGCTCGTTTCGATCGCATCGCCGTGTTGCACAGCCATCTGAGCCCTACGCAACGTCACTGGCATTGGCGCAGCATCGCTCGGGGAGAAATCCAGGTCGTGGTCGGGGCGCGGAGCGCTGTGTTTGCTCCCACGCCGCATTTAGGTCTGATCGTGCTCGACGAAGAACACGACGCCTCATTCAAACAAGACTCCGTTCCACGTTACCATGCGCGTTGCGTCGCCCGTCAGCGAGCGGAACTCGAGAATATCCCAGTTGTATTAGGATCGGCAACGCCATCTTTGGAGAGTTGGCACAACGCGCAAACTGGATCTTTCCGCCTCGTCGAACTGGCCAGCCGTGTGCTTGACCGGCCCCTTCCCAATGTGGCCGTGATCGATCTGCGGACGGAGTTTCAGAATCGCGGTTCGCGCGGCGCGATCAGCCGGCCGCTGCAGATGGCCATGAAGCAAGCCTTGGAGCAACAGGGGCAGGTGATTCTGTTGCTGAATCGCCGTGGTTTTTCGACGAGCATCCAATGCAATGCGTGCGGACATGTGGTTCGGTGCAATGAATGCGACATTGCCCTGACACATCACCGAGAGGGCGAGAAAGCCGTCTGTCACTATTGCGACTATCAAATTATCGCGCCCACGAACTGCCCGGAATGTAACTTCGAGGGCATTCGCTATGCGGGTCTGGGAACGCAACGTTTAGAGGCCGAAGTCCGGAGTCGTTTTCCAAATTACCAGTGTCTCAGAATGGACAGTGACACCATGCAGAGACATGGCAGTCACGAAGAGGCGTTCGCCCGTTTTCGGGCTGGCGAAGTTCAGATCCTGGTGGGGACACAGATGATTGCCAAAGGGCTTGATTTCCCCGATGTCACACTGGTGGGTGTGATCAACGCGGACACCGCCCTGCACTTCCCTGATTTTCGCGCGGCCGAACGGACGTTTCAATTGGTCACGCAGGTTGCTGGTCGCACGGGTCGTGGTGAGCGCGGCGGTCGAGTCTTGGTGCAGACGTTTAGCCCCGATCATCCAGCCATCGTCGCCGCCATGCAGCACGATTATCATCGCTTCGCGGCGGTTGAAATCCCAATTCGCCAAGAACATGGCTATCCACCGTTCTGCCATATGGCGCGGATCATCCTCCGTGGCGAAAGTGAGACCATCACGGAGCAGTTTGGTGAACAGATTGCGGATCGGCTGCGCGCAGAAAGTGAGAGGCGTGAGGCCAACGTACGCGTGCTGGGCCCTGCCCCGGCCCCATTGTCCAAGCTGCGAGGCAGGTTTCGCTTTCACCTGTTACTCCTTTGCGCGCAGCCCCGCGCACTTCACGACACCGTTCAGGCAGCCATCAACGATCTGAAGACGCCAGATGAAGTGCAATGGGTCGTGGATGTGGACCCCAGCGACATGCTCTAGGAACCGCCAGTCATTTACTGTCGTGCCAAAAAGTAGCCATCACGCTCTGCCGTGATCAGCCGGGCACGCGGGCGGTGGTACAGATGGCAATGCATGCCTTCGTACTAACGTCGTCAGAATCAGGCCCGTCACGGCGGAGCGTGACGGCTACTTTGAACGCAAATGCACTGGCTTGGCGTTCGGAATGTCCATAGAATACGGGCAAGCATCAACTTCTCTATTTGTATGCGTGTCCACCTATGGGTTACCGAACCGTCAAACGCGCGCTGGGCGAAACGAACATTGAACGCAAGTGTCGCATTCTCTTTGGGCTTTGCCTGGGGTTGCTGATCTTCTCTGCGTTTTACTGGATTGGCCATATCGGCAAGAACCTGGTGAGAAGGACAACCAATCAAATTGCCCGCGATTACGTTGGGATGTCGTTGGTTTACATCCATTGGGGCGTGTGGGAAACAGACCCCGGTTCCGACTACGTCCTGGAGCAGATCCGCCACGACCTGCTGGAAGAAGAATATGACACAGCGTTCATGTCACTCGGCCCCGACGAGATTAGAGTGACACAGATAAGTGAACAGGGGGTCCAGCCAGAAAGTGACAAAGAGCGTGACCTTCTGATTGGGCTCCGCAATGAATGGCGATCGCGGATTCTTGACGAGTTGCACGGCTCGCCAACAGATGAACCGTGGGAACATCTGTTCGATAAGCTATCCCAACCTGAAAAGGACGAATACAACTACTATCAACCGATCTTCTGGAAGAAAAGTTGCTTGAATTGCCATGACGCATTCAACGGCACTTTCTCCGCCGTGGATAATACGGCTGCCCTAGACCCGGTATCCGCCCCTTTTCGTGTTGTGAGGGTCACGTTGCCGTATGACCAGACGCAAAAAGCCATCAAAAACGTGTATTCGATTCTGTACACCACGGCAATCCTGACGATTTTCCTGGCCATGGTCGCGCTTTACTTGATCGTGCGATACGTGATCGTCAAGCCGCTTAAGCATCTCCGCGACGTCAGCGAGGACATTAGTCGAGGCAAGACGGAATTACGTGCGGACATCCAAACCAGAGACGAATTCGAAGAACTAGGCGATGCTTTCAATCGTATGCTACGTCACTTGATCGAGGCGCAGTCCGAATTGCGCAACGTAAACACGGACCTGGACATCAAAGTTGATGAATTGGCACAGGTCAACATGCGCCTGTACGAAATGAACCGACTGAAGAGTGATTTCCTGGCCAACATGAGCCATGAATTGCGTACACCGTTGAACAGCATCATCGGATTTTCGGAAGTCCTGCAGGGCATTGACTCGCTTACAGACAAGCAGAAACGGTACGCCCACAACATTCAGAAATCGGGCCGTGTATTGCTGGAGATGATTAACGACATCCTGGATCTCGCCAAGCTGGAAGCTGGCAAGATGGAAGTCCGTCCAAGCGAATTCCGCATTGATGCGGTTGTCAGTGCACAATGCGATATGGTTCAGGCGTTGACGGAAGAGAAGAATATCGACTTGGAGGTCCATGTTCCGGCCACCGCGTCGCTGGTGTATCAAGATCAAGCCAAAGTGCAGCAAGTCCTCACAAATCTATTGTCCAATGCGATCAAGTTCACTCCCGAAGGCGGGCGCATCGTCGTCTCCGTTTCGCGCGCCGTGCAGGAAAAATTGGAACTGACCGTCGCCGACACGGGTGTCGGCATCCATGAAGACGACTACGAGGTAATCTTCGAGAAATTCCGGCAAAGCGAAGCCGTACTTGGAAGCGATGGCCTCACTCGCGAATACTCTGGAACGGGCCTGGGACTGTCAATCGTCAAGGAACTATGCAAGTTGTTGGGCGGTGAGATCACATTCGAAAGTGAACTCGGCATCGGCAGCACATTCAAAGTCATATTGCCGTGGAATTTGCCAACACGGTTGAAGTCCAACGTTAACTCGCAACTTGACGAGCTCACGCGTCCCAAACGCGATCAGTTTCCAGATCGCCAACCTTCCCCGGCGTCTATCACCAGTGGTGACTGATGGGGGTTTCGGCTGCACCAGGACACTGGTCTTACGGCGACAGTTTTCTTATCTTGGGCAGCTGTGCCATTGGGACGTCGACGGTTCCCGCCGACTGGCCGCGCGGATCGTTCGACGGTTAGACCATTCTTCCATCATCAACTGACGCCATACCGATGAGTTCTCCCACAGTCCATCTATTTACTGACGGCGGCTGCAGTGGAAATCCGGGCCCAGGAGGCTGGGCGTTCATCTTGCGGCACGTGGGCACAGCCAAAGAGATGGAGCAATTCGGCGCGGAGCGGGACGCGACAAACAACCGAATGGAATTAACGGCAGTTGTAAGAGGGCTCGAAGCGCTCAAGCGCCCCTGCGACGTCGAACTCTTCACGGACAGCGTTTATGTCGGAAAAGGGCTGACGGAGTGGCTGCCGAAATGGAAATCGAATGGTTGGCAGCGCCGGGAAGGAAGAGAATGGAAGCCAATTAAGAATGAAGACTTGTGGCGAGAACTTGACGAACTCGCCCTGCAGCACCGAATCAAATACACTCGCGTGGCCGGTCACAGCGGACATCCGGAAAACGACCGGTGCGACGAGCTGGCCGTGGCCGCCTACCAAAAATACCGCTGAGTCGCCGTCCGTGACCTTGCAGGCCCCAACAAATTGGCTAAAATTGTGGATTCGCGATGCTGACAGCAGGTGTAGCCTTCATCCGGTCGGTCTCGACTGTTTTGAGGTTCCCGGCATCCAGACATTCCCCTAAATTCACTCGTTCAGCAACTGCCCTCGTGGCTAGGAAAACAGCAGCGTGAGACCTCGAAACACACGACCCCGAAAACGCAAAAAGCTCACCACTCGAGCCAAGAAAAAAGACCCGCTTTTCGTGGATGGCAAACGGCCACGTCCAATGTACGTCGACTACAAAGACGTGGACATGCTGAAGAAGCTGATCAACCGTCACGGTCGGATTGTCGGCCGTCGTAAGACGGGATGCTCGGCGGCCAGCCAGCATGTCGTGACGACAGCGATCAAGCGAGCACGCTTCATGGCCCTGCTGCCGTATACTGGCGAATGATCTCGCCCGCTGACAAGTAACAGAGCACTGCAGCCCGCCGATTTACGGTGGGCTTTTTCTTGCGCGCTGCGAGCGGGGCCAGAAGGGGTCGGGCGTCCAACTACTCCTTAACCTTCACCACAGTCAGTTCACGTTTTTCTTTCTGATCGGCCAACGTGATGGTCTTCTTTTCAATCCACTGACGTTTGGGGTCGCCATAGTTTCGATAGACCGTCACGTACACTTTACTGCGGACGTTTGTGCGATTCGCATCGCTGCCAAAGTAATTGGCCAGTACGCGATAGTCACCCGTTTTGGCTTCGGACAGCGTATACATCTCCGGCCCGAACCCTTCGGTTACGTCGCGAGTCATCCGGCCGCCCATCCGCGTACGAGGATGCTCGAAATAGCACTCTTCGCCTGTTGGCTCGATCACATGCAGATCGACATCCGTCCGATCCGTATTCCACATCATGGTGATCACCAAGTCTGCCTTGCTGACGGGCACGCGCCCGCGCATCGTTTCCAGCCTGGCCACGGCGTACTCGCGAGCGTGGCTAGACAATTCACCTCGTTCGATTCGACGTAGCAAATCAACGTATTCGACGCCGACGATCTGTTTCACATCGAGATAACGGTTGTGCCACGTTGCATTCAAAGCGACTTCGTAATAGATCATCGCCAAGTCGGCGTTCCCTGTTTCGGCCAGACAGAGGGACATCGCTTGATACGTCTGGGGCTCATAGGGCCGCAACTCCGAAACACGTCTTAGTAGATGAAAAGCCTGGCCACTCAACCCCCATTCAAGAGCAGAAAATGCGACATCACGCGTGAGCACGGGATCGCCAGGGTTGTTTTCAATCAAGCTGCTCAGAGTCCGTAGGGCATCCGCCGGTCCAAGTTGTTCGAAGCGATCCGCCGCTCGACTGGTTACGGTGTTGTAGTCAAGTCGCCCGCTGTCCAACAGGCGCAGGAACTCCTTGGGAGTGTCGTCGTTCTTTCTTTGCGAACAAACCAGACGCGCCTGCTGGACCTCAAACGCTTTCCGCGGCAGACGGTCCAAAACCAACCGCAGCGCAGTCGGCACTTTGAATTGCAAACCGGGTGTTCGTTCCAACTTGCTCAGCCAATCCGTTAACTCCGTCTTGGCATTGCCCAGATGATCGGCCAGTTCATCCAGCTTGGCGGTGATCAGATCCGCTGATGGACTGGTGCGTACCAGGAAGGCATCCTCTTGGGGCTTGATATTGAATCGCTTGTAGTCAGCCTCACTTTCCAGCATCAGCAACGAACATGTCTGGCCGGTAACGCGAAAATGCCGGGCGTATGCAATTGCCACGTCTTCGACCCGGCTACCCAGATCCTCTAACTGACCGACGGCAACCTGACCATAGACGCGAGGTGCCAGAGTCGAATCGAGCGTTCGATCGATGGCCACTTCGACCACGTGCTGCTGATTGCCGCGGCGTACCCGGACAGTTGCCTCCGCGTCCGGCCGACCGCGTCCAGCAACCAAGAGCGACTGACCTGGATAGATGAACTTCGGTCGCCCAGCCACCAGCACGTCGCGACCGCCGGGTAGCGCAACATCGACCAATTGCCACGGTCGCTGTCGATGTGCCCGAGCAACCTGCGGGATCTCACTTTCGTTGATGACCGAAAAAACCGCACCACCAGTTTCGCGGGTCAGATGTTCCAACATCCCGACTGCAGTTCCCGTCATCCCAGTCTGATAAGCGAACAGCGGCCCGGATTCTGCTTTCTGCAGTGTCTGGCTCAGTCGATGGACATTCATTTCGCCCCACGTTACGGCGCCGTCGCTGAGCAGAAACAGGTCGGGGCGTGGTGAATCCTGGGCGGCACTCTCCTTGGCCCATTCCGGCTGCGTAGCCTCCCGCAACGCCTGCCGCAGATCGGTCGCGCCTTCGAGAGACAAGGAGTGGCAATCGGCCAATAGTCGATCCACGTTCTCCACATTGTTCTTACGAAACCCGTCCTGCCACCAATCGGATTCAATATTGAAAAACAGTACCGCAAACTCGTCAATCGAATCACGATTCTCTGCCAGAACGGCCTTCAGCATATTCAGCCATACGTTGAACTTCTCCGGCCGCGAACTGAGCGACGTGTCCAGCAGGAACAACGCACGGGGAGAACTGGCATTGGTCTCGTCACCAGACAATCTGGGAGTCAGCCGCGAAACAAAGAACTCACCCGCTGGCTCGTCGGCCCCGGTCAGCAGCACTGAACCCGCATTCTTGAAGCGGACGCTAATCGCCTGATCTTCGGGGTCCTTGAAGTTGTAGTAGGCGCGACCGCCAGACGTGAACGGACGAGCGTCAGGGGTCACTTCGGCCATGACTCCAGGCATTGCCGACACGTTCAGGTCAACCACGCACTCGCCCTGATCCACAGGCAGATCCAAGGCATACACCAGGTCGTCGCCCTGCTGTTGCAGGTTAACGTCGTACCCAACGACCACGCGATGCAGCTTGTTCGGCATCAAGGGAAACACGCGAGCGTTAAAGACGCCGGCACCCGACCATTCGACCAGGGCCGGATCAACACGACGACGAACCGTTTCGCTATACGCGTGCGCCGCCTTCTCACGCGGCACAACGCGAGCTTCCTTGACGTCCGTCCAACTGCCTTCGCGAGACCTCATGATGCCGCGTGGATCCAGACTTGCAGCCCGGATCAAGTCTCCCGACAAGAATCCTTTGCTGGCCAGTTGATCCACCATCGGACGGTACTCGTATGCCGACTGCCCAAAGGCAAAGTAATACAGCGAAGCTTCATTGGGCAGTCGCAGCTTGAAATTACCCTCGAATCGTCCGCCCCGATTGTTAAAAAAGTACAAGTCCAACAGCACGCGGGCTCGAAATCCATCGACCAGCACGTTGACTTGCATCCCCTCGAGCGGCAAGCCGTCGTGATCGCCAATCATCAATTGCGATGCGTTTGGCGTGGCTCGTGAACGCACCCACGTCGTCTTGTCAGCCTGTTTGGCAGCCTTGTTTCGTTTGTTGTTCTGGCGCGCCGTAGCGATCTTCTCGTCAGAGGATGCACTATCCTCGCCGTCATCACCTCCAACAGGATCGCCATCAGATTGCTTCTTCAGCAACATCGGTAGATCTTGTTCCTTCGACTCGTCAAGACGTTCTAATCCGTCGCGAACGCTGGAGAGGTCCGAAGGTAAGTTTCGTCCACCACGGGTGACGGAATTCTCTGCGGGTTTGGCCGGATCGGTGGCTGACAAGTTGTCTGTTGGAACCGGTGATGCTGCCGAAATCGAACCTCGGCTCGTCGCCGACTTTTCACCAATCGCAAAACCGCCAGTGGACGGAGATCGGATCACAGGCCCGTCCGACGCTACAGATCCGCTAAGTTCACCTCCACTTCTGCCAAGACCACTTTGGAATGGCGCTTCTTCGGGCATCGCCAAACGCTGCGAAGTTTGACGCCGGGGCCTTTCTCCTTCGCCTGCCGCTTCACTACCCGACAATGCTCTCCGCCCGCGCGGTTGCACACCCTGGCCGCTTGTCGTCTCGCTTGACGGTTCGGCCTCCCGAACTTCGTCAATCTCGCGCAGCTGCATTTCTTCCGCCGGTTTTCCTGCCGAGAAGGATAAGACTCGTCCAGGCTCGGAACGCGGCGTCATTTCACTTTCGCCAAGACCTCTCGTAGAATCGTCTTCACCACGATTGCCCAATCCGGCTTCGGTGGACGGTTCTTCATCTCCATCGAAATCACGGACATCAACTACTGGCGAACTCATGTCACTTTCGGCCGGCGTCGGCTCTGTTGACGCTTCCTCCAAGGACTGTGGCGCGTCATGACGATCAGCAGAGCTTATCAACGTGAAACGATCGAGATCCAAGGTGACAATCGCCGTACCCCCCACGACAACCAGGAGCAGGCTGGCAACTACGGCTAGCGAGATCGCCCTGCGCATGGACCAACGGTTTGCGACTGGTTTTGGCGCCGATTGCACCGTCGCCGATGAAGCCGACTCTGCTTCGATGGCCGCGCGCTGCGCAGCAGTCAGGCTGGGGCACGCTTCCGCCCCCAGAGACGCCTGCAACAGTTTCGCGCTCTGCTGGATCACCGCAACTTCGTGTTGCAATTCTGGCGAGGCTTGAACTGCGGATTCAATCTCCTGATGTTCAGCATCGTCCAGTTCGCCCAACGCAAAAGCCGTCAGCCTGGGGTCGTTGAGATCGATCATGTCGTTATCTCCGGATTGATTTCTGACGGATCGAATCCGTCCGGCCAGCGTGGACTGCAACCACGCTGGCCAACACTGCTTAGTTGCAATCGACGTGCAAGTCCTTGCGCAGCGATTTGATGGCCGTGTGAATCAAGTACCCGACATTGCTGACGGATAGTTCGGTGATCGCCGCAATTTCCTTGTAGCTTAGTCCGTTTTGAAACTTCAGCCGCACGACATCGCGCTGATTCTCCGAGAGCCCCTCAACAAACCGCGAGACTTGATCGACCGTTTCCTGACGCGCAACCTGATCGATGTCGCCGTCGGTGGCGGACTGGGCAGCCACCTGTTCCTGAGTCATCGTCTTCATACGGTCCTCCTTGCGGCGGATGTCGAGGGCCCGATTTCGGCAAACTGTAAACAGCCATTGAGCCAATCGGCCGTCCAACTGTTCAGGGTCCTGCTTGCATAATCGTAAGAATGTGTCCTGAACCACGTCGCGTCCGCGATCGAGATCGCCGGTAATCTGTGTGGCATAGCGAACGAGCGCACCTTCATACTGCTGGACCGTGGAACTAATCCAACGACCAGGATCGTGGAGGTCAGTTTCGGGGCAATTCCGCTGTGTCATGAGCACTCGCCAAACCTGGCCGTCTGCAGATAAGACGATTCAGAAACCGATTTCTTAGGAGAAAACAAGAAATAGCCCATGATTTGATGGGCAGGTTCACCAAACAGAATGCTTGGTAGCTCAAACAGCAAGCCTGGATCACGGCGTTGGGTACCGGCGCCGAGTCTCTAGACTCGAACGGTGGATCTCTGTGAACTCACCATTCTTTTTGACAAGTGCTGAATTCGGGGGTGTCCCATTAAGGCGCATTTAGGCGCCATTTAGGCGACGGGCAGATCGAAACTTACCCGTAGAACGGGCGCTCATGCATACCCGTCGCAGTAGGATTGACGGGCAGAGGTGCTCATCCTACGACTGGTAAGTCAGGTTCTGTCGATTTGACAATCGCGTTTTCGTGACCTACTGTTTTATTGTCACGTCCACAAAGGCATTTGGAGTGTGCAACCCGTTTCCTTTTGTGTGTGATGCACCGAAGCCGTCAATCATCATTCGATGCTGCGGCACTCGGCCGCTGCGATTCACTTCTCAGGAATCGGTTCCTGTCCTCGCGGCGAACATTAAGTCAGCCTCGTCTCGTCCGGATTAGGCGGCAGTGGCGAATGCGCAGACCCTGGAGCGAATGACAATGCGTATCGGAGCAAGATTGTCCGGCGCGGAGCGCTTACTTCTGAATTTGCTCTCCGAACAAAAAACGGCTCCTGGCCTTCAAACAACGGCTCCTGGCCTCCAAAAAGCCGCTACAAACCTCGGCGCCTCGCAGTCAACCATAAGCAGCAACCCCACCGGGATGCTCTCACTCAGTACGAATGATACCCAGCGGGGAATCATGGACCGCACACTGTCGAGGATCGCGGCCGCCGCAGATAACGTCGGTCAGATTCAGTCCATATTCGACCAAATACAGACCCAGATCGAAACGATTCGTGAGAAAGCTGCAGCAGACGTTGGCCAACAATTGACTGGCACGGAGCGGGCTGCCAATCAGTCCGCCATCAACGACGCCATTGATGAGATCAATCGACTGGCCGCCACCGAAATCAATGGACAGCAAGTACTCAATGCGCCGGTGACCGTTCATGGTGCTAATAGTTACACCACGACAATCTCAGGTGTCAACGGTGACCAGATCGGCGATTTTCAGGTTAATTCAATAGACGCCAATTCCAGCCAGACGATCACTGGGGAACTCCTCAAGGAAGCGAAACAAGCCGAGCTCAAATACAAAGGCGACAAAGGCGGCAAAGGCGACAAAGGCGGCACAGTCGAAGAAGACGCCACCTTCACCGTCTCAGGTGACCTCGGTAGTGTTGCGATCTCGGTCAGCGAAGATGAATCGTTGACGGCCGTTCGCGATCGCATCAACGCGGAATCCTCTGTGACAGGTGTGACCGCAACAGTCAAGAAACATGACATTATCCTCAAAAGCGTCGACTACGGCAGCGACGCAGTTATCTCCGTGGTAGTGACGTCTGGAGATTTCGAAATCGAAAAAGGTAATGGCGATGGAACGGCCAACGGCAAAGATGCCAAGGCGGAAATCAACGGCCAGGCGCTTACTGGCGATGGCAATCAATTCTCTTTCAGCAACGCATCAGGTAGTTTCACACTTGAATTTGATCCCGGCTTTAAGAAAGGTGATTTTGACCCGATTACGGTCTCCAACAGTTCCACCACCACCACTGTTACCACCACCACCAAGCAGTTGCAGTTCGCACTGTCGAGCAACCCAAGCAGCTTCTCGACTTTATCCATTACCGGTGTACAGGCGGCCTCCCTGGGTGGTCCCACCGGCATGCTCGATCAACTTGCCACGGGGGGCTCCAAGTCTGGCTTGGGATCGAATGCCGCTGACGCCGTGCGAATCGCTGACGAGGCGTTAGCCCAGCTGGCAGTTATCCAAAACAATGTTGACAACTTCGCCACATCGGTCATAGATCCTGCACGCTCGCTCTATAACAGCCTTAAGGAAGATCTGAACTCAATGCGTTCCACGCATTACTCATCTCCTGTGGCCGTGAACTCCAACCCTGTGGCCGTGAACTCCAACCCCGTGGCCGTGAACTCCAACCAGGCAAAGGAATACTCATCTACAGTCGAGCAGTTGGACCGGTCAAGCTACATCCGGCAAGCCCTCGATATGTTTCGACAGAGGCGCGAAATGACGACGTTGGAGCTTCAGAGAATGGCAGGAGGGGTCAATGATGATCGACTTAAAACCGACGCACAAGCTGGCAATTCACTGCTCGCTAATCCTGCCGCAGGACTCGCTCCTAGTTTCCGATCGACATTCAGTTTCGGGAATCTGATGCAGAATCATGAGACAATCAGCGGTGGGGATGGCTTTAGCCCGGATTATTCATGATCCGGGGAATTCTTGAGCCTCCAAGAGCATCTAAGAAGTTGTATCACAACCACTTCCTTCG
>JASLPZ010000117.1:0-18574 GCA_030744725.1 Pirellulaceae bacterium
CGCTGTGGGTAGGGAACCGTGCACAAGCGAATCCCCAGAATCACACATGCCTTGAGCGTGCCGATCTGTACCGAATGCCGCCCACTCTCTCGAGGCGCGACGCCGTGGATGCAACGCTCACACACAAATAGTGCAAATTCAGAATTGGACCAAAGAAAAGTGTTGAGCCCACAATCGAGACTCCATACATATGACAGAAAACGAAATCGCTAGAGAAATCGTTGATGCTGCCTTCAAGGTTCACACAACACTTGGCCCTGGGTTGTTCGAAACTGTTTACGAAGTCATCTTGATGCACGAGTTGCGAAAGCGAGGGCTGGTGGTCGATCGTCAAGTGGCGGTACCGATTGTCTACGACGGTATCAAGTTCGAGGAAGGATTTCGAGCAGATCTGATCGTCGAAGAAAAGGTGATTATCGAATTAAAGTCCGTCGAGAAAGTGACGCCCGTCAATAAGAAACAACTGCTGACTTATCTGAGGCTGACAGACAGGCGACTTGGGTTGCTGATCAACTTCGGCGAAGAACTGATAAAAGACGGCATCTCGCGCGTGGTCAATGGGCTGCGAGAATAGATTTGAAAAAAGGGTCTCACGCAAAGGCGCGAAGGCGCAAAGCAGGTTGTTTCATCCGCTGTTCTCTTCTTTGCGCCTCTGCGCCTTACGCCGCCGGGACTCGTGATCGACACAACAGGAGCTGGCGACTGCTTCTATGCGGGACTGATCGCTGGATTGTCAGCGGGACTGAGCGTTGCCGATGCGGGGCGAATCGGCGCTGCCGCCGGAGCTTGCTGTGTAACCGGCGTCGGTGCGTCCAGCGGACTTCGCGAATTCAAGGCGACCGGAATTGGCGGACGCGAAACTGGTTTAGCTGAGTTTGCTGATGATTGCACAGTCAAAAGGCTACTCCGCTGGTGGAAGTTTGTGCCCCAGTTTGTCGCGTTTGGTTTCCAGATAGTGGGCGTTGTGTTCATTGGCAGGTGGTAGAATGGGCACCTGATCCACCACTTCCAAGTCAAAGCCGCCGTAGATGAAGGCGTCAGTCTTCTTCGGGTTGTTGGTGAGTAAGCGAACTCGGCTAAGTCCCAGATCTTTCAGAATCTGAATCCCTACCCCGTAGTCGCGCATGTCTGCTTTGTGCCCCAAGGCCAAGTTGGCTTCGACCGTGTCCATGCCTCCGTCTTGCAACTCGTAAGCCTTGATCTTTTGGACCAGACCGATGCCGCGTCCCTCTTGCGGCAGGTAGATCAGCGCGCCCACGCCGTCTTGTTCGATCATCTGCAGCGCCATGTGGAATTGATCGCCGCAATCGCATCGCAGCGATTCGACCAAATCACCAGTAAAACAACTCGAATGCAGGCGGATCAACGGAACGGCAGCTCTGGACAGATCACCCATGAACAGCGCCAGCGGCTGTTGGCTTTCGTATTTCACATCGTAAACCACCAGCTGGAATTGACCGTAGCGTGTCGGCAGTGAGGCTTCGGCAGCCCGCGTAATCAGTTTCTCGCTAACACGACGGTGGGCGATCAACTGTTCGATCGAGATGATTTGCAAGCCATGTCGCTCGGCAATTTCAAGAAGTTGGTCACGAGTAGCTCGATCACCGTTCTCATTAAGCACCTCGCAGAGCGCACCTGCCGGTGCCAGGCCCGCCATGCGGCATAAGTCAACAGCTGCTTCAGTATGCCCAGCTCGCCGCAGCACGCCCCCTTCTTTAGCCAACAACGGATAAACATGGCCGGGACGCACAAAGTCACTGGGGCCGGTGGTCGTGTCGACGATCGATCGAATGGTCTTCGCACGTTCTTCGGCCGTAATGCCGGTCTTGGTGGAACCGTGGTCGATGGGCGTCATGTAGGCTGTCCCCAGGGGGGACGTGTTGGTGTCGACAAGGGGCGCCAGTTCCAGCCGCCGGCAAACATCCGCCAGCACCGGAACGCAGAGTTGCCCGCGTCCGCCGAGGATGAAGTTGATATTCTCGACCGTCGCTTTTTCCGCGGCACAGATAAAATCACCCTCGTTCTCGCGGTCTTCTGCGTCGACGACGATGACAACTTCACCTAGCCGAATTGCGTCGACGGCTTCGGGAACCGAGGAAAAACTGCGTGGCATGGGCATCTTTCGTAGATCCAGGAACGCTTGGGATAAAGGGATTTTGGTTTGATTTGCCAGTTTGACAGGTCAAATCGGTCGGCGGTTCAGCAAGGTGTCGCCAGCTTGATATTATATGCGTTGTCACAGTGTCTTCCCAAGGCGTGCAGCCCACGAATCCAACCAATGATGCTCGAACGCGAAGAGTACGTCGAACAGGCCTATTTCTTTGGTACGCTCGCCGAGCGGTTGCCGCAGAATCTGCCAATGCAGGACCTCCTACGGCAGACGGGAGAGGAATTGCTGGCGTCGACGAAGTTGCCAATGGCGATCGATTTCATGCGTACCGAGCTTGAGCACGCTGGGGTGTTGGCGACGGCGATGGCGAGTTTGCCGCACTATTTCACACCGTTTCAGACATATTTGATGCGTGAGGCCGAAAAAGAGGGGGGGCGATTCGACATCCGCGTCGGGCTCAAAGTGCTCCAGGCCGAAGCCGAGTTTCGGGCCAATGAGGCATCGCCACAGGGCATGTTCCTGTTTCATTTCGAAGTCCTCTGCCGGAATCGACTCCGTTATGATCCGGGCCTGACCGCGATGGCAGAAGACCCGATCTACGATGGGCAGTGGCGCAGTTGGATCTTGGTCGTCCGCCGGCAAATCGGGTTGATCGATCTTGCGGATCTGCTTTACGTCCGCAGCCGGTACTACCAGGTACAACGCTCGCATCGAGCTGGCCGGGAACTAGAACCGGAGGCGGCGGTTCTATTCGGCGAAAAAGAGGGGAAAATCGCCTTTTCCAACCGTGGAAAAGAGCCTCTGTATCTGTTCGCGGCGCTGCAACGACACCTTAAGTATCCGCTGGTACCACGTCCGATTATCGCTGATAAGACGCCCGATCTGATCCCACAATTGCTGCGTCGCGTGGAGCAGCTGGAAACCAAAGTCAAGTTGGTCGAGCAAGAGCAGCGACAGGGGATCGACATCACCGAATTCTATGAGGGACCAAAGCCGGACAAGCGCGACTGAATAAGTGAATCTCGGCACAAACTTAGCCCGAAAGCAAAGTGTGCGGAATTCTGAGATTGTGCTCGACAGGCGGATTACCTCCCTTGTCCATTTTACGCGGCACTGTTAATTTTGAGGAATACTGGGCTTGGGCTGGTTGTTACGTTGAGTTGATAATGTCTCAAAACACCCACATGGTCGTTCAGGGAACTTATAATCCCCTGCTCGGGACAGGGTCGATATCACCGAAGAACCAGTCCATTGCGATGATGAGAAACTCGTTGGTCGTGAAAAAGCAGGGGGTGATGATTTGGTTGCTCAGTTGAATCTAAGTTTGGAAACCGTCGAAGATATTTACGCATCAGACCCTTTGGTCGTACGTCCTGACGTGACGGTCCGTGACGTATTTCAGCAGATGAAGGCTTCCAAGCGCGGTGCCGCTTTAGTCTGCGATGGGGAAGAATTGCTGGGTATCTTCACCGAGCGGGATGCCTTGAAGCTGATGGCCAATGAAGTCGATCTTGGTGGTCCAATCGCCGACGTCATGACTAAGGATCCAGTTGTGATGGGCATCAACGATACGGTCGGCAAAGCGATCGCAAAAATGTCATTCGGCGGCTATCGCCGGTTGCCCATTGTTGACGAGACTGGCCACCCTCAGGGCTTCGTGAAGGCATCCAACGTCTTGCATTACCTCGTCGCGCATTTTCCATCTGTGGTTTACAATCTACCACCTTCCCCCCACCACTCCACGCAAGAGCGTGAAGGCGCGTAGCCCAATTGGCGAGATGCCCAGCGACGTGTTTCCTTTTCACTATCCAATCCAAGCGACAGCGCGAGTAAGCCATGTCCGTCTCTGCAGAGGACCATCCCACATCAGTTAAGGCGACGATCGTATTGGAGGGCGCCACCGTGCGACTGGCGGGCGACTCGGGGGATGGTATGCAACTTGCCGGCGGTCAACTGACTGGCACGTCCGCGCAACTTGGGAATGATGTCGCCACGTTTCCCGACTTTCCCGCAGAGATTCGCGCGCCGCGTGGCACCTTGGCAGGCGTCAGCGGATTCCAAGTTCACTTCTCGTCACAGGATATTTTCACGCCGGGTGACAGCCTGAATGCTTTGGTGGCAATGAACCCTGCCGCCTTGAAGACCAACTTGGCCGACTTGGACCCGGGTGGCGCGTTGATCGTTAACAAGGACGCTTTCGATAAGAAAGGGTTGGCACTCGCCAAATACGACGTGAGTCCCCTGGAAGACGATAGCTTGGACGACTATCAGCTGTTTGAAATCTCCATGACCAAACTGACGCGCGTCGCCGTGGATGGTTTGGGGCTCAGCATGAAAGAGGCGGATCGTTGCCGCAACTTCTTCGCGATGGGTCTCCTGTACTGGCTCTATGGTCGCAAGCTCGACACAACGCTGCGGTTCATCGAAGACAAGTTTGGATCCCGCCCAAGTGTCGCTGATGCGAATCGCCGGACGTTGAAGGCTGGCTGGAATTATGGCGAGACCACCGACGCCTTTGTCAGCAATTATCGAGTCGAACCAGCCAAATTGGTACCCGGTAACTACAAGAACATGATGGGAAACCAGGCCTTGGCCTGGGGGCTGATGACGGCGGCCAAGAAGAGCGGAAAAGAGCTGTTTTATGGTACGTACCCCATTACACCCGCCAGTGACATTCTGCACGAATTAAGCAAGCACAAGAACTTCGGAGTTCGCACGGTTCAGGCTGAAGACGAAATCGCCGCCATGTGCTCGACGATCGGCGCGGCATTCGCCGGATCGATGGCGATCACGGCCTCCAGTGGCCCGGGTATCGCTTTGAAAGGCGAAGCGATGGGTCTGGCGATGATCTTGGAATTGCCAATGATCATTGTCAATGTGCAGCGAGGCGGTCCCAGCACCGGCCTACCCACCAAGACGGAACAGTCCGACCTGATGCAGGTCATGTACGGGCGCAACGGGGAATCGCCAATTCCAGTCATTTCGGCGAGCGGTCCCTCGGACTGCTTCGATGTTGCACAGGAAGCGTGGCGAATCGCCGTACGTTTCATGACGCCAGTGATTTTGATGACCGATGGCTACATCGCCAATGGCTCCGAACCTTGGTTGATCCCTGATGCGGACACCCTGCCCGAGATTCCGATCGAGCACCCTGGTCCGAGCAATGGTGACGAACAGTTTCAGCCCTACCAACGGGATGAACGACTCGCTCGCCCATGGGCCGTTCCAGGAACACCAGGTTTGATGCATCGAGTCGGCGGCCTCGAAAAGGAAGATATCACAGGTGACGTTTGTTACGACCCGAATAACCATGAACAGATGACGCGCACCCGCGCCAAGAAGGTCGCCATGATCGCGGACGATATTCCTGCGCAGGAAGTCCGCGGACCGTCCCAAGGCGATCTGCTGCTGCTGAGCTGGGGAGGAACGTATGGTTCCTGCACAACCGCGGTCCGCACGTGCCAGAGTCTAGGACTTTCGGTCGCTCACGCCCACCTTCGGTATCTGAACCCGTTCCCCGCCAACTTGGGCGATATTCTCGACAGCTACGAGACGATCTTGGTGCCGGAGTTGAACATGGGTCAACTGCGATCGTTGATTCGTGATCGGTACCTCAAGGATCCCGTTGGATTGAACAAGATCCAAGGCAAACCGTTCTCCGTTGCGGAGATCATTTCCAAGATCAAACAATTACTCCGCTAACAATACCTACGTGCATAGGGACCAAACTGAATAGGATTCAGATGACTACCGAGCTTCCTGTACTGAAAGCGGGGGATTTTGCCACCAGGCAAGATGTCCGTTGGTGCCCCGGCTGCGGCGACTATTCCATTCTTGCTCAGATGAAAAAGATGCTTCCTTCCATGGGAGTGCCACGCGAGAAGATCGTCTTCATTTCCGGGATCGGCTGCTCGAGCCGGTTTCCGTATTACATGAACACATTTGGGATTCACAGCATTCACGGCCGCGCGCCGGCGCTCGCTACTGGTCTTAAGTCCGTGCGCCCAGACTTGATGGTTTGGGTCGTGACCGGTGATGGCGACGGATTGAGCATTGGTGGTAACCACCTGATCCATGCCATTCGTCGCAACTTGAACATCAATATTGTACTGTTCAACAACCGGATTTATGGTTTGACCAAAGGCCAGTATTCGCCCACTTCGCCGCTGGGGAAGCAAACCAAGAGTTCGCCCATGGGTGCGATCGACAATCCATTGCACCCGCTGTCGATTGCAATCGGCTGCGAAGGGACTTTTGTCGCCCGTTCGATCGATACGCACATCAAACATCTGGAGAAGACACTGAAGCGGGCCGCCGAACACCAGGGCACGGCATTCGTGGAAGTCTATCAAAACTGCAACGTCTTTAATAATGGTGCTTGGGACTATGCCAGCGACCGGAAGACAAAAGCCGAAAACACGATCGAATTGGAACATGGCAAACCGTTGATTTTTGGTGCCAACCGCGACAAGGGAATTCGGCTGAATGGCCTGGAACCCGAAGTGGTCGAATTGGGCAAAGGTATCACCGAAGACGATCTGCTCTTTCATGACGAGAAGTCAACCGAACCCAGCTTGGCCTATCTGCTCAGTCGGATGCGACACGAAGACGGCTTCCCCGAGCCGATCGGCGTGTTCCGTGCGATCGAAGCGCCACTTTACGATGTCGAATTGAATCGGCAAGTCGCCGCCGCGCGTGAAAAGCGAGGTGAAGGCGATCTAAACAAACTCTTCAACTCCGGCGAAACCTGGACAGTGTCATGATTGATTGCCCATCCTGCGGAGCCGAAAATATCCCTGGTGTCGATGAATGCAGCGGATGTGGTCAGCCGTTGAGCGATCTCCATCTGCAGACACCGGAATCGGAACTCGAACAGAATCTGCTTACGGATCGCGTCAGCGTGCTCGAACCCAAAAAGCCGATCACGATCGAGCCAGGGATGCAGGTTCGTGATGTGCTGCGAATGATGGTGGATCAGAAAATCGGCTGCCTCATCGTAGCCGAGGACGGCAAGCCGATCGGTATTTTCAGCGAACGCGACGCGCTGATGAAACTAAATGTCAACGTCACCGCATTCGGCGACCGCCCTGTTAGTGACTTCATGACACCAAGTCCCCAAACGCTTGAAGCCAACGCCAAGCTGGTGTTTGCACTGCAGCGGATGGATGTCGGCGGTTATCGTCATTTGCCGATTGTGGATGATGAAGGCCAATTGACGGGAATCGTCTCAGTTCGAGACATTCTGCAGTACCTGACCAAGGCTGTGACTGCCACGGGCACTGCCTAGTACGTGATGCACTGACGTGTCGCGTCCGCGGCGCTTTGTTTCATGAGTCCAAACGGCGAACAGCCGCTACCGTGAATCGGCACGCGCTTGAGAGCCACCAAGAAGCTGGCGAAATGCAACCCTAAAGAACAACGGCCTGCCGGCACGATGCCGCAGGCCGTTGGAAATGTTCGGATTCGATCTGAAACTGACGTTAACGTTTCGAGAATTGCGTTCCGCGTCGAGCACCATGTAGACCGCACTTCTTGCGCTCTTTCATACGAGAATCTCGTGTCAAAAAGCCGCCGTCACGCATGGCCGGAAACAACTCTTCGTCGTAGCTGACTAACGCTCGAGCGATTCCCATGCGGCACGCACCTGCCTGGCCGGTCGTTCCTCCACCACCAGCACGAATCAGCACATCCACGGCATCACGACGTTTGGCTGCATCCAACACCGCAAGAATGGCCGCACGGTCCTGGTCGTTTGCAAAGTACTCTTCGATCGGACGATTGTTGATCTTGATCGCACCTTTACCTTCGCGAATGCGAACACGCGCTACAGACGACTTCCGCCGGCCCGTGCCCAAAGCGTCGCCGTTAATCTTGTCTCTTTTTTGTACAACAGGCATGGATTCTCACTCTTGTAAAAAATGCGGCTAGTTCTTGACAACGAACTTTTTGCCAAGCTCGCGTGTTTCGGGGTTTTGTGCTTGATGGGGGTGATCGGGGCCCACAAAAAGTTTGAGTTTGGAGAGCATCTTGCGACCCAACTTGTTCTTGGGGAGCATCCGTCGGACGGCTTCGTGCAATATCATCTCCGGCTTCTTTTCGAAACGTTTGCCAGCCGTCACACTACGCTGCCCCGGGTACCCGGTGTACCAGGTGTACGTCTTGTCTCGCCACTTATTGCCAGTAAGGGCCACCTTTTCTACATTCGTGACAATCACAAAATCGCCCGTGTCGACGTGGGGCGTGTAGATCGGGCGATGCTTGCCCATCAAGAGCGTCGCAATGTCGGACGCCAAACGTCCCACGATGTTATCCGTGGCATCCACATGGATCCACTTCTGTTCGACCTGACCCGTTTTGGCCATTGTGGTCCGATTGGCAACCAAGGTTCGTCCCTCCAAGCAATCAAATCGGTACCCGGCGAGTACCGCAAGATACCTACGAAACAGCCGATTCTAGCGATCCGGCGGGAGGTCATCAACCGCTGTTGGATGGTTTCTACCATTCTCTGCCAGAAGCTGAATTCGTCTGTTTTCCATCCGATGAGCATCCCGCGAGGAGACTTCTTTGCTTTGGAGGTTCAGGAGAGCCTTGAATATGTCCTTCTCCCTTCGGGAGAAGGTGGCCGAAGGCCGGATGAGGGGTGGCTTGATGTCATTTAGCAGTTTACCCCCTCATCCTATCTTTCTCCCCGAGGGGAGTGGGGAGAAGGGGCACCCTGCCGGCTTCTTCCCGTATTTAAAAGCGAAAAAGCCTGCGAGGAGAGTTCCCTCCGCAAGATGCGTCATCTTGCAATAGCAACTGAACAGCATCGGCGATGACATGACCATCAGCGCCGTCGTTGGTGATCTCGACCCAGGCTGGCTTGCCAGGTTCAAAACCGAACTTGCCGAGCGAAATGAAGCTCTTGTCGATCGGTGGCTCCTGCCGTTGATTGATATTGCCAGCGCTTTGCCCGCCGGCATGTTGCGTGCTGACTCGGACGTTGGTCGCCCGATTTGGGTTCGCGGTGTAGGACAAACGAACCTCGTACCTGCCCGCCGACTTCACCGTAATCTTGAATCGCACTGACTTTTTCCCCAGTCCTTCGTGGCTATCGTGCCAATAGTGCGAACCCACAAAACCAGGGTTCGCTGAACTTCGTAGCCAAACTCCAGTTCGCGTCATGGCTTCATCGTCAAATACCAGTCCCGGCAATTTGGCGGGGTCGAGCGAGAATCGTGCAGGCGGCCGTGGGCCGATCCACTCGAGCACCTGTTTGTCCGCGACTAGCCGGGCCTTGAGTTTTTCGTAAGGCACGTCTTGCACGGAGATGTTGCTATCAATGGCGAGCGCTGCGGCAGTCGCAGCGGATTGGCCAAGCACCATAAAGACCGGTTCCATGCGGATCGAACCGTAGGCAATATGGGATGACGATAAGCAGACCGGCACCAACAGATTTTCTGCTTCACCAACCTTCGGAACGATACTGCGATAGCTGATCAGATAGGCGCCGCCAGGTGACACTTGCACGTCCCCTTCGTTTTGGACAAAGCCCTCTGGGGTGACATAGCGTTGGATATTGTGCGAGTCCATGTTGTACGAACCCATTCCGATTGAGTCCTTTGCGATGCGAATCCGGCGGCAGTCCAACTCGGTCATGACGAAGTCGCCGACCATTCTTCGCGCCTCGCGAACGTACAACTGATGCGGCCAATTCCCGTTGTCGACAAATTCGTCTTTGGCCAGCCCCCACTGCGACATCTTTTGGCGAATCGACTCTGGCACGCGGGGATGGTTCGCCAGCGTCCACATCAGTCCCTGCTGATAGACTTCGTGCTCTTTGACAATTGCGGCACGACGCGCGTAATCGGCATCGGGATAGTCGTAGTTCATCCCGATGTTGTCAGTGGAAAACGCACAGTTGTTATTGGTGTCCGTCTTTCCATTGGGCATCATGTCTGGCTTCAGCGGCAGGCGGAGGTCGCCGGCTTCAAAGTTGCGAAGCAGTAGTTCATAACGCCGCTCGTCATAACCTTGAGGCTTAGGAAAGGGGACTGAGTTTTCCGGCACGTTCGACATGCACATGCGAAAACAGTAGGCCTGGACGCGCCGATCCGCGTCGCCGTCCTCGCCGGGATCGCTGCCATGCACGCCTGAGACCAAACCGCTGGTTGGATCGCCAGGGACGACATAGGGATCGACCTGTTTAAGGAACCGGTGTTTGTGCGTATTTTGGCGCTTCTGAACGCCGTCGAGCGTCTCGTCGTACTGCGAGTTTCCTTCGCGCCCGACGGTGTACGACACGGCGGTAGCCGCCATCAGGTCACCTTCATAGGTGGCGTCGATGAACATTTTACCTCGGTAGACCTCTCCGGACTCGACCTTGATCGAGACGATTCGCTGACCTTGTTTGACAACACCCCGCTCGCGATCAAGCCGTTGATTTCGGACCACCACGACGTCATGTTCCTGGACGAATCGTTCGTAGGTACGTTCAGCCACGCGCGGTTCAAACGTCCACATCGCATCGTCGACGGGGCGGTAACGATCGTACTCTTCGGATCGCTGGTGCACCCAGGCGGCTGGCTGATCGTAATGCTGTTTGATCCGCTGATAGAATTCTCGCGCGAAACCGCCAATCACAGATTTGTTTCCGCTGTCGGTCCAGCCCAAGCCACCACTGGTCAGTCCACCCAAATGCCGCCCGGGCTCGATCACGACAACCGTCTTGCCCATCCGTCGGACTTGCACTGCAGCCGCGATCCCGGCCGAGGTACCTCCATAAACAACCACATCGAATTCACGCACGTTCGCGTGAGCGATATTCACCGAACTACCAAGTGAAATGCAAACAACTCCCGCGACAAGAAGACGGACCATGGCAATGCGTTCTCGGCAAGATGAAAGAAACAACTCACGGACGATCAGGTCACTTCGCGCCCGCCGCTTTCAGCACACTTTCCAACGTTACCTCGGCGCCACCTTTTCGTTTGCTCTCGTCAGCCGCTTCCATAAAGGCATAGATTTCGAGTGTCTCCGCGGCGCTTACGGGAACTTTGCCGGTGCGGAACATCTTGACGAATTCCACAACCAGCGGGCGATAGCCATCATAGGCACCGACATCGGCTTCCCCCTTTTCACCCTTTGCGTGGCCACCGTAGCCGCGGCCTTCGCGGAAGATGCCGATGCGACCATCGGTCCATTTACCCGTCACGACGATCTTCCCCTCTTCTTCGGTGCGCGTAACCGATTTGCAACCGGTCCCCATCACGGTGAACAACGATTCGCAGCCATGAATCCCGTACCAAAACAGATCGGGATGCGTCGATTCCAGACTGGCTGGGCTATGGGTCTCGCAGCGAGTGATCTTGCCCAATGCACCTCCCCGTGCCGCCTGAGTCGCTTTGCCGTAACGAAGCGAAGATGATGAGAACATCGGCACACCTGCTTTTTCAGCTGCCGCATAAATCGCCACGGCATCTTTCAACGACCCGGCCACCGGTTTGTCGATGAACAGCGGCTTGCCTGCTTTGATGACCGGTAGCGCTTGTTCAAGATGCGGTCGGCCGTCGTTGGTTTCCAACAGGACACAATCGACCCGTTCTATGAGGGCGTCGATCGAATCCACAATTTCAACGCCCAGTTCCTTCACCTTTTCTGTATACCCAGGTACGCGACTCACACTGGACTCGATGTCGGGACTGCCTTTCGGATAGGCCGCCACCACGCGACAACCGGAAACATCGTCGGCCGCATCGGGGGCATTCAAGATCTTCGAGAAGGCAAGCACATGGGAAGTATCCAAGCCAATGATGCCCAGTTTGAATTGCTTGGCCTGATCATCACCAAGTCCAACTGCCGAGAAACTAAACACCAGGCAGCAGACAGCCAGAACGTGCGACAATGTGCGGATCATGGTTTGACCTCAGGAATGGGGCGCGGTAGGAGTTGGGGCCGATAGCCTCCAATTCTATCAGGCGTGATACAGACTAGCCACCTGATCGGAATAGCCATTGTAGAGTTGACTTGGGAAAACTTCTTTCGTCCCCAACATCCACTCTTCATGTTGCGGCCACGGTATCGGAACATTCGGTTCGACATTGGACTCAAACGGATAGGCGCCAGGGCTCAATGTTGTCCAAAAGGTCGCCGGTTCGTGATCGACGAATTCGATTTGGTCGATTGACTTGATCGACTTGAAACCGTACTTCCAAGGCACCACCAACCGCAATGGTGCGCCATGTTGTTTGATCAGCGGACGTCCGTAGACACCGGTGGTCAACAGCGTCAATTCGTTCATTGCCTCGGCGATCGTTAGACCTTCCACATACGGCCAGGGAAATTCGCTGGATTGCTGTTGCGAAGCCTGGTCAGGTCGATTGAAGGAAATAAATCGCACATGGGTCGCCGTGGACAACGGGTCGGCATCTTTCAGGAGTCTCGCTAGTGGAATTCCGGTCCAGGGCACAGCCATCGCCCAACGTTCGACGCATCGATGACGATACTGTCGTTCCACCAAGACGTCCGCATACGATTTGTGAAACTCGGCCAAATCCATCCGAATCTCATTGCGACACAGACCGGCTACTTTTACGGTCCACGGATATGGTTCAAACGAATCGACCCACCGCCAGCTATCCTTGAAGCTGCTGAATTCGTAGAAGTTGGTGTAGCGTGCGGCTTCGACCTGATCCGTTTCCGGTCGACCGTAAGTGAACTGCGTCTCGCGCGGCGCTGGAAACTGTTCAGCCAGTCGACCTTCATAAGTTGGTTCGACCTGACCCCCAGCAATCACTTCTTCGTCAGTACCACGCCACGTCCGCCAGCCCAGATAGCCGGCAACCGCTGCCGCGCCAATCCCAAGACCGGCCGTCGCCAGCCACTTGCGGCGGTTGAAGAAGACATGCTCGGGGGTCTCCGAATCGCTGTCTGGATCGAGTGGATCTTTCTCGTGAATGAACATTGTTCTTACCCGCACAACATTGCCAGGTCATTGAAGAAACCAGGGTACGTTTTCCGCGTGCAACTTGGGTCAAGAATAACGATTCCCGGCGTTCGCAGCCCGACCAGCGCCAAACTCATCGCCATCCGATGGTCGTTATAGGTGACGATTTCCGCGCCTTGCAGCGGACGTGGACTAATTCTCAGGCCGTCGGGCAATTCGTCAACTTTCGCCCCGACCCTTCTTAGCTCACGCGCTAGATCGCCGATACGATCGGTCTCTTTGTGCCGAATGTGTGCCACGCCGGTAATGGTCGTGGGGCCATCAGCAAACAGGGCTACGGCGGACAATGTCTGCACCGTATCACTAATCGCATTCATGTCGATATCGATGCCGTGCAGCGCGCCACCGGTCACTTGGATTCCTTCCGGCCGATGCTCGACGGCACATCCCATGGAAGCGAGACAGTCGCAGAATGCGACATCACCTTGCAGGGCATCGCGCGTGAGACCCTCCACCAACACACGACCGCCGGCAATGGCCGCCGCGCCCCAGAAATAGCTGGCCGCCGAGGCATCGGGTTCGATTTCATAGCGTGCCGCGCGATAGCCATCGCCGTGGGAAATCACGAAACGCATCAGGTCGCCCGCGCTCACCTGAACGCCAAAGGCCTCCATCACGGCGAGTGTCATCGTAACG
Organism: Pirellulaceae bacterium; assembly: GCA_030744725.1. Classification (GTDB taxonomy): domain Bacteria; phylum Planctomycetota; class Planctomycetia; order Pirellulales; family Pirellulaceae; genus ARS98. The sequence continues at coordinate 13,731 of JASLPZ010000117.1, forward strand.
TACGGTTGGGAGACCAATTCGCCATCGACCGCCAATTCGACATCACCGCGCGCCGCTGGAGAGGCCATCAGCAGACCGCTGAGAAACTGACTCGAGATGTCTCCCCGAATTGTGGCCCTTCCCCCGGCCAGGCCGGTGCCGTCGATCCGAACTGGTGGACATCCGTTGTCAGTCTCGCTGGTCACGTGACCACCTAACTGATTCAGTGCGTCAATCAAGTCGGCAATCGGTCGCTCTCGCATCCGTTGGATCCCATTCAGACGAAACGTGCCGTGGCACGCCGCTAGCATGGAGGTAAGAAAGCGAATGGTGGTTCCGCTGTTGGCGACAAATAAATCTGCCTCGGTCCGCGGAACGGCACCCGCGCCGCCGGTTACAGTTAGCCTCGCGGCATCCGCATCATGTTCAATTGACAGTCCCAGCCGCCCCAGCGACTCGATCATGACCTGCGTGTCTTCACTGTCCAGCGCCCCCTCAAGCGTTGACGTACCTTCGGCCAGCGCCGCACAAACCAACGCGCGATTGGTAATGCTCTTCGAACCGGGTGGACGAATGTCAGCATCCAGCGGACCGGTTTGTTGAATCTCTATCCGCTCGACCACAATCGTGGAGGCTTTCTCGTGGAGGGAGTTATTTCTCAGCGATCTTCCACAAGTACCGGTTGCTGCGTACGTACAACGCCCCGTCGGACACTGCTGGCGAACCTAAGACGGTTTCGCCGAAATCGTTAGTGCCTACGATCTTGCCGGACTCGCCCAACTGTACGACCTTGGCCTTTCCGTCGGCGTTGACGCAGAAAATCCGATTCCCGGCCAGGACAGGCGTCGACCAGTGGCGGCCTCCGATCCGCACTTGCCACAAACGTTTGCCGTCTTTCAAATCAGCACAAGAAAGCACGCCGGCACCGTTCACCGCGTAGACCCGATCACCTGCCACAATCGGGCTCGCCGGAGACGGGTTCAACTGGCTGGAATTCCAGGCCAAGGCCGGCGTGGTCGCCCCGGCGGGCAGGTCCAGCGCGGTCAGCCCGTTAGCGGGTACGAATATACGGTCGTCGCTAACCGCCAAAGAAGGCGTTGTTTCGCAGGGCAATTCGAATTTCCAGAGTTGTTCGCCCGTCCGTATATCATGACCAACCAAACCGGTCTTTGACTGCAAGATAACAGACGTCTTGCCACCGCGCTTACCGGGCATGACCACCGGCGAGGCCCAGTTTGGGTTGCGTGCACGATCGACACGCCACCGCGTTTCACCCGTCGCAACATCAACACCCATGGCAAATGACTCACCCTGACTCTCGATCTGCACCATCACGGTTTCGTCGGCGACGACAGGCGACGACGACATGCCAATATCATTGCCGGCTTTCGGAAAATCGAACGCCAGGCCGCGATACCACAACAGATTTCCATCCAAGTCCAGGCAGATCAGATCATTGGACGAATAGAACGCGAAAATGCGCTGGCCGTCGCTGGCTGGAGTCGGCGCGGCCACGGCGCTGAACGGATGAGTCAACGTACGACCGGTCGCCCAGAATTGACGACTCCAAATCTGTCTTCCCGTCTCGACATCGTACGCCAGCACGTGCAGCCGATCTTGATTGACCCCACTGGAAGACGTCACGATCACTCGACCTTTGACGACAATCGGGCTGGAGGCCGATTTCCCTGGCAATTCCGACCGCCAGGCAATGTTCGTCTCGCCGTCCCATGAATCCGGCGGCGCTTCGTCCAGCGATACACTCGCTCCATTGTTCCCGCGAAATTGCAGCCAGTCAGCGCCGCAGACGGCCAACGCAACAAAAACGAATCCCAAAGAGGCTACTGTTCGATACATGGTGATGCTCGTCTTGTTTCAAAGAGTAAATGAGGTTGGCCCGCGTCAGCATGGCGCGGCGCGTGTCTTTATCGCCGCGTAACACGATCGTTAGGGGCGTTGCCACGTTTCAACGCAACGCGGTCTTGCGACAAGAGCGCCGTTCCCAACTCGTCGCAAATGCGAAGTTGAAACTGCCATCGTTGAGCCCAGCTTTCTTCCTGCTCGTTCTGCGCGACTTTCACAAGTATCGTGTTACGCCCTTTTTTCAGCTTGGTCTGCATTACGTATTGATCGACTTCCATGCCGGAATGGTAAACCTGATTGGCCGTCAGTAAGGTGCCATTAAGCCACAGTTTGTTGGCGTTGATACAACCGATTCGAAAATCAGCCGATCGGCTTTCGGCAGAATCGAATTCCGCATACGCATAGGCCACGGTGCCTTTGTGTTCGTCAGTTATTTCGTATGCAGAGTCCTTCTTCTTCTTGGGACGCTTATATCCTTCATTCAAATCGACGATGCCGAAATCGTCCTCCGTTGCGTAGTCCTGCCAACGCACCTGACCGACCTTTCCTTCGTACGTCGCTGCTAGATTAACACCGTTTTCTGGTGGATAGATTTTGTCGAACCCTATTCCACCGGTGTTGTCGAACGGACCGATCAACTTCCACCGCAAGACGAATCCCATGTGCCGAGGTAGATCGACCTGCTGATCGAGTTCTCGCAATTTTTCCGCGGCTTCTTTGATCTGGTCGAGATCTCGGCTGGCGTGCAACACGCGCCGGTAATCCTGTGTCACTTGCTCTTTTTCACCGGCCTTCAGTCGCGCATCGGCGGCCTTGAGCGCCAGTTCGATGGCATTGCGGCGAAGTTCCAAACTGGGATCGTCAATCAATGGAGCGATCAATCGCTGTTCGGCCGTTTTGTCCACCTGGGCCACCAATTCGTACGCCAGGCGGCGAGCGCGTGGGGATTGCGTGGTATCGGCGAGGAACTTCTCGAGTGCTGGAATGGGTAGCTTGCCACCACCGTCAAGCTGCCGTTGTGCGACAGTCTCGACCACGGCGCGGAACCAATTGTCGGCCAGTTTTCCGGCCCCTTTCATGCCACCCAGGATCGCGGGTAGCTGGTTTACATCGGCTTGTGACAACTGCTTCCAGGCTTGTATTGCATCACGATGCCCCTGGCCTTGCAGTCCAACGGCACGCAACTTCCTCAGCTGAGGAGCCAAGTCGGCGGGTTCAGCGGCTCTTGCTGTGGTGGCTTTCATTGAGACAGCCAGCGTCATTAGCAGAAACAGAAATACTATCGTAGATCGAGTCATCGAATTGTTTCCTGGGTGGGTTTGGTGCGCAGGTGTTTGGTGGGAAACGCTCAGCTGCGGTAGGCTGGCTCAACTGACATCTTAGTCGATCGCGGGACCTCGCAAAACAGGCACAACGAAGACGATTGCAGCATTTCGAGTTAGTCGTCACTCCGAATGCGAGCCGCTCCGAGGCTCGAATCCGGAGTGGAACGCCATAATTCTCCGTCTCCCAGAGACAGAGTTACGAGACCGATCTACGAGACCGATCGCGCCGGTTGCTGGTGTTTTGACACGGCAGTATAATACCCGATTCGCAAAATCACAAAGATGACGTCTTTAGACGAAGGAGAGAAACGTGGCGATCAAAGTCGCAATTAACGGTTTCGGTCGCATCGGCCGACTGACGTTCCGCAATCTGCTCACCCGATCCGATGAATTCGAGGTCGTGGCGATCAACGACCTGACCGACAACCGGACTTTGGCCACGCTGCTGAAGTACGACAGTACCCACGGTCGTTTTCCAGGCGAAGTGGCCTACGACGACGAAAACCTGATCGTCAATGGTAAGAACATCAAAGCCCTGGCGATGCGCAATCCCGCAGAACTACCGTGGGGCGATTTGGGTGTTGATGTGTGCATCGAGAGTACCGGCATTTTTACCGCACGGAAGACCGCCGACCGGGCAGGCTACGACACGCATCTGGACGCCGGCGCAAGACGTGTCGTATTGAGTGCCCCTGCCAAAGATGGTGCAGACTTGACCGTCGTCTTTGGCGTCAACGACGACAAACTCACGCCGGACATGAAGTGCGTCTCCAACGCCAGTTGCACAACCAACTGCCTGGCACCGGTGGCAAAAGTGCTACACGAGTCATTCGGCATCGACTCGGGACTGATGACCACCGTGCACGCCTACACGAACGATCAAAACGTTCAGGACCAGCCACACAAAGATCTGTACCGTACGCGGTCCGCCGCGCAGAACATCATTCCTACCACAACGGGCGCTGCCAAAGCGGTTGGTTTGGTCATTCCGGATCTGAACGGCAGGCTGACCGGGATCTCGATGCGAGTGCCTGTCGCCACCGGCAGCGTGGTTGATCTGGTCGTCAACTTGAACACGGAAGTCACGGCCGAAGCAGTTAATGCTGCGATCAAGGCCGCTGCGGATGGGCCGATGAAAGGGATCCTCTGTTACACAGAAGACCCGATCGTTTCCAGCGACATAATTGATGACCCGCACAGTTCGATCTTCGCCGCCGACTGGACCCAGGTGCTAGGAGGCAGCGGAAAAATGATCAAGGTGGTTAGCTGGTACGACAACGAATGGGGCTACAGTTGCCGAACGACTGACTTGATCGCCAGGTTGGGCGCCTTCTGAGCGCGGGCGACGGGCACCGACCACAGGTTGGTCGGGGAGCGTACCAAATACGGGTACGTTCCCTCATTGGCTGCGGCACTGCAGCGTTAGGAGACCAGACTCTCTTCGGTCTGAGTCGGCTTCAGATTGTGCATTCGACTTTCCGCCAAGCTGGTATCGATATGCAGTTTCATCGTGACGGCCCATCGTCCCGTCGCGTCGCCCTGAACGTGCCAATGCGGCAGCAGCACAACTGACTGATGAACCAATTCGAACCCACCTTCTGATTGGCTGACCGTCTCGATAGGGTATGTCCACAGTTTTGCCGAACGATCTGAGGACCAGCCAACGTCCAGCCCCAA
>JASLPZ010000118.1:0-18546 GCA_030744725.1 Pirellulaceae bacterium
CAACAGTGAAACAAAACTGCCCTCCAAAAACTAGCTCAGTTCACCAGGAAATGCCAACTTTGGCGCGGCCTAGGGTGGTCGTGTTCTGTGGTTTGGGGAAACAACGTCTTTCTCACGACCGTCGTCCCCGACGAAGACAACGAGATACCCAAGAAAGGTCTTTATCTTGGCCAGGGGCGTCGTGAACCGCCCAAAGGCGATCACCACTGGCTGGTCTATTGTTTGGAACTCGACAGCGGCGATGTTCTTTGGAAACATGAAGCCCATGTTGGGCGACCGGTCGTTCCACGTCACCCCAAGAGCACCTACGCCGCTGAAACGCCCGTCACCGATGGCAAGCGACTGTACGTGCTGTTCGGTGACTTAGGGTTGTATTGCTATGATCTGAACGGCACGCCGCAGTGGTCCGTGCCGATTGAACCGCAGAAGACTATGGCCGACTACGGTGCCGCCGCATCACCCGTGGTGCACGACGGGCGCGTGATCATGGTTTATGACAACCAAGGCCAATCGTACATCGCCGCGTATGGTTCCAACGATGGGAAGTTGCTGTGGCGTACCGAGCGAGATGAAAGGAGCACTTGGGCGACGCCATTCATCTGGGAAAACAAGTTGCGGACAGAGATAGTCACACCTGGAAAAAAGAAGAACCGATCGTACGACCTGTCTGGAGAACTGCTGTGGGAATTTGACGGCAAGATGTCAAATCTAGTGATCCCGTCGCCGTTTGCCGCGCACGGTTTGCTTTATATCGCATCTGGCTACATTGGTGATTCGCACCGTCCTGTCTATGCGATCAAACCCGGGGCGTCAGGTGACATCACGCCTGCGGGCGACCCTGGCGAGAGTGAGTTCATCGAGTGGTACCAGGCGAAGGCCGCACCTTACAACCCGTCGCCGATTGTCTATGGCGACTACTATTATACGCTGCTGGATCGCGGTTTCGTGACGTGTCATGATGCACGCACGGGCGCGGAGGTTTACGGCAAGACACGTATTTTTGCCGGTGCCAGCTTCACGGCCTCGCCGTGGGCTTACAACGGTATGCTTTTCTTCCTGAGCGAAGATGGTGACACGTACGTAGCCAAGGCCGGGCCGAAATTCGAACTAATGCACACCAACCGGCTGGACGCCCTGGCGATTGCGACGCCCTCAATGGCGCAGGGCAAACTGTTGATTCGTACGGCGTCAAGAGTTTTCTGTATTACGGAAATGGGAGAATAGCCAGCCGCAAACGAACGTTGAACTTCCAACTTTGATTTCGGAACGCTCAACTTCCATCGTTGGACGTTCGACGAGCCTCGTTTTGGGATACACTGCGAACCGAAGCTTGCCAACGAGAGGAAGGGCTTGAGGTTTACAGCGGTTGTTGGAGTCTACGCTTTAGCGTGCTTTTGCAGCCCAAAGGCTGTACTCCAACAATGATCCAACCCAAAGTCTGGCTTCGGCACGTCAGACTTCACGAGCGTTTGCGATTTGCGCGCTGAAGACCTAACTGACCGCAACTTCATCGCTGCGAGTGACGGTGAAACCCATCTCCTCGATCATCCGATAATCGGACTCGGGAGCCTGGCCCTTGGTCGTCAAGTAGTCTCCCACGAAGACGGAATTGGCCGCATAGAGGCCCAGGCACTGCATGTGCCCCAAGTGGAGTTCACGTCCGCCCGCGATGCGGATTTCGCGGTTGGGATTGGCAAAGCGAAACACAGCCAGCGTCTTGAGGCAGTAGCGAGGATTCAGTGCCGGAGTTTCGGTGAGCGTCGCGCCTTCGATTGGGATTAGGAAATTGACCGGAATCGATTTGACGCCCAGTTCACTCAACTGTAGGGCCATTTCCACTACGTCGTGGTCCTTCTCACCCATTCCAATGATGCCACCCGAACAGAGTTCTAATCCTGCGTCGCGCACCGACCGCAACGTGTCAATCCGATCCTGGTACGTGTGCGTCGAACAGATCTCTTGATAGAAATCAGCGCTTGAATTCACGTTATGGTTGACGCGATCAACACCGCAGGCCTTTAACCGCGCGGCGTCTTTGTCCGTCAATAGCCCCAGGCACGCGCAGATCTTCAGGTCATATTGCGATTTGATTAGTGGGACAATTCCTTCGACGGCTTGCAGTTCCCGTTCGGACGGTCCCCTCGCCGAAATCACGATGCAGTATGTCTTTGAGTTGCGCTGGGCCGCCACGCGAGCGCCGTCGAGCAGCTTGTCGCGACTAAGAATGTTGTATTTGGGGATCTCCGCATTGGCGTCTTTGGACTGCGAACAATAACTGCAATCTTCGGGGCACAAACCGCTTTTGGCGTTCATCAAGAAGTACAGCTGCACGGTGTTGCCAAAAAACTGGCGACGAATCCGGTATGCCGCAGCCATGATGTCGAGCAACTGGTCGTCGGAAGACTGCAAGATCGCCAAACCTTCTGCCGCGGTCAATTGGTGGCCGGCAAGAACCCGATCGGCGAGTTCATTCCAGTCGCAAGTCGTTGGTGATACTTGAGTTTCGGCTGCAACTTCAGATTTCATCGTGATCTCGGTGGAGCGTAATAGGCTGGCTGGATCTGGGTTAGACGCTTGGCGAACTGCCGAACTTCGGCCAGAATGATACCATCGCGCGGACGGTGGAGTCGACACCTCACCAATCCGATCACTGGACAGGACGGAAATCAAATTGGCAGACTACGGAGTACACCTCGTCCGTGTGGGCTTGATGGGGCTTATCGGGCGGTTTCAGGCCGTCGATGGAGTTTGCTATCCGAGACAATCTCGCGTCATCTGCCGCACAAATCGCGGGTTGGAACTGGGTGCCGTCCTGCAGTCGTCAGACCAGACGCAGGGCGAGCCAGACGGCGAACTGCTGCGAGGCGTCACCGTCGAGGATGATCTGCTCTTGGATCGGATTGAACGCCGCAAAGAAGAGGCCTTTGCCGCCTGTACACAACTCCTGGCCGAATATGACCAGGCTGCCGTGCTGATGGATGTCGAACACCTGTTCGACGGTCAGTCTCTGTACTTCTATTTCCTGGGCGAGGTTTCTCCGGAAGTAGAACGGTTGACCGGCCGGCTCGCTCGGACCTATGAAACCAAAGTTCAGTTTCGAAAGTTTACCGAAGCGCTGACCACGGCCTGTGGGCCGGACTGCGGCACAGAAGACGCTGTGGGCGGCGGTTGCGCCAGCAGCCGTGGGAACAGCGACGGCTGCAGCTCATGCTCGGTTGCCTCGGCGTGCGGCACGCGGCACTGAAGACGTGCTGGCGAATGCCACCAAGTCCGCCACGAAAGCACGCAGATCGGCAGGACATTGACCCTGGTCGACCATCTCAATCGCAGTGGTGAACCAATTCGCTCGTTCGCTGATCGATTCAGTGCCGGCAATCCACTGCTGCAACTGCCCCTGAGTTGAAACGAAGATTCCCTTGCGTTTCAATTCGTCGATCAACTCTTCAACCCAGATCCGAAGATCGTGTGGCAGAGCCCCCAAACGCTCGCACTTAAAGTGCTGCCACTTGGTGAACTTTTCGTCACGTTCGGTTTGCAGTTTCGCCGTCTCCTCTGCCTCGACTCCGTCTTTGAGCTGGTCCAGGAAACTCTCCAACTCACCGGTATTTTTCGAGAGCATCTCTTCGTCGTACCAGCCTTCCAAGTGGCTCGCCAGACGTTCACGTGTCGCGAGCCAGGGCTGAAGAGCTGGAGCGCCGGTAACGGCCTCAACCAATTCGCCGAACGTATCCGCATCCCGAAAAACGTCCAACTCTGTTACCACACAGACTGGTACGTGCGCTTGTCGCAAGGACTGAGCGACCAATGTGACGTTGGCGCCGCCGTGCGCGTGATAAAAGCCCACACGCGTGGCACCGAGTTCTTGGCGAGCGATCATCTCGTAGATCACCCGGTCGTCGTTTTCGGGAATAACCACAGCGCATTCGAAAAACAGGGCATTGATCGCTTGCTGATTAGCCAACAACGGAAACTGCACGAGCCTCTGGCTGGCTTCAGTGGAAACAGGTCGGAGTGACGTCGATTCGTCTTTTCGGCTCAACGTCACCAGCGCAACATCTGCCCTCCCTTGATACAGACCGGCGATAAACGCTGGATCGCGTGTCGCCACAAAAACCTGGCAACCAAGTTCTGCCGCGTGGGCTGCGATCCACTCGCCCAATTGGCATGACTGCTGTGGATGCAAGAATGCATCCGGATGGTCCAGCACGATGGCACGCCCCTGGCACAGCAGCATACTCAAGACGATGCTGGTAAAATTCTTTACACCATCCCCTTGGTCTTCGAGCGCCGACATCGCTTCGAATTGCCGAACTGCCCCGATCGCGTCGTCCGCCTGAACTGGCAGAGACATGGTCGAGCGCAACGACAAGTGGATCCGCTTGGTGTCATCCAGCAACACATGAAGGCCGTCAAAGGCGTTACAGATCGCTGCATCCAATTCGCTATGCGTCCGTTCGCCGGCGTACTGTAGCTCTTGGAGGAGGTTTTCTGGGGCTTGCAATGGTGCACGCGCCGGAGATGGTTCGATCGTGCGATGACGGTCATCCGGGGTCAAGTAACACAACCGCAACGGCATGAACTCACCCAGCGGCGAATTCCAGACCGATCGCGCCGTAATCACGGGCCGATACAGAATGTTGCGGATTTCGTGACCAATATTGCGTCGATGAGGCGTCTTCAAGTCCGGTCCCAGCCCTTGCACGGTGACTTCTTCCGCAGCTTCGCCGTCGTGCGTCGTCAGGCCGAAGAGGAGTCGTTCCATCTTGAGTTTGGGCACAAACGTCAAGTCTTTGATCACATGCGTGGTTGGCGTGTCGCCGTCCTCTCGTTCGGCCGCGTGCGGATCGAACTTGGCCGCGAGCCGCGCGATGTCGTGCAAGACTTCCGTCGTGCCACTGTTATTCGGCCCAGTAAAAACGGTCACCGTCCCAACGTCGAAGCTGTCGCCAACGTGCGGCGTGAGCGACTTGACGAGCAGATGTTCAGTGCTGACGCCGCGTACCAATGACGATTCTCTTTTTTGCATCACGGACCTTCGCGGGGTTTGAAATGACGTGTATTCTCGACATAGTGGTTCGCCGCGTGTCGAATTCGATTTTGGTCTTCGAGAGTAACCTTTCGCCGAACCGTGGCGGGCACACCCATCACGACCGAACCGGGTGGCACTTGCGTGCCTTCAGTGACCACTGCCCCAACAGCCACAATGCTCCCCGCACCGATTGTCGCGCCGTTCATGACGACGGCTCGCATCCCGATCAGACAATCGTCTTCGACGGTGGCACCATGCACGATCGCCGCATGTCCCACAGTCACTCGATCACCAAGGATGCAAGGAAAACCTGGATCCGCGTGCAAGACACAAAGATCTTGGACGTTGCTTTGGCAACCCACACGAATCGGTGCCGAGTCACCGCGTAATACCGCGTGAAACCAAACGCTCGCCTCGGCCGCAAGTTGAACGTCGCCTAGCACAATAGCACCGGGTGCAATGTACGCCGACGGATCGACAAGCTTGTCACGAAACTGCGTATTCTCGCCCATAAACTGCTACCGCGGCTTGGTGCGGGGAATCAGTGCCCAACGATGGACTCGCCGGACAGAACGCCAGCACGGCGGTTGTCGCCCGCTGGTTCAACACGATAAGCTAATTCCCATGATATCTTGCCTGCCGACAATTGCGAAAGCCGTGCAGCAGATTCGCGCGGGTGAATTAGCTGCCGCCGAGCTGGTTGAGTTTTGCCTCGAGCGAATCGACCGCTATGAACCGTCGTTGGCAGCCTGGGAACGGGTCGATCGCGACGGTGCCCGCCGCGAGGCGGCTCGACTGGATCAACAGGCACAGCAGGGGCAACTTGCGGGACTTTTGCACGGGATCCCGATCGGCATCAAGGACATCATTGATGTTGCCGGTTGGCCGACGAAAGCCGGTTCGCCAACCCGCGCTGATCACGTCGCATCGGCGGATGCCAGATTGGTCCGACAATTGCGACAGGCGGGCGCCATCATCTTGGGAAAAACGGTCACGACAGAATTTGCCTGTTTCGATCCAGCTCGGACGCGCAATCCCTGGAACACGGACCGGACGCCAGGCGGTTCAAGTAGCGGGAGCGCGGCCGCCGTGGCAGCACAAATGTGCATGGCCGCGATGGGAACACAGACGGGCGGTTCGATCATTCGCCCAGCCAGCTACTGCGGCGTTTGTGGCGTGAAGCCCACACTCGGGCAAGTTTCGCTCGACGGCGTTATCCCTGTCAGCGGCTATCTCGATCACGCCGGTCCGATTGCGCGTAATGTGCATGATACCGCACGTGTCTTTTTCTCGTTGGTCACGCCAGAATCGTTGGAGGTCATGTGGGATTGTCGGGAAGGCGAGAGTTTCCCTATTAAGGAAGCGGATGGGCCGTTGGACTTCACGGCAGGTTCATTGGACTGGCTCCTGTTTGAGCATCCCGAATCGGTTCGTTGGCGTGTCGATTTGCAGCCGCTTGCGGGCTACTTCGAGGACGCGGCATCCATCGGCGTGCGGAACTGCTTTCGAGCCGCGATCGATCGGATTGGCAAATCTCAGAGAATTGCAACTCCCCTGCCCTTGCCCGGTTCCTTCGAGAAACTTCACGATCGGCATCGTCGCATCATGGCCGTCGATGCAGCTGCCTATCACCGGATCATTTTTGCGCAACGGCCGGACGACTTTGGACCCAACATTACGTCGCTCATCAACACCGGTCTGACGGAGCGTGCCGTCGACTATGCCGAAGATGTCGATTGCCGTCTCCGTTTTCGAGACGAAATGTCCGAACTTCTGGGCAACAACGCGTTGGCCGTCACGCCATCAACCACGATGGCAGCCCCCAGCCTCGAAACCACCGGTGATCCGGCGTTTAATTCGCCTTGGAGTTTTGCGGGACTGCCAGCCATTACCATCCCCTGTGGTGTGGACGACGATGGTATGCCCTGTGGGTTGCAAATCGTTGGGCCGCCCAATAGCGAATTGCGTCTGCTGCGCGCAGCTTGGCTTTGCGAACAAGCACTGACTTTCCCGCGGACACCTCCTCTGCCCGATGCGTAGCTTCATCTCCCTCTCAGGCGGTCGTGTCCAACTGCTGACGCAATTTACGAATGGCTTTGTACTTCTCGTCACTGACCCGAGCGGGCGTGATACGAAGTTCAGTGGCAATTTCATTGGCTTGCCAGCCTTCGCGAGTCAGCTTCAGGATTCGTGTCTGCCGCTCACTCAGATGCTGCCTCGCCGCCCTCATGACTTCATCCCACGCATCCTGGCGGGTATCACAGCTGCCACAGACATAAGACTCTTCCAGTTGGGCCGGTCTGGGAGCTCGCTGCCAGCGTTTGATGGTGCGCCAGACAGTACGATTCAACTCCTGGCGCTCTTGCGACTCGTTATTTTGCACGGCCGCTTGCAGCTGGTTGCGAGAGACGCGTTCGAGCAGCTCTTGCAACGCTTGCTGTGTACAGTCAGACCAGTCCTGCTGTGCGATGCCAGCATTCCGCCAGCTGACCGTGCAATAGCGTTCGATCTGGTTGATGGTGCTCGCTTCGCTGGATGATGCCAACGCGGAACTTCCCACGGCCGCGACCACGGCGACGGCACATGCGGCAAACTTCAACGGGCGATCGTGCCGGTTACGTTGTGACATGGGGACTCCTTGGAATCGGAATTCGTGGTTTTTCTGGCCTGATTCGGCAGCGTATTCGGAGGACGCGGGCAAACCCTCTCCTGGAGGTTCCCTCCAACGGTTTGCAGGATCTGGATGTAACGGACAGGCAAGCCGGTGAATCTCGCTGCCATTTTGACGCATCTACTGTGAATGAATGCAGAATATGCCGAGAACATGCAAATCATATGCCGGGGCGATCTGGCCAGAATTCCCTGCTGGCCAGTTGAACATCGAACATCGAACATCGAACAACGGACATTGGATGTTGGATGTTCGATGTTCAGCCGTCGTCCGAGGCCACGTGCACGTTGCTTCCCAGTTTCTTGCGAAGCTCTGTCTTCAATCGAACTAGCACGGATTCCTTGTTGGTTTCCTCCAGGATTCGATGCACGACAGCTTTAGGTCCTTCGTTGCCCCAGGATGCGCCGTGTTCAAAGTAGTACCGTGCAGCTTGCCCCACAATGTACGAGCCGTATCCGGCAGCCGCACCCTGCGGGATTGCCGTCAGGACGGTCCCGTATCCGAGTGTAAGGGCCTTGAACGCGTACGCCGCCGCGTGCGTCCCAATTTCAGCGAGCATGACCCATCCTGCCGCTCGCACGATCGAGGTGACCAGAACACGGGCGTGTGACCAGGACAATTCCAATCCGTACACTTGAGCTAGCGTCGCGACCATGGTTGCGTCCACCGCAACGCCTCCGAGCGAGTCGACAACGGGCGCAGGATTCAGTGCAACAGCCGTGGATTTGATGACCGTGTAGCTCCAGATAATCTGATTCGCGCGGCGTTCGCGCAGCTGCACGCGAAGTGTCGCGACGCGATCGGACTTGTCGGCGGCGTACATCGCAGCGTTCAAGGCCAACAATGCCAAGCCATCTGCTTCGAGGACCTCCAGCATACGGACCTTGAGCGCCTCGATGTTGGGCGCCGGCTTCCGCCACTCGCTGCGCGTCTTTCCGCCGGGTGATTCAATGACGAATTCGACTTCGCGTGGGTCGGCGGAGGTTGTGACGATGTTGTCCGCGTCGACGATGTCACTGAGCCGATCGTCGCGCAGCACTTTGAACAGTCGCTCGCGTTGGTCGGGCGAGTACAGATCGATCTTATTCAGCACGACGATCAGTGGCTTGTTGGTCGCGGCCAGCGTCGTGAGGGCCGAGAATTCTGTCTCATTCAGGTCGGAGTCCGTCACGAACACGATGAGGTCTGCACGCGCAGCGGACTCACGTGCCATATCGGCCCGTTCTTGCCCGCCGACCTCATTCAGTCCAGGCGTGTCGATCAGGACCACTTCCGATTCCGCCAAACCGGGAATTCGGTACCCGGCTCCTTCCCAGGCGACATGCCAGATCTCTTTCGTCCAACCGCCTTGCACGTCGACGGCGGTCACGTCACGTCCCACCAACGCGTTGATCATGGCCGACTTGCCGGTGCTGATTTCGCCGAACACAACGATCTCGATCCGACCGCAGGCCAGTTTCTCCGACATCTGTCGCAGCTTGTGCAAATCGTCGCGCATGAGCTGCTTTTCTTCATCCGAACAGCGATGCAGTTTGTTGATTGTCTGTTCAAGCGAAGCGAGAGCCCGCTGGTAGTTGGTATCTTGAAGATCAACTGATTGCGTCACGGTGGAAGTCATCGGTTCGATTTGAAATTGGTGGCAATGCGTCGGAGGGTAACGGTTCTTGTCGTAGTTTTAGATCGAGCTAGGCGATGCTCAGAAATAAAGGTGCGGTTTACGACCCAGATTTTCGGGAATTCCCCTTGTGTTTCTTGGATTCGACTGGGCAATCAGTCGCTACCTCCGCTTAATCGTCGCTGTCGCCCTCCTCTTTGAATCTGTGTCGCGCGTTTGTGACCAGCCGGCGCAGTTCGTCGATGGTCGTCAATCGCTCCCATTCGCGTCGTGCCAGGGCAGTCAGTCCACCTTCGGGTTGCTGCATCTGGTTCTTGAAATACTGAATAAAGACCGAGCCGATCCAGCGCGTGATCAACGCCTGGACCACACCTTGTAACATCTGTCCGGCAATCGTACCCACACCAGGTACGGCCTTGAGCAACGACCCAACTCCTGCGGCAACCAACGGTGTCGCCGCCGTTGCTCCCATGATGGAAATCAAGTTCTTTCCCAATTCACCGAGCAGTTTTAGTGCGGCATCGAGGTCAATGTCTTGACGATACACTTGCCCCAAGTCGACCACCATCTTGGTGGAAATCGCACAGCCGGCGACCAGATCGATCATGGGAAACGGAGTCAATGCCGCGACGCCCCCCGCCCCCCACATGTAGCGATCGACAATTGCCACCGCACGCTGATCCAATGAATCTTCCACTCGCTTGCGAGCAGACGAAACCAGCCCTCGTGACTGAAGTAAGAGATTTGCCAACAGAAGATCACGCCCATCCTGTTTGACGATCGCCATCATGCGATCGGCCAACGGCGAAATATCGACAGGTACTGCGACCTCCTCGTCACTCTGCCCGCCGTCGGGCATTACGCGGACGCGTTTACGTGTGGTCGCGCGCGATCGCACGGAAATCAAGTCGTCGGCACGGACGTACTCCTTGACCTGCGACTGGATCTGGCCGAGCAACGACGCGCGGTCGCTTTCGTCGTACCAGTCCTGTTTGTTCAGACAGACAACGACCCGTTTTTCCATTTCTCCCAAACGGCGGAGTAGTTCGAATTCCCATTCGCGGAGCGGACCGTCCAACACCAGCAGCACCAAGTCGGCATCTTTGGCAGACTCGGCCGCGATACCACCACGTGATGCGCCGTCGATCTCCCCCAGGCCGGGCGTATCCACTAGCACGACTCTATCCGAACCCGGCCAAGGTATCGCATTGCGCTGCACCGTCGTGCCCCCTTTGGCGTCGGCCTGAAAGACATCGCACCCAGCCAATGCGTTCAACAAAGAGGACTTGCCGCTGGAGATCGCACCAAACGCCACGATCTCTAGCTTCTGGCTCTCCCGTTTCTCTTCGATCCTGCGTTTGATCGGTTCGAGCTGATCGCGCAAAGCGTCCGCCGTGGGCAACCCAGCACGCAGGTCATCGGCGGCCGTCAGGTTGTCCGTCACTTCACGCTCACGCTCAGCGACGGAAAGCTGGCTGGGGGACTTGTCCCGCTGAATACGCAGCTTCTTTTTGCGTGCCGTGCGAGACCAGAGCCGCCAGACCAGGGCGATTGTACATCCCAACAGCAGCGCGGCGCCGGTGCCCACGACGGCCATGTAGACATAGACCAGCCAGTCCGGGCCAATTTGCCTGACCGTCTCAATTTGACCGGCGATCCAAGACGGCATGGTGATCAAGATCATGCCTAGCGCAGCAAGGACAATCAGCAACAAGAGTCCTGATGTCGTACGTTTTATGTCCATTGGGAGGCGTCACCGCATTCAACTGAGGGCAGCTGATATGTAGGCCGGAGCTGTAATCCGTCCAGACCCGCAAATGGAGTACAGCTCGGACCTACAGGGTTGGGTATTCCGCCGTTGGCAAGACTGCGGTGAATCTTGACGGGTCCAGGTGCCGTAAAATGCATTCCTGGCGGCACACCACTGATTCGTTCGCATCGGTCTTGGATTGGTGAATTTCGCAGGAACGGATCGTCCCCCACGCCGCTCGTGGGCCGGAATTGCTTGCCTGAACCTGGACAAATTAGTGCAACTTCGGGGCCGAAACCAGACCAAACCCCCATTGTATGCCAAATCTGGTTGCGGCACTGAAGTTGGCCGGTCTTGGCGGCGAATTCCGCGTCATCCGCTCCGTAGCTGCAACTCCGCGCGACGAATCGCGTCGGTCGCCCGATAGGAACCCGGCCCCACCTGTACGGTGGCCCCGTTTGCGACCCACCCATTCACCTTTTTTTCGGCCGAGATGACTGTGCTATGGCTTCTTCGACCGAAGAAATTGCTGATTTCAGATGAAGCGGCACGGGTGTATTTGCGAGCCAGCCACATGGCCAGCATACGTGGGTGGCTAACGGCTTTCGATTTTCGATCGTCCCGCAGCAACTGCGGCGTCACACCAAAGGCCGAACAAACGGCTTTTTCAATGTCAGCGAGTTGGACCAACTGATCGCACGCCTGGAGCATATCCTGCAACGCTTTGGTGGCGAGATCCAGCGTGATCGGCTGCTTAAGGGCCTCGCTGGTTGCCCACAGGCGATTCAACGAACCGGCGATCTGCCGCCCGTCGCCCGAGACCTCCGTCGCAATGTACTCCCGCACTTCGGCGGGCATCGGTAAGCCCATGCGAGCCGCCAATTGCGACGTGATTCCAAGTCGAGTGGCATAGTCCGCCACGTCCAAAGAACATACCAGGCCGCCGGAGACGCGTGCACTAAACTCGGGTCCCAACTCAGTCAGTGCATTGGGAGCACGGTCGCCAGCCAGGACAAGTTGCCGGCCCGATCGAACCAGCGCATCCATCGTATTCTGCAGTTCGACAATGGTCGCGCGTTTGCCAGCGAAAAACTGCACATCGTCGACCAGCAGTAGATCGACGTCACGCGTCTTGCGGCGAAAGCCAGGCAAACCTCCGCCATGCAATGCCTCCAGAAAATAGCTCGTGAATTGCTCGGAGCTCAAATACAGCGCGCGGCAGCTGCGATACTCGCGTCGCATCGCAGACCAGACACCCTCCAGAAGATGCGTCTTTCCGCACCCTGTGGGGCCATGTAGATACAGTGGAGTCACGCTGCCAGGTCGCTGGGCAATAGATTGCGACGCAGTAAAGGCGAGCCGATTTCCACCTCCGACCACATACGATTCCAAACAGGCGAATCGACGTCCGGCGCGCCGGCACGGTGGTTCTACCTGGCGGGCCATCGTCTTGGTTGGTTGTCGAACTGCCGTCCGCGCCTGAGTTGAATCCGCACTGGAAGTCGTCTCGTCTGAAACGGTCGTCTTTAACGATTCTTCAACAAGGAAATCAACCTGTGGCGACTGACCAAACTGCTGTTTTCCAACGGCACGCAGGTCACTCAGAAACTGCTTCCGCAGCCGTTCCAAAATGAACTGGTCCGAAACGGCCACCACAATCGTATTACCTTGCACGGCCAATTGCACACCGGTTTGAAACCAAAGGTCAAACCGCTGACGGCCGATTCTGCGGGAAAGTTCATCCCGCAATTCAGCAACGATTTTGATCCCGTCCGTGGTCAAGGCGATCACATCCTGCGCACACGACCGCCAGTTCACAAGATCAGATGTGAGTCACAAGACCGGCCACATTGTGCTCGGTTGTAACAGTGGCTGCCGCGTGTTGTTAACCCAAGAAAGTCGCAAAGCGAAAGCGTCACGACGTGCTATCTAACTAACATCGGCGTAGATTGTACGCCCGCTAGCATCGCTGTCAAACCAGGCTGCACAGCTTTCCGAAAAAGAATTCCATGGGGCAGATAACAGCAATCGAATCGTGCCCAAAACGTAGGTTTTTATGCCCGCAACGACAACCGTCAATGGGACGTCACTAGACAGTCACATCGTGGAAAAGTTGTCGCATGACAGGTTCGCCGAGCAACGTGGAGGTCACGGTTTCGTCGTAAGCTACTGCCTGGAAAACAGAAACGTCAATTCCGCAAACTGCGCAAAAAGACCCATCGCTCCTGACATCTTTGGAAACCGGCGGACGTGTAAGTGAGCAGGGCCGGACTGTTTTCTGCGTCCACACCGAGGATCAACCGCCGTCTCCCTGCTTGAAGGGTATGTCGCTTTGCACGCTCGGTGATCCGCCTTCCAAGCCCTTTGCCGCGTGCCTCCGGGACGACCCCCATGTATATCAATTCGACTTGATCCATGGCCGGATGATCGGCCAACAGGAGGCAACCTATATCGCTTCCCTCCAATTGGGCAAAAAACCAATTGTGCGGATCGAAACAGCCCGTATGGCGGTAACCATCAAGAACGTCCTCCATGGTGCGCAGGTTATTCAGCACAGGGATATCCTGAGTGTCAACGTAAGTCCTCTCGACCAAGGTCATTAGACGATCTGCTTCCGAATCGCCGAATGGCTCGAATTCCAGCGGGGATCCCTGTGCTTCGGCCACTGGTTCGACCCCATCGATCCTCTCAACGTCGCCTGTGGAACCAACGTCGCCTGTAGAACCAACGTCATAGATCAGATACAGCAGCCTGGCTGCGAGTTTAAAACCATGACGTCGCAGGCGAGCGGGGATTTCGCCTTCCTCCGACATCTGGATCGCCTGGGCAAGATCGGCGTCGCCGGCCTCGAGTCGTGCGTCGACTTCTTTGAAGAGTGCCGCCGCCGTCGCCTCAGGTTCGCCCTCGATCAACTGCGGCGGCCAGACAACTGCAGTTCTCCCAGGGGCAGCTTGTACCCCACGTCGCGGCCACAATTTGCTTGTCGCGGCGTGCAATCAGAAGATCGGCAAACGTCGTCTCGGGATCCACAGCGGTGGCCATCATCGAAGCCACTTGGTCAGCGCGCTCTTCGGCTGGGAACGAAGATAGAACGAGCCACAGCGATTGCACGCGATTGGCGACGGTGGCGGTCAAAATAGTTGGCCTGTCGTCACGTTCCAAGGTCGTCGAGTCCCGGTGGCAATTGGCTTCGGTGACGAAACACTGCCGTGCCTCACATCATTCGTAAGTGCTGGCAGGACGGACGTGTATTTCATCAATGTACCCGGTCAAAGCACAAGTCCAACCCGGAATTCTCCCACCGTCGCTACCAACCGCGGTTTTCTCTGTGTTGTTGCAAGATTGAATCGGACTGCGAACTGAGTCGAAAACCAACACTTGGGCGATTCAGCTCTAGCAGAATCTCGAGTCGCGAATGTGGCATGTTCGACCTGATGACCGGGGCGAGGGCGACCCGTAGAACGCTGGTTGGTTGTCCGTTCCATCGTGCGATGTGCAGGCTGCCGGCCAAATCCGAGTCGGGCTTCATATCGTACACCTGCGAAACGAATGTGACCAGTTTTCGTTCGTCTCCCGTGACTCCGTGAAATGTGATCCGGCGTACCTGGTGTTTGGCGTCGAAATAATAAGTGAGCGAACCGGCCAAGTCATCAAATTGCGTCCCTGTCACCACCGGCACACGCAGCCCCTCCCAATCCGGCTCACCGCGAACGGTCGACACGCGGCTCCAGCGCTCGGTAACCCAGCGAGGCGACACGTCGAATCGGAACAGCGTTCTTAAGTCGCTACTGGCCGGGCCAGTAAGCGTTGGCAAAACAGAAACAGGGCTGTTTCCAGACCCTGTAACCGAGGCGGCTTGTGTTTGCGAAGTTAGCGGAACTTCCAACAGCGCGCCACTCTGGTTGGACGGCCAACCAAAAACACTCGACCCGCCACGACTCAGCCAGCTCTTTACGTTGGCCTGCAGGTTTTCGGCCGCCGGCCTGTTGTACCATAGGAACGGCCCGCCCAGGGCGGCGGCGAGAATGACGCCCATTCGCATTCTTTTTCCAAACATGTTCGCCCTCCCATCAGCGGATTGTCACATTATCCAGGATCGACTTCAGACCCAGGCCAACTTGCCAGATTTGCCACTTGCCCCATCAGGTTGCCCAGGGAGAGTCGGCGGTAAAGCAGGCACAAGTGACACACGAAGGGATGACGAATAGTGGAGTTGAGGCAGAAGTGCCGGGGCTTTGCCTTGGGCAGATTCGCCTTGGAATCTCCAAGCCTTACTCGCCGAACAATTCCGTTAGCCGTTCGGTCGTAATATTGAGCAGTGACGCAGCATACTCTTCGTCCGAGTAATATGCGTTGCGTTCATTCATCAAATCGATTCCCAACGTCTCGAGCATCCTCTCAACCTGCTCGAGTGGATACCGTCGTTCCAGATGACGTAGGAAATGCAAGAAGTCCTCTTCCGCAAGCGCCGTCGAAACTGTTTTCCAACGTCCGATCATGTGGTGCGGGTTGTGTTCCAATACCAGCTGCCGACAATGGGCAGCAATGCGATCCAGACTCCCGTATGCTGCGGCGACTGCAGCCAACACCAGCAACCGAGCGCGTACGTTTGGACGCTGACGCGCACCACTAGCGCGGGCCAAATGCAAATAGTTCGCGAGCAAATTCATCGATGGTAACATCCCTCTATCATCCCTTGATCTGGACGTGATTCAAGTGGAGACAACCAAACTGAATGACTATCGATGGCTGGCGAGCGACGACGCTGAACCGTACCTGGCGCGGGCGGCGGCCGGCGAGCGTTCGACGGTCGCACTGATCAAGTCGCTCAGACAGGAACTCTCTCCTTCGCGCACGCGTTTAGTGGTTGATCAGATCGAGTTACGCGAACGTGCCAAGCAGAAGTTCGCAGACGCGGACAAGATGCTGTTTACCCGAAAACTGCTCGAACAAGCCACTGACCAGCGGTCTGCACGTTACAAGGCGAGTCGATTTCCCAGCGACTCGCACACCGTCGATCTGTGTTGTGGCCTGGGAGGCGACCTCCTGGCGTTGGCGGACCACGGCCCAAGTCTGGGGATCGACATCGATCCGATCTCGGCACTGTTGGCAAACGAGAATTGCCAGCGTCTGGAACGAGTGATGGGTTCCGCCCAATTGGGCGACGCGCGCCGGTCCGCGATCGAGACTGGTACGCTGTGGCACATCGACCCGGATCGGCGGGCGCAAGGCACTCGATCAATTAATGCCGAGTTCTGGGAGCCCCATGTCGACGCGTTACGCCACTTGATCGCAAAACACCCCGATGGTGCTATCAAGCTGGCACCGGCCACCGTCCTGCCGGAGGACTTCGCGCCGGAAGCAGAACGCGAGTGGATCGGACAATCCCGTGCCTGCCGGCAACAAGTCGCCTGGATTGGCAACTTGTCGCGGCATCCGTCGATGCACACTGCAACTGTGTTGGCCCGCAACGAACGTCACGCTCCAGTGTCCATTACCGGCTTGCCGGATCGAGATGTTCCCGTCGCAGCCAAACTCGGCAGTTTTGTTCACGAGCCGCACTCCGCCGTTCTGGCAGGTCGGCTGACCGGTGCCTTGGCCGAGATCTTTGGACTACAAGCCATCACACCGAGAGTCGCCTACCTGACGTCAGACAGACTGATCGACGATGACGCGCGGCTGACGACGTTTGAGGTCGTTGCGGCGTTACCGTTCGACATCAAGCAGGTCAAAGCCGCGCTGCGCAAAAGAAAAATGGGCCGGCTGGAAATCAAACACCGAGGACTGCAACTCGACCCAGATCTGTTGCAGAAGCGGTTGAATGTCCCCGGTGACCATCGCGGCTGTTTGATCATCGTCGGTGGCCGCGAAAAAGTCCTCGCGATCCTCACAAGGCGGCGGGCGGGGGGAGACGCGGGTTCTTCATTAGACATTTGTCAAATGGAACCTCAGTGGTCGTCGCCGCCGGTCAGCTTTTCCTCTGCCTTGTCAGCCTGCCAGGCCACCGCGGTAAGCACGCGTGTGACTTCCAACGCGTCGGCGGTGTCGGCAAGTTGATTGGCATGTACGACGACGACATCGCCGGACGAAGTACTTTCGACGGCAAACGCACCGTGCACCATCTGCTGGTTGAATTTCAAGAGCAACATCGCGTTTTGGGGTGTTGTGGGCCCGCAGGCCGATGAGTAAGAAATCAGTCCGTGTCCTGCTTCATCCTTGGCGGCAAAGTTGACGGTGACTGTCTGTTTGCGCAGTGAACCAATGGGCACCGTGATCTGCCAGACATCACCATTTTCTTGAATCTTCCATTCGGAAGACTGCGCGACGTTGCGGACCAAATCACGAGGATCACTGCTGGGGGCGGCACTGGACAAGGCATCAAAACTGACACCGCCTTTCCCGGCTGCGGCGGTCCCGGCAGCCGCGCCAACGCCTGCTGCAACAGCACCCGCGGCTGGTGCCGCACCTTGTGTGGGATGTAAGCCTTGCATCGCTTGCTGCAACATAGTCGGCATCATCATGCCGAACCCTGCCCCCATCCCCATACTCATCGCGCCACCGCCCGCCCCGCCGCCGCCACCTTGTTCGGCCATCTTCGACATACTGTTAGCGGCCTGGTACATGGTGAAGGCGCGGAGATCTCCAATCGCGCCCATACTGCTTCTTGCGTCAATCGCCTTTTGAACTTCCTCGGGAGGCGTGATCGCGTTGATAAAGAAGTCGACCAGTTCCAAGCCATACTTGGCAAACTCTTCCGCAACTTTGACGCGCGTCGCAGACCCGATTTCGTCAAACTTGGCCGGCAGATCGAGCATGTTGATGCCCAACGTTCCCAACAGGTCGGTCATCCGTGAGACAATCTGGTCCTTCAGAAACGAAGTCACTTCATCCGTCGTGAATTTCCCTTGCGTGCCAACCAACGTGTTCAATAGCAATGCCGAATCGGTCACTCGAAACGAAAACTTCCCGAAGCTGCGCAGCCGAACCATGCCGAATTCCTTGTCGCGCAGCGTAATCGGCTGACGCGTGCCCCATTTCTGGTCCAGGAAAGTCTGTTTGCCAATAAAGTAGACGGATGCTTGGAACGGCGAACGCTCCCACGGAATTGTCAAAATCCGGGTGAGGATGGGAACATTGGCGGTGGTCAACGTGTGACGTCCAGGACCAAACCGATCCATCGCTTTTCCATCGCGAAAGAAGATCGCCTCTTGTGCTTCCTGAACGATCAACTGGGCACCGATCTTAATGTCGGAAGAACCGTGAGGCGGGATGCGATGTACCAACGAACGGTTTGACTCGTCAAAGAAATCAATGACTTCCAATTTGGCCATTGGAGGCAGTCCTTATGGCTAGCTGACTTGTGACACTCTGAAATGAAGAACAGCAAAGAACACGTGACGGACGCCCACTCAATCAAACGGGCCACAACCACGTCATGATTTTTCGTCCAGCCCTTCGAGCAGGGCAGTACGCCCATCGAA
>JASLPZ010000119.1:0-18506 GCA_030744725.1 Pirellulaceae bacterium
CAGTCCAAGGTCATAAAGTCGACGATCGAGGGACGGTCGCGTTTTCAAATGCAAGGATAGCGACGCCAACATTGCAAACAAGACAATGCCGGCTCCGATCAACGTCCTCTTGTGTTCCGATGACCAGCGGCGCAGTCGCTTGGCCAGTGAAAAATGGTTGCGTAATTCGGCCGCCACAACTGCGGCGTTCGCTGGCCGGCAATCGGGGTCCGGTGCAATACAACTCTCGATCAGTCGCGCGGTTTGTGACTCAATCGCTGGATTCAGTTCTTGAATCGGCCGTGGTGCCGTCTGTTGTGCCTTCCAATAGAGGTCGCCGGCTTCAGTCGGTGGGATGTTTGAAGGTGGATTGCCAAACGGTAGTTCGCCGGTGAACAACTCGTAAAGAATTATGCCACAGGCGAAAATATCGGATCGTGGATCAGCAGGTGGTTTTGCCTCAAATGGGCGCAAGAAAACATCGTTGATCTGCTCAGGAGGCATGTACGGCAGCGTGCCTCCCAGGCGATTAACTTCCGTCTCGACATCGCAGGCCAAATTGAAGTCCAGCAGTTTTGGCTGTCCCGCAGGTGTGATAAGCACATTGGACGGCTTCAGATCACGGTGCAAGACGCCTCGCGCGTGGGTATACGCCAAGGCCTCCGTCATTTGGATTCCCAGGCGTACAACCGCATCGACGTAGCTACCCCGACGAAGCGCCTTGTCAGGTTTGTCGTCAGCCAAGTCAATCGAGCTGTTGTCAACAATTTCGCGACGCGCAACCGCTTGCAAGATGGCCGATCCCATCTGGGGAACGCCATCCTGAAAAACCTGCTCGATGACATCTGAAAGCGTGGCGCTGCCTAAATACGGCATGCACACAGCGGTCATGCCGGATTCCGGATCATCGTGAACCGAATGCACGGGGACTACGTTGGGATGGACCAACTTACCCAGTGTCTCCGCCTCGTCGCTACCAAACATCGCGATCTTCACCGCGACGAGACGACCGCCAAGCGCAGGTTCGGCGGCGAGGTAGACACGAGCGAACGCGCCCACACCCAATTCGTGGAGAACGTCGAAACCCATGAAGCTGGACCCGACTTCCGGCCACTCCACGTCGCCAATGTCATCCATCCTGTCGAGCGTTTCCTCGACGTTGACCATCCGTTGGATGGATTTGTGATAGCTGGGAAATCGGCGGCAGAATTCGTCAATCTGAGGGGCCGTGCCCTCGTCCTTTAAGCGACAATACTCGCTCAGTGCCACGGCCAGCACCCGATCTTTTTCATGGGCCCCGACGGTTTTGCTCGCAGCGTCGTCTGATGAAACCTCGTCGGTAACGAGGTGCGTCGACGCGGCGCCTGAATGCGGTGACTTTGTTGACCAGTGCGTAGCCATTAGGTGTACTGAAGCCCCTTCACGCTATACTATGCTCGAAAATGAACGCGCGGTTTGCGATTCAAACTCCCAGGAGTTTTCATCCTGTGTCTTGGATTCGACTGTGTATTCACCCGCAAACGCCACTAATCGGAATTCGCCGTCGCAAGCTCTCGGATGACTTGCCGAGCGGTCCTTTCGTGGATCCCCAAACTCTCACTTATCTCCAAGAATGTTGCCCCGTTCATTCTCATCCGAAGGATTTGCCGATTTCGCTCGGGTTCACCATCGATCATCGATTGCCACCGTTCGCGGGCAATGGCGATCTGGCTCGGTGTATCGCCGCGGCGTTCGGACGTCTCCGAAATCTCTGATTCATCCAGCGGTCGTTCTCGCGAAACATTGTATTTCTTGTGTACGAAGCGACGCCGTGATTCCTCGGCAACTTTGTTTTTTGCCATCACAACCAAATACCGAATTACGTCTTCAGGAGTTTCGAATTGTGCGATCCGGTCGGGCATTGCAAAAAACGACACCCAAACCATCTGCACAAAATCAACCGAATCGAATTTCGACCGTAGTTTGTGATGGAGTCGCCGTCGCACAACGCGTTGAATGTGGGGTCCATATGTCTGGATGAAATTCCAGATCGATTCTTCCGAACCGGTGCGCAGTTCTTTGACTGCTGCTTCAAATGACGAGTCGTCATGCGTCATTTACGCAGGATCCTGCAGTGTTAAACACAGATTGACATCAGAAAACAGCCTACCACGTCCTCCGCCGATTTTGCACCATTAATAGGCGAAGCATCAAAAAAACGCGGCTGTCACAAACCCCACTTAAGAGTGGAATTCTATGATGGTTCGCGGGACCATTGTGATCGTAGAAGCCTGCTAAAACGCCACACACACAACGGTTAAGCAGTTTTCAGTGCGTGTCTCTTCAGTCGTTTAGCAGTGCTTCGATCACTGACCAGGTTCCCTGGGCCATCGCCTGAGCGGAGAAGCGAGAATGCACGATTGCGTGTCCTGCTTCGGCGAGCTGCCGGCGCTGATCAGGGTGGCAAAGCAAGTGATGCATTTGGTTGGCCAGATTCAACGGGTCATTCGGATTGACCAGGCAGCCGCCGCCCATGTTGTCGAGCAGCTCTGGAAAGGCACCGTGGTTGGGCTGCACCACGGGGACTCCCGCTGCCAATGATTCCAACACGAAGAGCCCTTTCGGTTCTTCGTAGGTTGTGGGTACCGAGAGTAGGTCCAGTTTCTTTAGGAATTCGACCTTGCCCGCTCGATCCACAACTCCGTCGTAGCAGTACTTATCGTGCAGCCCAGCGTCGTCGAGCTTTTGAAAAGTGGAGGCTGCGTACTCGCGATTAGACTCGCCCATCCAACCAGCGACTCGCAGTTGCACGTCTTTGGTTTCTGGCCGCTTGTGCAGCTCGATGAACGCATCCACGAGAACGTGTAGCCCTTTTTCCTTAGCCAGTCTTGCCAGATAGCCCACCGCTACCGGTCGGTCAGCGGGCGTCCCATCGAATTCTGGCAGGGATGTGGGAAAGTCACGCGTGTCGATGCCCAGGGGAACCAAGTGGAGTTTTTCAGCGGGAATCCCAAAATACTCCCCCATCCGATCCGCATAGAACTGACTGTGAACCAAAAACCCGTCGACGGATTCGACCAAACGTCGGATCTCGTCCAGTGCCTGACGACGAAAGGGCTCGGGCAACGACTCCAGGAAGATGTCGTCTCCCTGCAATGTAACGAGAATCGGAGTCCCCAATGTACGCTTGAGATGCGGAATACAACCAGCGATCAGGATATTGCTGAAGACCACCAGATCCGGTCGCACGGAATGACTTAGCCATGTGGACAACTTGAGCACTTCACGCCGCTGGTACCCCGCCGTCCCTCGCAACATGGAGATAGTCAGTTTGCCCAATGACTTGGGATTGACTGACGCGGAACGGGCAGTCAACTTCTTGATTAACCAGGGCTGATCAAAGATGCGACCGAAGAAGCTCGGCAGAAACCGATACATCGGCACCGTCTGCTCGAGAAAGACGTTGACACCACCAAAAAAAATCCGGTCAATACTAACGTCGTCCTCGTCCGTCCGAATCGGCGTGTAGGTTGGGATCAACTGGATGTCGACGCCCATTTGCGAAAGCGCACGCGCGAGCGTGTTGTCGTGCATACAGCTACCGCAGAACATGCCCGCCGCACCGGAAGTAATGTAGGCCAAACTTCGCTTGAGATCGCTCAACTTACCTGTTTCACCCTCATTTGGGCTATTGACATCTGTCGACGGATTGTCGATTGTATCAGTTCTGCAACCCATTGATTCCCACCAATGTGATCCCCACCGAACCCTCCCCCCTATTAGGCTCGCCAGTTTTCACGGCGATTTTTGCGAATGAAAGTCGTTCTCGCAATCTACCAGCAGTCCACCAAGGTCAGGGACTGCATCCTGGATCATCTGCCGCTGGTGATCGGCCGCAGTGCGGATGCCGACATTCGGCTCGATGACCGTTGGGTCAGTCGACAGCATTGCAAAGTCGATTTCCAAGAAGGGGTTGTCGTGGTGCAGGATCTTGAGTCACGTCATGGTACCTTGGTCAACGACAAGCCGATTACCGTGTCGAAGCTATTTCCTGGCGACACGCTTTGCATCGGACTATCTCGCCTCGTCGCGTGCTACGAAAACAACGAGGCGGATAGTGAGGCGACGGCTCGGCACGATGGCTTAAATGCGGCCTGCGAATCCTAAGTAGTACTTAGATCTGACTCGCGGTTGGTGACTCAGAATCTCAGGGTGTTTCATACGGTTTCATGAATTCAGCTGGGCGATCATTCGCGAACGCCGCTCAGAGGCCAAGAGCCGCCCCTTCGCGCTGACGACCTCTGTTCCCTACATCGGCTTGCGGCCAACAAATGTGTAGTACGGCACACGGATGAACGGAATGTACGGCACTTTCGATTGATGTTCTTCAAAGTACACGGGTTCAAAATGTCGATGCAAAAACGGCACGTGTTCCGCTGACGGAAACACGTTGTCGTTGGCAAACCAGACGGGCCAGAAGCTCCGCGTAAACCAGCGATGGCGCCGCAAGCCATCCGATGGATACTTGCGCGACACGTAGAAGTCGACGACACCAATGAGTCCACCGGGCCTGAGCATTGCCAACGCGTTTTCAATGGCGGCGAACCAGTCTGGGATCATGGTTAACGAATAGGAAAAAGTGACCGCATCCACAGGCCCATCTGCCGGTTGGCAGACCGTCGCATCGCCCTCGACGGTTTCTACATTGGTCCAGCCACGCTTTTCAATTCGTTGGTCTGCAATCCGCAACAGCGAGGGGGATAGGTCGACGACATGGACTTTGGCCAGGCGTTTGATGCGGTCGTCAAAGAACTCTAAGTTAGCACCCGTCCCGCCACCCATGTCGACCCAGACTCCTTGCGGGGGCACGTCGATTGCATCCCACAGTTCCTGGCGTCCCTTCAACAGACGTTTGCGAAAATCGTCGTAGCCGCTGGCCTGTCCGGCATAAAAATTCTCCATCCGCGCGGCATGATCTTTGCCACGCACGGGCTTCAAGGCCAGATGGTACAGGATGCCTAAATCGGAGAGTAAACCCATGGTCGCCTGTTATCTAGATGGACGCGTCGTTCGCCATGGTGGCAAGCAGCGTGTGCCTGAAAACACACGTCCGCGTCACTTAGGCCGCAAGATCGGCAATGTAGAAGCTGCCATACGTGTGCACACGGTCTTTAGCGTGCAACTCGTCGGCGAGTTCCTTGTGATAGGTCAGGAAGTCGTTCAAAGGCGTGGGATGGCCGTCCCTCTGCACCTGCACGCTATCCAGGAAATCCGTCCGCAACCCACCACTGCGCCAGATTGCGCGCGCGCCGGGCGCGGCGCGATCGAGAATCGACTGCCATTCCAGCTCAAGCAGCGGAAAGAACTTGTCAGACAGCCAGTCCATATGGTCGAGCAGCACAAAACGCGAAATCTGACCGTCGTGCTGCTCTAAGAACGACTGCACGGAATTTGTGTGAACGCTAACTCGGTCCACCAAACCGTTCTTGAGTCGTTGAAAGTTCTCCGGGCGCAGATATTCTGGGCAACAATCCTCGGCGTATTCACCGGTCAAGTAAACACGCCAAAAGTAGTTGTCCGCTAATGGCAGCTTGGCGAAAACCGATTCCACACAGTCCTGAATAAACCGGACAATTCCACCTTCGTATTGCGTCTCAACTTGCCTTCGCTGCGCCTTCGGTACGCCGACCATCGACAAAGTCGTATCGCGGTTCATGGCGAATCGCATTGACTTCGACCAGAACTGATCATGCAGTTGTTCGTAATAGATCTGCGACTGGGCTTCGACGCTGCGGGCACTTAGAATCTGATCGATTTCCGGTCGCACCTTGCAAACACGGTCGACATACATGTTGATCATCCTCGCGAATGAACCGGACGTTCCACGAAAATAGAATGACCGTCGCCGGTTGTCGAAGAATTTGATCCACTTGTCCCAGTATGTCTGCGACCAAGGCGTGAGCGAACTACGCAAGTTGTCGCAGTAGATCTTCCGACCATCAGGCAAGCGTCCTTTGCCGAACAGAGCGAAGAAATCTTCGTACTCTAGATTGCGGATCGCGGAGAGCTTAAGCTCCAAGAGCGCGTTTTGGCGCGGATTCATATCGACCGCGTAAACGTGATTCGGTTCGGTCAACACGTAGTCCAGGGCGTTGCAGCCAGCCGAGGTGATCACTAACACGTTGTCCTGGGGACCCAGATTCAAAGCCACGCGATCGAGCCGCGGATCCTCCCAACAGGTGTTGTAAACCAGGTTGTTGCCGTGAACAAATTTGAAAACTCGCCCACTGAACCAATCCATCACCGACATGTCAAACTCCTCACTGGTGGGAACCCGAAAGCGTCGGTCATCCAATCTTCGCTTTCCTAGGCAGTTTCCCCTCGGCCGGCGGTCCTTGCGGAGTGAGAGGGCACACCGATTTTAACGGTCGAAAATCGTCACACAAGGGCCGCAAGCTTGACCGTGGCCCCAAGGCCGGCCATAGTTTGAACTCCCCCTGACCCTGACCGTCACAATCCGAAAAACAGACTGAGCGAAGTCATGCAAACCTACCGTCATTGCCGTCGCAGTTCGACTATCGGAACGGCCCTTGCCTTCATCCTTGCTATTGCAGCCTCGACCGGTGGGTTCGCAGCCGAGCAACCGGGAATTGTGTTGTCCGAATTCATTTTCAACAAAGCGGCGTTCCCGCAGTGCCACGCGTCGACAATCGCCGAAACCAAGCAAGGTCTGGTCGTCGCCTGGTTTGGAGGCACCCGCGAAAAGAACCCCGACGTCGGCATCTGGCTATCACGATACGTTGACTCGAAGTGGACCGTACCAGTCGAAGTCGTCAACGGCGTGCAGAACGAGTCGCTCCGGTATCCGTGCTGGAACCCAGTACTGTTCACGGCCCCTGACGGCAAACTACTGCTGTTCTACAAGGTCGGCCCAAGCCCAAGCAGTTGGTGGGGATTGTTGACCACGTCGGACGATCACGGTGAAAGCTGGGGGCCAGGTGTACGGCTGCCCGGCAGCTTTGTCGGACCTATCAAGAACAAACCCATCTTGCTGACCGATGGACGTCTGCTCTGCGGTACGAGCACAGAAGATCAAGGCTGGCGCGTACACATGGAATGGACGGCCGATCAGGGAAAATCCTGGAAGGGCACCAAGCCTTTGAATGACGGTAAGACGATGCACGCCATTCAACCCACCATTCTCGTGCATGGCGATACTCGGTTGCAGATCCTGTGTCGCGGTCGTGGGACAGGAAGAATCGTCCAAGCGAATTCAAGCGACAGTGGCAAGACCTGGTCTTCTTTGACTCTAACCGAACTGCCAAATCCAAACTCGGGTATCGACGCCGTGACGCTCCGCGCTGGCCGCCACGTCCTGATTTACAACCATACGAAGCGCGGCCGTAGTCCGCTAAACCTGGCCGTGTCGGTCGATGGCCGGCACTGGCAGGCCGGCATTGTTCTTGAAGATAAGCCTGGTGAGTACTCCTATCCGGCGGTCATTCAGTCGGCAGATGGTTTGGTGCATGTCACCTACACGTGGAAACGAAGTCGCGTGAAACATGTCATCATCGATCCCACCCGATTGAAGTTGCGTTCGATCGAAGACGGTGTTTGGCCCGATTGACCGGGAGATCGTCGCAACACGTTCCGTCGTCATTGGCGCCCGTCGTTATCGGCGCCCCTTGTTATCGGCGCGTCGTGCCGCGAAACATCGTGCTCACCGCCAGCAACGCCGCGGCACCTCCAACGGACATCGTCAACAGTGACGGAAACGCGCTGTGTGGTGACAGGACCACTGGTCCCATAACCATGCCGATCCCGCCTCCGATCAGGATCCCCCATCCCAGCCCGCGCGCTGGACGATGATGATACAAGCCAATTACGGCCCCCAACATCATGACCAGCACGGCGCCGCACGCGCTGGCCTGGGCGGCTTCCGAAACTCCGATTTTGCCCTCGCCAATCGCCCGCGAAAGTGGCGCCATCAGTGCCGCGACAACGGAACAAGCCGCCATCAGAATGAATAGGGCACTGAGGGGAAAGCTGCGTCGTTCTCCGGTGGGCTCTGGCATGTCATTGTTATCACACGTCCCGGTCAGACGTGCAAGCTGTTGGCAAAGAGGCCTCTTAGTTTTCATCGCTCGTTACATATTGCCGCCAGCGCAGAATCAGTGAAGCGGCCGTCAGCATGACCAGCGTGTAAAGAACCAAGGCAGCCACGTGGTGCCAAGCGGGCTGATTACCAATCAAGAGCTGCACATCGTCAGGCGGTTCCCAATCCATCCAACGGAATAGCAAGTTAAACAGATGGTGCTGAACGGTGAACCGATTGATCAACGCCGGAAGATTCGAAATCACAACTTCAAAGATGAGTATGTAGGCGACAGAGACGACCATCGCGCGGCGATGAAAGAGCGTCCCGATCACCGAGTAAGCGGCGCCGTAGGCGAAACACGAAAAGCAAACCAGGCAGGCCATTACGCACCACAGTCGAAAGGGTTGGCTCACATGCAACCGGCCTGCCAACATACCGATCGTCAGGCCGAGCAGTGCCGCCGAAGCCGTCCACGCGATGCCATTGAGGTATTTTCCGATTATGGTAGCGAATTTGCCGCCCGGCCGGACAGCCAAGTAGATCCACGTGCGGCCCTCAAGCTCGGCTTGCAGCACGGGCGCCACCCATAACAACAGACCCAATAAGCAAACAACTTGTGGAATCAAGCCGTACAACACGATCCCCAAAATCTGTTCGGGAGGTGGGGCAAAGTTCGAGTTCGTCTCCGCTTCCAGTCGATAGAGGGCCAGCAATCCGGCGGGGAACAAGACCATAATCAGCCAGGTTGCCGCGCGCGCGTCGGTGCGCGTGCGGCGCATTTCAAAACGGATGACCGTCAGGACTTGCCAAAACCACCCTTGGCTGTCGCAAACAGAGGCCGCGACTGTTTCTACCGACGGCACGTCGGACTCGGTTCCCTTCGCAGCGACGGTCGTTTCTCCTAGTGCGTTCATTCAGCCACCTCGATGGACACGCAACAACGAATCAAAAAGGTTCTGCAACGACTCGTCGGTCGAATGTAGCTCGCCAATTGTGACGCCATCCTCCGCGGCCCATTGTGGCAGTCGATTGTAGATCGCCAAGGGATGACGCGTCGCCACGGTGAGCCGCTCGGCGCCGTCGAGCTCGATCGCTTCCACCACATCTTCGTCCAGCAGTCGGCGAGCCAACTCACGCGGTCGGTTACAATCGATCTGGATTCTGTTGGGTACATCGGCCAACAGTGCGTTTACCTCGTCAGCCGTTCCGGACGCCAAGAGTCGCCCGCCATAGATGAGCAAGAATGAAGGGCTGATCGCTTCCACTTCGTGCAGAATGTGGCTTGCCAACAGCAGGCTTCCGCCACGACGCGTCCAGTCTCGTAGCAATTCGGTGACAACATGGCGACCGACCGGATCGAGTCCGTTGAACGGTTCATCCAGGATCAGAAATTCGGGCTCGTGTGCGATCGCTTGTGCCAGCTTTGTGCGCTGCCGCATCCCTCGTGAATAGCTGCCAATCGGTCGCTGCATGGCGGCCGCCATATCCAGCTTTTCCAGCGCCCAAACAGCACGATGTTCCGCATCCTTACGTTTGAAGCCCTGCAATTCGACGAGAAATCGTACCCATTCCAAGCCAGACACGTTCGAGTACATCGCTTCGTCGCCGGGACTTACGCCGATTCGCCGGAGCATGTTAGTGTTGTTCCACGGGTCGCCCCCGAACATGCGAATCGATCCGAGAGTCGGCTTCAATTGTCCCGTGATCAAGTTCAGAAACGTCGTCTTGCCGGCACCGTTCGGTCCAAGCAGACCGTGCGCGCCAGGCTCTAACGTCAACGTCACATCGTTCACGCCGATGACGGTGCCGTACAGTTTGGTCACGTTGACAAGTTCGATCACAGCGCTAGATTCTCAGTGGGGCCGAGATTCGCCGCATCAACACGGCCAATGAAATCAACGTCAGCCCAGTCAATAACGTGATGGGTGCCCGCACGCTCGCGAAGTCCTGCTCCAAACCAAACACCCAGGTTTGGACTCTTCCCAACGAGTGATACAACGAGATCAATGTCCAACGACTCTCGAAACTGCCAACGTCCAACTGACCACCGTGCAGATCCAAGGCCGTCAAATTGGCGTACGCGACCCAACCCAGGGCCCAGACCGCAACCCAGGCGAATCCGGCAAAACGACTCTCCCTGGTCATCGAGGAAAAACACAATGCCAACGCTGTTGTCGGCACGATGAGCCAGACCGAAGCGCCAAGAATGCGAAGCGGCAAATCCCACGTGTGGCCTATCACGCTGAAATCTGGGGAGAGAAAGACTCCCAGGACGTACAGTGATAGCGCCGGTACGGTCGTGATCAGCGCCAGGTAGGTCCAGACGACGATCGCTTTCCCCAGAACGTAGTCGACCCGTCCAAGCGGACGGGAGAAGTACAACAGGAACGCGCGGGACTGCATGTCGCGAGATATCAGCGGCGGCGCCACTAAGGCCACTACCAGAACCATCAAGAACCCCTGCGGATAGCGAAACAGCGTCAGCAGCAGGAACGCCCACACTTCGCGACGTGACCCAGCAGGGTTGCTGGCGATCGAGCTAAGCACCGGACCCGAATTCGGCATATTTCCAAGCATCGCAAGGGCGCCCATCCGCTCCGCGGGCTGAGTCAGGGAGAACTCGTACAGGAACAGCAGGGACCCGAGGCCGACTGCCGGCAGCCAGGCCAGGAATAACATGCGCCGCAGCCATTGGCTCTTCCAGGACAAGCGCAAGCCTGTCTGCGCGATCACCCACCATCGTGGCATTCGCAGACCGGTCGACTCTTGCAAAGCGCGATATCCTAAATCATGAATCGGCAACGTCGCTCTCCCGAATCGCTTGCAAAAACACATCCTCTAACGAGTTGGTTGCTGGTGCCATAGAGCGTAGGGCGACGCCGCTTTCGCGCGACCAACGCCAGATATGATCTGCCGCGCCCTCACCCAACCCGTGAATCGTCATCGCACCCTCTCGTCCACTTTGAAGTTCCAACCCTTCAGCTTCGATCTTTTCACGAAACGGTTCGACCGGCCCTGCCAAACGTACCGCGAATGTGGGCGAAGTCGGCCTGCTCAGTACTGCCAAACGTTCGACCACGCGTACGCGGCCAGCGACCATGATCACCACGTCGTCGCAAATTGCCTGCACATCCGGCAAGATGTGTGTCGAAATCAACACCGTCTTGCCTGCATCAGTGGAAAGCGATCGGATTCGATTGAGCATCGCCAGACGTTCTTCGGGATCGAGCCCGGCGGTTGGCTCGTCCAAGATCAGCAGAGGAGGGTCATGGACGATAGCTTGGGCAAATTTCAGCTTCTGCCGCATACCGTTTGAATACGTGGCAACGTCCCGATAGCGTTCCTGCTGGATGTCGCAATAATCCAAAATCTCGTGCGCGCGACGGAGACCCTCGATCCCCGCCTGACCAGACAGCCTCGCCATAAACTGAACCAACTCAACTCCGCTGAGCCCCGCGATGTAAGTATCGTCTTCCGGCATGTAGCCAACGCGATGGCGGATCTTCCGCGCATTTCCTTTCAGGCGGAAACCCAACACCTCTCCTTCACCAGAGCTGATGCGAACCAGGCCCAGTAAGACCTTGATCAGCGTAGTTTTCCCGGCGCCGTTGGGACCCAGAAGGCCTGTCACACCCTGGCCGATCGACAACGTGACCTGTTCCAGGGCTACGAGACGACCATATTTCTTGGTCACTTGTTCCAGTCGTACAATCGTTTCCATTCAGCCGATCTTAGTGCCAGTCTGATTCTGTCGAAACCCACCAAAGAACGAACTTGACGGTGGCTGGGCCGAGTATCACACGGCTGATTCGGTCGCCGCGCAATACCGCTAGCCGTGTCGTTGGCTGTATCGCTGTTCGGGGATTCGCACCGCAGCGGCAAAGATTGTCGGAATCACAAAAAGAATTTGTCGCAACCAAGTGCGCCTGCCCGTGTATGTTGAGGCAGTTGTTCCAGAGATCCCCGGCGGCACACGATGCTATCAGGCCGGTTGGCGCGATCTTCCCGTTTGGAACGGTATTCTCGATCCTAGACAGATCCCTAACCCGATGCTGTAATTGAACGTAGGATCGTCCGTCAGTCGTGTGTTGTCCATTCCTTAGTGTACGAGTGTCCCATGGTGCGCACCGCAGCGTACATTGGCAGTTGGCTGTTGCTGGCTCCCGCGTTGGCGGTCGCTCAGCAATCGGACCATTGGGCCTACCAAACGCCACAACGACCCGCCCTGCCGGAACTGCACGACCGACAGTGGGCTCGAAATCCGATCGATGCGTTTACCTACACACGGATGCAATTGCACCGCCTGTCCCCAAATGTCGAAGCCGACAGGGCGACCTTGCTTCGCCGACTGACCCTCGGCCTGACTGGTCTCCCACCGACACTCGCGGAACTTGATGCGTTTCTCAGTGACGATCGCTCCGCTGCCTACGAACGCCGTGTCGAGCAGTTGTTGGGTTCGCCCCGCTATGGCGAACGAATGGCCACACCCTGGCTGGATCTGGCCCGCTACGCGGATTCACACGGCTACCATATGGACGCCCATCGCGATATGTCCGCATGGCGAGATTGGGTCATCAACGCCTTCAACGACAACATGCCGTTCAACCAGTTCACAGTCGAACAGCTCGCCGGTGACTTGCTGCCCAACGCCACGCAGTCGCAGATCATTGCCAGTGGTTTCAATCGCAACAACATGGTCAATTTTGAAGCCGGTGCACTCGAAACGGAATACCTGATCGAATACGCCGTCGATCGAACGGTGACAACATCAACGGTCTGGTTTGGTCTGACAATACAGTGTGCTCGCTGTCACGATCACAAACACGACCCTTTCACACAACGGGACTTCTATCAACTGCTGGCGTTCTTCAATCAGGTCCCTGAGAAAGGAATTGATGGCGATCAAGGCAACGCGGTACCGCTGGTCCGCGCACCTTCGGAACGGCAACAGATCCAACGGGAACGAATCGTGCAACGGATGGCCGACTGTGACGAACAGTTGCGACAGCGTGAAGCCAGCTGCGAGGCGGATCTGATCGCGTGGGAACAGAAGCTCGCTACGAACCAAAGTTTCGCGCAGCCGCCAGAGGACATGGTGTTGTACGTGCCGCTGGACAAAGTGATCAATGGCGTGACGGTGGATCGGGTCAGTGGCGATCGACTGACGGTCAGTGGCCCCACATTGCTTCCTCAGACCAAGTTTGATCGGGGCTTGCTCTTCGGAGGCGATACTTTCGTCGAATTCACCGCCAACGCCAATCTCGAAATGGAGACACCCCAGTCACTCAATTTTCAACATACAGACTCGTTCTCTTGCGCCGCGTGGATCTACCCGACAACTGGTGATCCGTCGACGATTTTGGCCAAACAGAGCGATGCCCCCAAGTTGCGAGGTTATAAAGTTCTCATAGACGATGATCACGTAATCGCCGGTTTGACCAGCGACCAGACGACAAGTCGAATTCAGACGCGTACGGTCAAGCCAATCGTGCGGCACCAGTGGCAACACGTCGTGGTCACCTATGACGGTTCGGGCCTCGTCGCTGGTCTGCAGATTTACGTCGCCGGAGTTCGTCAGAGAACCGAGGCCGTGCATGACGATCTCAAAGGCTCGATCACGACCAGTAAACCACTTCGCATCGGACGCGGCGCCGTGGGTTCGCCGTTCCGCGGCGTTCTCGACGAGGTGCGAATCTACCCACGTTCCCTCAGTGCGACAGAGGTTGGTCTCCTGGCAGGCGGCGATCCCGTCAGCGAGATCCTGGCAGTCAATCGATCTCGGCGGACACAAGAACAGAATGACGCAATACGAACTTATTTTCTCCGCCATCACGACAAGACGTTTCGAGAGTTCAGCGGACAGCGGGCCAGTGCCGAGCGTGCTTTGTCTGTGTTGGACATCGCCATCCCCACGTCGATGGTGATGCGCGATGCCGACCAACTTCGCCCCACCTTCATTCTGTCGAACGGGCAGTACGATTCTCCAACCGATCCCGTATCAGCGGGAACACCGTCGACATTCCTTCCGATGCCCGCTGACGCGCCGAGCAATCGGCTCGGGCTGGCCCGGTGGATCGTTGATCCGCGCCACCCGCTCACCGCGCGCGTCGCGGTCAACCGGATCTGGCAACTGCATTTCGGCTTGGGGCTGGTGCGAACACCCGAAGATTTCGGCACGCGTGGCGAGCGGCCGACACACCCGCAATTGCTGGACTGGCTGGCAACCGAACTCGTGCGCAGCGGGTGGGACACGAAACACATTCATCGGCTGATCGTGACGTCGGCCACCTATCGGCAATCCAGTCGTGGGACGGCTTCGCAGTGGGCGCTGGATCCGACGAACCGCTGGCTGGCGCGTGGAACACGCGGGCGACTCTCCGCCGAAATGATTCGTGATCAGGTACTGGCAACGAGCGGCCTCTTGTGCGAACAACTTGGTGGTCCGAGCGTCTTTCCCTACCAGCCGCTGGGACTTTGGCAAGAGATTTCGTACGACTCCAATGAGTTCACCGCACAGGCCTATCACCAAGACCATGGCGCCAAGCTCTATCGTCGCAGCTTGTACACGTTTTGGAAGCGTAGTCTCCCCGCACCCGCGCTCGCCACACTCGGCGCGCCCAATCGCGAAGTCTGTGTTGCGCGCCGACAGGCGTCCAACACACCGCTCGAGGCGCTCGTATTGATGAACGAGACGGCGTTCGTCGAAGCCTCACGTAAACTGGCCCAACGCGTCCTTTCGTCGGGCGGCACAACCGACGAAAGTCGGGTCGCCTGGGGATTCCGGACCACGGTCGGACGCACGCCGACGCAGTTGGAACAAGGCTTCCTTCTGGAGTCACTGAAAAAACAACGTGCCGTGTATCAGGCCGACATCGAAAGCGCACAACAACTGCTGGCCGTTGGTGAATCGCCATGGCCTATGGAATTGGACGCTCGCGAACTCGCCGCTTGGACGATTGTCGTCAATCTGATGTTCTGTTTGGACGAGACTGTCACGACGCATTGAGAACTCGCCAATGACACAGCAACCGCTCGCTACACTCGAACCAGATCGCCGGATCGATCGCCGCCAGTTTCTTGGCTGGACGAGCCTTGGTTTGGGGACGGCTGCGCTGGCGACACTGTTGAACCCACCCCGCGTGGCGGGCGAAGACCTCCCGTCGAGCCGCGTTGGATTACCCGGCCTGCCGCACGTTGCTCCGACAGCCAAACATGTCATCTTCCTGCATCAATCGGGTGCCCCGTCACAGATCGATCTGTTTGATCCGAAACCAGTCGTCCGCCGGCGGCATGGTGAAGAGATGCCAGCGTCGGTGCGGGGAGGTCAGCGGCTAACCACCATGACTTCGGACCAGGCCAGCAAACCGCTGACGGCTTCACCTTTTGAATTTTCGCGGCACGGAGTAGCGGGCACGGAACTGAGCGAGCTGTTGCCACACACGGCCGCTGTGGCGGACGACCTGTGCGTCGTGCGGTCGATGACCACCGAAGCGATCAATCACGACCCCGCGATGACGCTGTTCCAAACGGGCACCCAACAGCCTGGTCGGCCCAGCATGGGGTCCTGGACCAGCTACGGATTGGGCAGCGAAAACGAAAACCTACCGACCTACGTCGTATCCGTTTCGGGTGGTGACCCAGGTGATCAACCACTATTCGATCGGCTCTGGAGCGCAGGATTTATCCCCTCGCGGCATCAGGGCGTCCGTTTGCGTAGCGGCCGTGACCCGGTGTTGTTCCTGAGCAATCCACCGGGCGTCAGTCGACACGCGCGCCGCGAAATGCTGGACGGGCTGGCCAAACTGAATCGGTTGCAATTCGAGGCGTCAGGTGATCCTGAGATCAATACGCGAATCGCACAATTTGAATTGGCTTACCGGATGCAATCTTCGGTGCCCGATCTGGTCGACCTCTCAACTGAACCGAAGCACACCTTCGATCTGTACGGCGCCGAGGCACGGCGTCCCGGCAGTTACGCCGCCAACTGTTTGCAGGCTCGCCGCCTGGTGGAACGAGGCGTCCGTTTCGTGCAGTTGTTTCATCGCGGCTGGGATCACCACACACGGATCAACAAACGTTTGCGCACCAAGTGTCTAGAGACCGATCAAGCATCCGCCGCGCTGGTGCTCGACCTGAAACAACGTGGACTGTTGAAGGACACCCTGATCGTGTGGGCTGGCGAGTTTGGTCGAACCGTATTCTGCCAAGGCCAGCTCGAAGGAACCGGTTGGGGGCGCGATCACCATCCGCGTTGCTTCAGCATCTGGCTGGCTGGTGGCGGCAT
Organism: Pirellulaceae bacterium; assembly: GCA_030744725.1. Lineage (GTDB taxonomy): Bacteria > Planctomycetota > Planctomycetia > Pirellulales > Pirellulaceae > ARS98. The sequence goes on from JASLPZ010000119.1 coordinate 16,341, forward strand.
TCGGCCTGGCATGACCTACGGCCAAACTGACGATTTTTCGTACAACGTCACGACAGGCGGCACTCACGTGCACGACCTTCAAGCGACCATACTGCATTGTCTCGGCATCGACCACACGCGGTTGACCTATCGCCACGAAGGCCGCGACCACCGACTGACCGACGTGGGCGGTGAAGTCGTCCGACCGATTCTGTCATAGGATCTGGCTTCGACGCGTTTCCCGTCGCCCGTGCGTGCAAGCGTGGAGCGCATCATTGCCAGCCCTTATCCCCGTGCCTGACACTGCTCTATCCACCCTTGTGGATCGGCTCAAATGTCTGCTCCAACTCTTTGGCGACGGCAGCCGCCTCGGCGATGACGTTTCTTGTTTCGCCGATATCGTCATGCAAATCGAAAAGGCCGTATGGTCTGGTAAACGGTTTGCCTCTCGGTGCCTGGCGCCCGCCCGAACCGTTGCCAAGTACCAGCTTCCACTTGCCCTCGCGTATGGCGAACATGCCGCCGGACGAATGATGAATCACCGGTTCTGCCCGCCGGAACGGTCTACCATCAAGGGCGTCCAGAAAGCCATGGCTGTCCCGAGCGGCACCGGCCGGAATCTTCGTCTCCGCGACCTGTGCCGCCGTGGCAAAGACATCTGTCAGGCAAACGGTCGCAGCAGACGTCGTGCCCGGCTTGACGCGCTGAGGCCAGCGGACGAAGAACGGCACATGATGACCTGCCTCCCAGATGTCCGCCTTGGTGCCGCGAAACAGGTGGTTGGAAGTATGATGATCAGCTCGATACGCCTGAATCGTCTGGTCAGAAACGTGGTCCTTCGCGTCTAACTGGTCCAAGCGATGCATGAACGAACCGTTGTCGCTGGTGAAGATCAGCAGGGTGTTGTCGCGTACACCTGCATCGTCGACGGCCTTGATGATCTGACCTGCCGTCCAGTCGACTTGCATGATGAAGTCACCGTAGGGACCGAGTTTTGATTTGCCGCGAAAGCGCGGATGCGGAAGCACCGGCTTGTGCGGCGCTGTCAGCGGCACGTAGAGAAAAAACGGGGCATCCGTTTTCGCTTCACGTCGAATGAAGTTGCCGGCCTGCTCGGTCAAGTGGTCGAGCACCTCTTCCATCACCAGATCGTTAGCGCGCGGTCCTTCGCGCAGAAACTTGGGAAAGGGCTGCTTGTTCTGGATGACGGTGTTCTGATCCGTGACCTTGCCATTGCGAATATAGACGTAGGGTGGAAAATCCAACGATGCCGGAATCACCAGCGACTCGTCGAAGCCCAGATCATTCGGGCCATGCTGAACTGGGGCAGCGAAGTCGATAGACTTGCCACTGGATTTTCGGCTCCAGCCCAACCCCAAGTGCCATTTGCCCACAATCCCGGTCGTGTATCCTTGCGACGAAAGCACGGAAGCGACTGTCGGTCGATCCCGTTCGATTAAGGGATCGCTATATCCGTTCAAGACACCGCGTTTGAGCCTGCTTCGCCAACAGTAGCGACCCGTCAGCAATCCATAACGGGTGGGCGTGCAAACGGCGGACGGCGTGTGTGCGTCCGTAAACGTCATGCCCTCGGCAGCCAACGCGTTCAAGTGAGGCGTGGCAATCTGAGACTTCGGATTCAGGGCTTGCACGTCGCCATAGCCCATATCGTCCGCCAGGATGACGACGATATTGGGTACACCTTGAGAATCGGATTTTGATGCGCCAATACAAGTGTCTATTGACAGTACCACTAAGAGTCCTGTCAGAATTGATGTAGCAATTGTGTGTAGTAAACGGACGCTTAATACGTTTGGCCTGGAATGGACCGTATTTGTTGGGATCAGCACTTGGATTCCTCCGGTGACCTGCTTGTGTCTGGTGAACCTCAGTATCGATGGCAAAGCCAAGGCGGTCAACTTCGGAAAGCCAAAGTGCAACAATTGGTAAGGTGAATTGGCATGGAGAAACGAGCTAAGAAGCGGCGACACCCGCACGGCGCGCGGCTCCATCGCGTAACAGCATCTTCAGCTTGGAGAACGCCAACTCGATCGGATTCAAGTCGGGCGAGCACGGCGGCAGGGAACACAACTCCGCACCGCTCGCTTCGGAGTGCGTAGTAGCTTGGAGAACGCTTTCCCCGAGCTTTGAAAAAGGGACTGCCTTGGCAGCGATTCCCGGAACGGT
>JASLPZ010000011.1:0-41785 GCA_030744725.1 Pirellulaceae bacterium
TGAAGGGATGGCAAGAGACGGAGACGCAATCGTTTCCCGGGCTGTTCAGCATATTCAAGTTGGGCGGGCTAGACCTCCTTGACGACGCCGCCCGCCAGCTTGCGGATCAACAACTGATGTCGGGGATCCAGCAGCTGCTCGCCGAACGCGCCAGACTCAAGAGCGTCACTGAACTAAGATCCGAAATCAGCGGCACTGCAAGAACGCCCTGGCTGCTTGACCTCACCAACACGTTGCTTCACGTGCGAGGCGAATTTCCGATCGAGCTGCGAGATGACCCGCTCGACACCACATCGGCGCTGGGCACCGAGTTTGCAAAATGGGAAGCAGCACTTGACACGAGTGAGCAAAGTAAGGACCGACACGTTTGGATGATCTGGTATCCTCTCGAGACATCCGAGGCGTACTTGCGTCAATGGGGCCGGGAACCCAAACCGGCTACGTCTCAGTTCTCGCCTTCGCTTGGGTCGATACCCCGCGTTCACAGAAACCACGATGTTTTGCCGGAAATCGCCATCGCCGTCGCCGCCACAAGAACTTCCGATGCCGAGTTGCAGAGTGGATTGGCGGTTTGTTTGCAAATAGCCAACCAACGGAAAGGTTGGTTGAGTTGGGTAACACTCCCAAAATACCGTGATCTTCTTCACACAACGGCGTTCAAGAGCGTTGTTCCATCGGCACGCGCAGCGGCACTCGCCCTAGCCCGGCGAGGTGGCTTGGACGACGAAGTGTGCAAGCGAATCGCCTTCGAGTTACTTGACGCTGATTTATCACAGACAGACAAGGAAAACGTGTTGGCCACCCTTGCGCTAGCTGATTCGCTGGAACTGACGCCACCGACTTTTGAACGGCTCTACGCCCTCGTGGGCAGACGGACAATGCGCATTGAGCCCTACGTGCACGTACTCCAGATAATGGAAAAATCGCGAGTGGTCACCCCAAAAGGTCTGAAGCTTCTGCGGGCAAGTCTGGGAAGTCGGGAGAAAACGGTGCAATTGCCTCGGCAGCATTACACCAACATTGGACGCCCCTCGCGATCTTCAGTCGTGGGCGAACTTAAGTTCGCGGCACCATCGGTTCCTCCCGAACTGGCTCGCCAGGCGTTGGCAACCACGCAAGCACTCGGCCCTCAGGCAAAGGAAACGCTACCTGCTATCGAAGCGATGCTGGTCAGAATGCAGAGATTCTCGCCAAACTCCTCAACGGAACTTCAACGCGAACTGCGTGCGACTATCAAATTGCTCCAAGCCGAGTTGCCGCCGCAAGATTCTACCAACGAAAAACCAGCACCCGAACCAGGAACACCAGAGTAAAGCGTCGCGTCATGCGACAACCCGTCTGACCCTTGTCAAACAACCGGTTTTGCCTAGGATGGTTGGTTTGTCCAAGAGGTTTGATGCCCGCCGTGCTGATCTTCATCTATTGCGTCTTGATTGCGCTCAGTTCGCTCTTCGGCGGCTGGCTCCCGGCATTGGTCCGGCTGACCCATACCCGAATGCAGTTGATTATGAGCTTTGTGGGTGGCTTGATGCTGGGGGTAGCGCTGCTGCACATGCTGCCTCATGCGTACATTGAAACCGGTTCCATTGACCACGCGGTCGGTGCGACGGTGGTCGGCCTGGTTGCCATGTTCTGCATGATTCGGATCCTGCATGTCCATCAGCATAGTCATGACGATGCGATTGCCGACTTGGACGATGACCATGACTGCGACCATGACCATGCGGCACCTGATCATGCGGCACCTGATCATGGCGCGCACGGACACGAATCGCATGAACATGCCCACCATTTGAGCTGGGTGGGGCTGTTCGCCGGTTTGGCGCTGCACACGCTGATTGACGGCGTTGCCCTGGCTGCGAGTGTTGCGGCGGGAGCCGACCATGGTGATACGGCGACATTTTTGGGACTCGGAACGTTCTTCGCAATTCTCTTGCATAAACCGCTCGACGCCCTTTCAATTGCCGCGTTGATGGCAGCTGCCGGGTGGTCGAAGAGATCAATTTCCGTCGCCAATGTCGGATTCGCCGTCATGTGCCCTATAGGTGCCCTGACGTTCTTTTTCGGTATCGAGCAGTTGGGCGGGTTAGAACCTCTGGTGTTGGGCACGGCCCTCGGTTTTTCCGCCGGTGTCTTTTTGTGCATTGCCCTGGCAGACATTTTACCGGAAGTTCAGTTTCATCGCCACGACCGGCTAAGCCTGACTGGGGCGCTCATTGGCGGCATTCTGCTGGCCTGGATCATCGGGATCTTCGAACCCGATCATGCCCATGACCTGCGCGGCTCGCGTCGGTCACAGGAGGTCGATTCCGATGGCCACGGCGACCACCAGCATTGATTGATAGTCATTGCTCTCCGCGAACACATACGTGTTGTTCGACGAGCGAACAACAACTATGGACGGGCATCTCTTTACTCGACTGTCACCAATGCTTCGATCCAATGTCGAAAGTCCATCCCGTCGGACTTGACATCAGTGGTCACCAGCCTGTTTCCGGGGTCGCCAGGAACCTTGATACGGACTTTCAAACGGGCGGATTGGCGCGGCTCTAGTTCAACGGCGTCGTCAAACTTTACAATTTCAACGCCACCGTGGCCGTGCGGTTGAATCTCGAATGTCCGGCGGACCGCTGAATGATTTGTCAATCTAACTTCCAGGTCCGTTTCTTCGGCGGTCGCGACTTTCGCACCGTACGGGTAAAACACGGCCCATTGTTCATCGATGCCGTAGTTGGGATCGTCCCAGGGAAACAGTTCACGTAGCGTCTCGATCCGGTCGCGGTAACGTGATTCTAGGTAATCGAGTTCATCCTTGGAGAATTCGAAGACCCAAGGGATATGCTCGTTCACCAGCCACGGCTTGCCATTGGCGTTGCGGACCATGCTGAGACATTTCAGGAAGCCATCGTCTTCGTGTACGAGGTTGCGGTTGAGCACGCAGTAGTCGTCAATACCGGACGGCGCGAAGGCATCACCAATAAAGAAAATTGGCCGCTCGTTGGCCTTCTTCGCCAACACGGCGCCGTGATAGTATGCCTGTCCGGGAAAATAGAAAAACGTGAGATCAAATTCGTGCCATTTCATTGTCTGGCCTTCACCCATCACGGTCACCTCGTCAATGGGATTGGCCGTCATGGCAGGCATGTGATACGCCTCGGGGCGTTCCAGGATGTCTTCATATTCCGCAGTCGCGTAGACGGGACAACCAAACTCCTCAGCAGCCGCTTGCACGGCGTCGGTATGATCGTCGTGATAATGCGTAACGAAGATACCCTCGACCGTGGTAATCAGTTTCTTTACCAAGAGATCTTTAACGGCGTCGATTACACCTTGGTTGCCGCAGTCGATCAGAAAGCCGGTGCCGGTGTCGGAGATGAGCAGCCGGCTCGTCGACTTCTCGAACACCCAGTTGGGTGTCTGCTGGTGATTCGCGTAGGGCATCAGTTCGACATTGGCTCCTGAACCGAGCACTCGCTGGCCACACAAACGCATCCGCTTTTCCTTGAAGTACCAGTGCAACGCGTTGGTTGACAGATAATTGTGATAGAGCCTCTGGACGCGACTGGTCAGCTTTGTAATGGCGGCTTGGGGGTCACGGATCATCGGCCCGCGGGCCGGCACGATCAGGTCCGGCTTGGCCTCGGCAACTTTCTTCAAACTGGTCACGAGGCTCGCCAGGCGACTTCCATAACCGTGATACCCACGAATGTTGGCTTCCGGAATAGCGTCTTGAAAACTGTACAAGTCCAACAGCTGGCCATCGCCGTAGATCAGGTCGCCCGTAAAGGCGATTGTCTTGCCATCCAGTTCAACGATATAGCTTGCCGCGCCGCGAGTGTAGCCTGGCGTGGGGATCGTACGAATCGTAAGTCCTCGCCAGGAGATCTCCTGATCCTCTTCCGCCCATTGTGCGACGGCCAACGGTTGGGCAACGACTTTGGTCGATTGCTGGCCATAGTCGTGGAATCGCTTGGTGGTGAACGCATCCCAAAACTCTTGCGACTGCTCGAGCCAATAACGCTCGCCCGTTGGAGCGACAATCTTGACACCGGACTCGGCAGCGCTGCGTGCCGCCCAAACGACATCGCGGCGACCGTGGGTGAGCAGTAGAAGTTCCGCCGCGGGGGCGTTCTCCTTTGTCGCGCCGTAAACAATCAACTGTCCTTCGCCGCGTGTGACCACTGCGCCGTTGACGGGCCCCCGCAGAAACACGAGCCCAGCGGGCAGCGATTCATCGCACCAGGCCGGACTTGACAAGACCAAGGCGATCAGCAAGAAGCAAGAGGATTGTCGATTCATGGCAGTGGGCTCGTGCGGACGGGAGTTGGTATTACGGGCTGATCATCGTTCTTCGCGCAGCAAACAACGATTATGACTTCTTCTTCGGCCGAAAGACAGCAACTTTGGTTTCATCCGTCGTCAGGAAGGGACCTTCAATCAAATCGATGCAATAGGGGATCGCGGGGAAGACTGCGTCCAGGCATTCGCGGATTGCTTTTGGTTGTCCGGGCAAGTTGACGATCAACGTGCCGCCTCGAATCACAGCGGTCTGGCGCGAGAGAATCGCTGTCGGCACGGCACGTAACGACACTTGCCGCATCAATTCGCCGAAGCCGGGCATCACCTTTTCGCCGACCGCTTCGGTGGCCTCGGGCGTCACGTCCCTATTGGCTGGGCCAGTCCCGCCGGTCGTAATCACCAAACAACAGAGCTGGTCGTCACAAAGTTCGCGCAAGGCCCGTTCAATAATACTTTGGTCGTCTGAAATCACTCGCGCGACCGCTTCCCAGGGCGAAGTCAGAATCTCCGTCAAGTACTCGCGAATTGCGGGGCCACCTCGGTCTTCATACTCGCCGCGGCTAGCCCGATCCGACACAGTCACGATCCCAATTCTCGCCGTCGCGTCGCTCATCGGTCAAGTTCCTTGGCCAGTTTTCCGGCGTTTTAGACGTTTCGCAATGCTTCGAGCACGGCGCTCGAGTGCACCGAGACTGCTCGGCCAACCTTGTCTGAATAAAAATAGTCAGACGTCAGCGACTGGATGTTGCCGTCGAAGATCACACCCACTAATTCGGCATCACGATTTATGACCGGGCTACCCGAATTGCCGCCAATGATGTCCGCCGTGCAGACAAAATTGAAGGGTGTGTCCAGGTTCAGTTTTTCCTTCCGAGCGTGCCACCTCTTGGGCAATTCCCAAGGATCGGTGCTACCGTGATTGTCTTCATGCTCGAATGCACCGCCGATCGTCGTCATCGGAGCGACCGGTTTGGATTTTTCTTCATAGCCTTTGACGGGGCCAAAGGCCAGGCGCAACGTAAACGTAGCGTCGGGATAGGTATCAGTACCTTGCACGGCGAACTGCGCATCGGCGATCTGCGAATACGCTTGCCGTTCGGTCTCGCCGACTTCTTCACCGATCTTTCTGAGCCGCCGACTTTCGGCGTCCAGCATACGGGCCAACTGAATCATTGTGTCAGTTGATGCATCGATGGCGGCCTGCCCGCCCTTGGCGAGTTTCTTTCGTTGGGCGACGTCCGTCAGTTTGGAACCTGCCAGCAGTTCCGCCGCACGTGCCTGGGGGCTCTTGGTGGCCAGGATCTGTTGAGACAACGGATGATCGCCCCCGCGGCGTTCGACGAACAGCGAGATCGAATCGGCGAATTTGGTCAGTTCCAAGTCCGGATAAATCGGTGCCGGCGAAAAGAGCTGCATTTCGAGTGACTGGCGGCCAGCCTCGGAGAACCCCGCCAATCGTTCACTGTTCGGCTTCTGATCTTCGGCGGCCATCGTGACCAACGTGCTGGCAATCGAATAGACCTGGCCGGCCAAGCCACCGGTTTGGCCCAGCACAGCGGCTTTTTTTGACTGGACTTCTTCGATTGCTTTCCAAGCGTCGGCGTATTTCTTGAGCTCCGGGTCCGCCTCGACTTTCGATCGCAGTGCGTTCTCCGACGACTCTTTTTGTGCCATGAAACCAGGATCCTGCAATCCTTGAATCATGCCGGTAAATGCCTTCCGTGAGTTTTGAAGGCCAAATAATTCATCCTTGGCGCGGCGCTTTTGTTCATCACCTTCAAATCCGAATTGCTGAAAGAGAATCTCGCGACGGTGCAAAAAGCTCAACACATAGGGCAGGTAATGATCGCGTTGATATTTGAGCGCTGCCGTCGTGAAGATTCGCTGCGTCCGTCCCGGGTTTCCAGAAACGAACACCAATTCGCCGTCGGCGGCCCCGTTTTCTGATATCTTCAGGAAGTTGTCAATTCCGGCTGGTTTGCCATCTTCGTAAACACGAAAGATGCAGACGTCGAGACAGTAGCGAGGATATTCAAAGTTATCCGCATCGCCGCCGAAGAACGCGATACCCGCTTCTGGCGCCCAGACCAGCCGCACATCGGTGTACTTCTTGTACCGGTACAGATGATAGCGGGCACCACCGTACAGCGTCACGACATCGCTGCGAAGGCCAGTGCTGTCCAGCGATTCCTTTTCGATCTCGGAAGTGACCGCGCGGCGCGCGGCAAACGCCTCGCCCGGTGCCATGCCTGGCTTCACCGCGGCATTGACGCGTTTGGTAACGTTTTCAATCGAGACTAGCTGGTTCAGTTCCAAGTCCGGGGCGGCAATTTCTTTGTCCCAGCTAGTCGCATAGAAGCCGTCTCGGTAGTAGTTATTCTCTGCCGTGGAGACTTTGTGCAACGTGTCAGCGCCGACGTGGTGGTTCGTCAGAACCAATCCGGTGCTGGAAACAAATGACGCGGACCCACCCGAGTTGAAGCGAACTGAGGAGAGCATCACGTGCTTCGACCAGGCGTCCGTTGGCTCGAAATCATGAGCTTCCTTCAAATGTTTCTTGGGTAGGGCGTTAAACAGCCACATCCCTTCGTCGGCAGAGGCAGACGCCCCGATTGCTCCCAAAGCGACCAGCAGAGTTACGAAACGAGTGAAAAGAGAGTTGACATTCATCGTTGACCACCTGTCCTGATTTTCCTAACGTGTACGCTTCCTTGACACGACCTTGAATTAAGCTGACGCGGTTGAGGAATCGAATCGGCACCGCTGGATGGCGCGATTCGAGCCACCGGCGCTTTGCCCCACTTGATGCGAAAGACCGATGTCCTCATGAGTCAAACAGATCATACCGCACCATCGCAGGAGAAGAAACGACCCGCCGAGATGACGATTGCCGCTGTCTCACTGGGCATTATTCTCTCGATTGTGATGGGCGCCGCCAACGTCTATCTGGGCCTGAAGGCCGGTATGACGGTCTCCGCATCAATTCCCGCGGCCGTGATTGCGATGGGTATTCTTCGCGGCATTTTAGGCAGAAAATCGCCTCTGGAGTCAAATCTGGTGCAAACTGCTGCTTCGGCAGGCGAGTCCTTGGCGGCTGGCATCATCTTCACAATGCCGGCGCTGATCCTGGCCGGCATCTGGTCTGAATTTGATTTTTGGATCACTTCTTTGATCGCGCTCGCCGGCGGCCTGTTCGGTGTCCTGTTGATGATCCCCATGCGGCGCGTCTTTATCCTGGACAATGAAGAGCTCAAATACCCCGAGGGCGTGGCGTGCGCCGAAGTCTTGCGAGCTGGAGCCGGTGAGGAGCAGGGCGGCGATGACGAGTCGAGCGGTGTCTTGTTTGTCGTGCTGGGAATCGCGGTGGGCGGTCTTTTTAAGTTTGCCATTTCCTTCCTGGGATTGTTGAGAGGTGCTGTGGAAGGCGCGGTCGCAACGGGTGCACGCGTTTTCTACTTCGGCTGTGATATTTCGCCCGCGCTGTTGGCCGTGGGGTACATTGTCGGGCTGCCGATCGCGATCCAGATCTTTATCGGCGGTGCCATCGGTTGGCTGATTGGCATTCCGCTGTTGGGAACCATCGGCGTCGAGGCGGAGACTCCAGCGGACTTGGCCTGGACATTGTGGAGCACCAAGATTCGGTACATGGGCGTTGGGGCGATGCTGGTCGGCGGCGTTGTTTCGATTTGGCACGTGCGCCATGGGTTGCTAGCGGCAATTAATGAAATGAAGTTGTTGTTCACTCGCAAACAGTTGGATGTGACCAAGCAAGTACGAACCGATCGTAATATCAGTGGTGCTGCGATCTTGATCTTGGGATTGATCTGCGTGGCGTTGATCGGCGGCATTTATTACGTCTTGCTGGGCCAGGCGATCGGAATCACGATTCTGACAACAGTGATCATGATCGTCATGTCATTCTTTTTTGCTGCCGTCGCCAGCTATATCGTTGGCCTGGTGGGGAATTCCAACAGCCCCGTTTCGGGAATGACTATCACGGCGGTCCTGGTTACTGGCGGGCTAATCACGCTGTTCCAATTCGGTGGTGAGGCGGGCATGATTGCCACGCTGGGAGTCGCTGGTATTGTTTGCTGTGTGGCCTGTACTGCAGGCGATGTCTGCAACGACTTGAAGACGGGACACCTGGTCGGCGCGTCGCCGCGAAATCAACAAATCATGCAAGTTGTCGGCGTTTTGTCTGCCGCCTTTTTTATGGCTCCCGTCATGACGGTCTTACACCAAGGATCACTGAACGAAGGGACAGGCGGAATTGGCGGTCGTGATCTTCCCGCCCCGCAAGCGAACCTGTTTGCTTCGTTAGCCGAAGGGTTCTTCGGAGAGGAAGCGCTGCCCAAAGACATGGTTGCTTGGGGCGTTGGAATCGGCATCGTTCTGCTCATCGCTGATTTCCTTCTGGCCAAAATGAAAGTCAATTTTCGTCTGCATGTGATGCCCGTGGCGGTCGGCATTTATCTGCCATTCGGGTTGGCCGTGCCAATTCTGTTGGGCGGCGTTGTGAGTTGGCTTGTCCGTCGAGCTGCACAACCGCATGAAGACGCAGCGCAGAAGCGGGGCGTGCTAATAACATCCGGCCTGATCGCCGGCGAATCACTGGTCGGCGTCGGACTGGGCGTCACGGCGTATCTGAAGATCAGTTCGCTCAAGCTGCTGGAATCAGGCTCGACAACATTGAACCTGATCGTCGACACCGTCTCGGTGCTGGCATTGCTGGCCGTCGCCGCGATGGTCTATAAGCTCGCCCTGACGGTTATGAGTAATTTTAAAGCATGAGTTTTCGAGCGTAGAGCGCCTCGGCGTAGCCCGTCGGTGCTTCGCATTCGATGCCTCGGATGCGAAGCAATGACCAAAACGTCTCCTCTGTGAACCAACTCCGCGATTGCTGGCTCTCGAATTCTTGGTAGATCGTTTCGACCTTTCGGGCGCAAACAGACCGATCAAGAGGATAGAACACGTTGGGAGCCCCCAGATCTCCTTCGTATTTTGGGATCTCGTACTCCAAGATTAAGTGGTTGCGGAAAGTATTCCATGTAAGCTCCGCAACAAGCCGGTGGTCTTGGTGCATATCTTCGCGACGGTGGGTGAAAATGACATCCGGTGCCACGCGGCCCTGCAATTCGCGAAAGAACTCTTTGATCTCGCTGCCGTCGTAGGGAAAGAACGTGTCTCGAAAATGCCGGATGACGATGTGCGATTCCGCGGCGTCTGACAGGAATTCTCCAGCGCTACGGCGCGCTTCCGCCTCTCGTTGATCATCCGCAGACAGCACCACCCATACGACCTTGGCGGATGGATGATCAGCAAGCAGTTTCAAGATCGCACCGCCGCAGCCGATCTCGATGTCGTCGGCGTGTGCCCCGATGCAAAGGATCGTACGGAGATCGCGAATTTGGAGGTTGATCATGAGTTCTTACAGAAGGGAGCTCGCCAGGATTTCTGGCAGAGCCTCAAATGCGGAAAGTGCCTCAAGTATGAAAAGTGGTTGTCGAGGGAGTGCCGATAGGGAGCCCCGTCGCGGGAGCAGCTCTCGGTGGCAACTTCCACAACTCCCAGGGCGACTCGCCACGCGTGTACATATCGTCCAGCGTTTGTTTTTCCTTATAGGTATCCCAGCACTGAACATGATCTTCTGGAAAGTGGCTTGCTGGCAAAATCGGACAATCCAGCGATGATCGGCGCGCTGGGCCGGTACGAAGTGAAACGCGTCATCGGGGCTGGCGGCACTGGGATCGTCCTGCAGGCGGTCGACACGGAATTGAATCGTACGGTGGCCATCAAAGTTCTCGCTCCAGTACTGGCTGCACACGGCCCTGCTCGAAAGCGCTTCGCTCGCGAGAGTCAGGCCGTGGCGGCCGTGGCGCACGAAAATGTCGTCGCAGTTCATCATGTGGAAGGTGGCGGTCGCGTGCCGTACCTCGTCATGCAATACGTCGATGGAGATTCTCTGCAGGATCTCGTCATCCGAGATGGTCCGCTGGATGTAACCACCACGCTACGGATGACGGCGCAACTGGCGGCAGCATTGGCGGCAGCTCACGATCAAGGACTTGTGCATCGCGATGTCAAACCTGCGAATATTCTGGTCGGCCCAGTCGGACAGCGCGTGTGGATGACGGACTTCGGACTGGCTCGCGCTGTGGATGACGCCAGCTTGACACGAACTGGCTTCATCGCGGGAACGCCGCACTACATGTCGCCCGAGCAAGCGCGAGGGGCAACCGTTCGATCCAGCAGCGATCTGTTCGGTCTGGGCGGCGTGGTCTACTTCATGTTGACGGGTCGACCGCCGTTTCGCGCCGAGCGAACATTGGCAATCCTAAACCGCATCTGCACCGAGCCACATCGACCAGTGCGGGAAGTCAATCCCGGCGTGCCGACAACGGTTGCCAAACTTGTCGATCGGTTGTTGGCCAAGTCGGCAGCCGACCGATTTGTCAACGCCGAAGCTGTTCGCGCCGAATGCTTGAGACTACTGGCAGATCGGGTTTCGCCCGATGACGACTCGATCGTCATTCTCGCGGACGAACAGACCGCTTCGGTACCGGTTCCTCGCAGCACCACACGACGACGAGCGGTTCGATGGGCCGTTGGGCTGGCGTTTCTTGCCGGTAGTGTTGCCGTGATTGCCCATCTGTCAGGGAGACATAACCTGCCATTCCGTGACGAACGTCTCGCAACGGCTCCTGTGGCAGCTGATGGCATGTCTGAAGAACCTGGAGCGAACTGGGATGAAGCAATCGCGATACGGCAAATCCCAACGGAGTCGGAGGCGACAGCGCAGACTGCGAGCGTTGCCAACGAAATCGGTGACACTGCCCCCGCCCAGTTTAATACGCCCTACGACGCGCCGACTCCCACGGGTAACAGCCAGCCGTCTCTCGAACCGTACCCGCCTCCACAATACAACGGTTCGTTTGCCGCTACACCGTGGCGCGCCGCCGAGCCACCCGTGGAAAACAATGATCTTAATCGGCAGATTCCCGCCAGCCCCCCAGCGCCGACCGGTAACGCCAAAGCCCCTCTTGATGTCGCCCGTGAAACCACCGTTGATGAGTCCACCGTTTGGCAGATCGGTTTTCACGAACTTGAGCAAGCCTTGACGGCGCTCGAGACCCAGCTGATGACTGTCGACAACCCGCAAGCAGCAACAAGTCTAGTCGTCGATCACTTTGATGGCACCATCCGTTGGATGGAGGCGACGGTGCGCGATATGGAAGACGAACTACCCCTCTTGCCTGCGACCAGCGAACCAGATGAGGTTCGCTAATGATTTAACCATGACACTCTCTGGAGTCATCTCGATGATTAGACACCTTCAATTCAGACTTGTACTCGCCGCCTTCGTTTTGGGATCGGTATACTGCGTAGCGCAAGACCCCGAACTTGTTCCCAGCCAAACGCCGAAGATTGCAGAACTCGGCGATAACAATCCGACTCTCACAGTGCCTCAACCCAGTGCAAGTGGGCGCCCCTTGACCCCCGACAGATACCAGCCGACACCGGTACTGGCAACTCCCGTTTCACCATCGGCGGAAATACCGAAAAATGAAAACGTCTCGGCGGCTGCGCCGTCGCAATTCGTCGAGTTTCAATACACCGTAACGCGGCCAGTGACGGCAAAGGTTCAGATGCCGCATGGCAAGATTGCCGAGGTTGTGAAGTACGTTTCCGAGACACAATCTATCCGCGTCAATATTGCAGATGATCTACAACACCTGGAGTTACCACCAGAAGGAAAGCGTGTTGCCGTCCTGGCGGTTACCGCGGCTCGTCATCAAGGCTTGCTGGAAAAGCTCAAGGCGGCCGAGACCCCGGAGGAAGAAGAGGCCGCCAGTCTGGCTTTGAAAGAAAACTACACCGAGCATTACGCGATCGAAACATGGTGGCGCGAACAGAAATTATCCGAGTTGGAAACACGCCTGCAAGAACTTCGATCTCAGGTCACGCAGCGCCAAGAATCGGAAGAGAAATACGTTTCTGCTGCCATGACCATTGCCGGACTCTGGGCCGACGGAATTGGCATTACGCCTCCAACACCGAATCGCCAGCCTGTCGGCACGCCTACCTCACTACCGTTGCCTGGCCCGATTCCAACAGATTTCCCGTCAACAAACAGCTTCACACCCCGCCCAAACTTGCCGCTAGGTCCCGATTCATCACCATTTGCCCCCGGCCCGTCGCCCCGCGCGACAAACTAAGGACTGGCGCATCAATCATAGTTGCTGTTTGCTCCATGCACTTGGCGTATGTTCGCAGAGCGAACAACGACGATACGACACGTTCACACTCACACACACGTTGTGGGCCGGTCACGTTGTGGGCCAGTCTCCCGACCGGACCACGTTCGGAGGAAAGGTCAATCGGTGAGTCCTGATGCGCCACAACAGGGATCAGGAGACCGTGCCACAACAGGGGGTGGGAGACCGTGCCACAACAGTGCCACCGTGGCACAACACCGGTGGATTTCTCTCGTCGGATCGGCGGAGCCTTTCGGGGTCGCACGGCCGCAGGCCGTGGATTTATGACTGAGTAACGCGGTGTCCATTGATCGGCGTTCACGCTCGACAGATGACCGGATGACGGTCCGTCGAGGCAACCAGACTTCTGAGGTGTGACGATTTTCGCGACAGCGGAGACGTGCCACCGTCCCTTGGCTATAATGCGGGCTTGAGTGAATTGCATCATTTGAGTTACGCATCTTGAGGAGTCGGTTGATGGTCCCTGCATCCAAGGCGTTGCTGCACGGTTTTTGTTTCTTTTTCGCCACGATTGTCTTTCTCAATACCGACGTGGCCTCGGCGGAAACCAGACTGCTCCGCTTCCCCGATGTCCACGGTAGGCGGGTCGTCTTTACTTACGCCGGCGACTTATGGACGGCATCGGATGTCGGTGGCAGCGCCAGACGCCTGACGGCACACGCAGGTCTCGAACTGTTTGCCAAATTCTCACCCGATGGAAAGTGGATCGCTTTCACGGGTCAGTACGATGGCGACGAACAGGTCTACGTGGTTCCCGCAGGCGGCGGCGTGCCTCGCCAGTTGACATACTATCCCGCCCGCGGGCCGTTGCCGGACCGCTGGGGTTACGACAACCAGGTTTACGGCTGGTCGCCGGATGGCCAGAGTATTCTGTTTCGTTCGCTCCGTTACGGCTGGTCCATTGGTCACAATCGCCTTTACACAGTCAGCACCAAGGGCGGTTTGCCCGAACCGCTGCCGATGCCCAAAGCTGGTGCGGGTGACCTTTCACCGGACGGCAAGCAGATCGCATACTCGCCGTTGTTCCGCGACTTTCGCACCTGGAAACGCTACCAAGGCGGTTGGGCTCAAGACCTGTTCATATTCGACCTGAAGACCCATCAGCAGCGGCAGGTCACTGATCATCTGCGGAGCGACCGGGATCCGATGTGGATGGGCGACCGCATCTACTTTTCGTCGGACCGGACCGATACACTCAATCTGTTCTATTACGATCTGAAAACCAAGAAAACGGTTCAGGTCACCAAGAGCAAGAAGTTCGACGTCCGTTGGCCCAGCCGTGGCGGAGGCACTCGGATCGTGTACGAACTGCAGGGCAGGTTGCACCTACATGACACGCGGACGAACAAGATTCGCGCGATCAAAATCACCGTGCCGACGGACGCGTTGGCGATGCGTCCCAAACACATCTCTGTGGCTGATCGGGTCAGCGGCTTTGGGCTCAGCCCACAGGGTAAACGTGTTGTTGTTGCAGCTCGGGGCGACATCTTCTCGCTGCCCAGCGAAAAAGGACCCACGCGCAACCTGACGCATTCCTCCGGCGCTCATGACAAGTCGCCCAGTTGGTCGCCCAATGGCAAACAGATTGCATTCTTATCAGATATGACAGGCGAGGAAGAAGTCTATCTGATCGACGCCAAGGGCGATCATGCGCCGCAGGCACTGACCTCGGATGGAACGGCCATGCGTTACTCGCCTACGTGGTCACCTGACGGATCACGTATCGCTTTCAGCGACAAGAATGGAAAACTCTTTGTAGTCACCGTGAGAGATAAGAAGATTGTGCAAGTCGCCGATGATCGCGGCGGTCGTTTGCGTGACTTCACCTGGTCGCCTCGCGGCGGCTATCTGGCGTTCAGCATGGAGAGCCCCAACGGTTTCCGCGCCATCCACATTTGGAGCAAGCTGGATAGTAAGTCCCGTAAAATCACCAGCGATAGGTTCCACGAATTTGAACCGACGTGGGACCCCGATGGCGACTATCTGTACTATTTCAGCGATCGGCAGTTTGCGCCGCAGCTGGGTTCGATGGAATGGAACTTCGTACAGGACCGGGAAACCGGAATCTTCGCCTTGGCGCTGCGCAAAGATGTCGCCGACCCGTTTCCGCGCGAGAGTGACGAAGCGGTTGAAACGGACGACGACGTAGAGAGCGCGGCGGCGAAGGACGGCAAGGAAGAGGACGCCCCCAAGGGCAAACCAAAGAAAGACGACAAGGCACCACTGAAGATTGACTTTGGCAATTTGGCAGCCCGCGTCGCGCGAGTTCCAATTCCAGACGACAACTACTTCGGGCTGACTGCGATCAAAGGGCATTTGATCTATGTTCGCGGAGGCGCGTCGTACTACGGTCGCGAGTCCGATGTCAAACCAGAATTGAAGATCTTTTCGCTGAAGACGCGGAAGGCGACCACGTTGGCCGAAAATGCCGGCGGATACGCACTTTCGGAGGACGGGAAGAAGGTCTTACTGCGTCAACGTGATGCGTTTTCGCTTGTCGATGCGACACCAACTGGCAAGTCGTCGGCCAAGAACGTACCTACCGACGGGCTAGTAGCTGATGTCGACCCACAGCAAGAACGGCAGCAGATCTTCGACGAAATCTGGCGCCGCTTCCGAGATTTCTTCTATGTCGATAACATGCATGGTTACGACTGGGAAGCACTGCGCCAGCGATACCGCCCCCTGCTAAAGCACGCCGCGCACCGTTCTGACATGAGCTACGTCATCAACGAGATGATCGCCGAGTTGAATGTGGGGCACGCCTACAATTCGGGCGGTGATTTCGAAATCCCGGATCGAGCTTCCGTCGCCTTACCGGGCGCTCACTTTGAACTCGATCGAAATAGTGGTCACTACCGCATCGCCAAGATCTTCGCCGGTCACAATGAGGAGCCAACTTACCGCGCGCCGCTCACCGCAATTGGCGTAAACGTGGACGAAGGCGAATACGTGCTGGCGATTGACGGCCAGCCGCTCGACGGGTCAGAGAATCCATATCGACTGCTGCGCAACAAGTCAGGCCGGCCCGTCACGTTCTCCGTCAACAAGGAGCCGTCTGACGAAGGTGCCCGCAACGTGACCTTTGAGCCCATTACCAGTGAACACGACTTGGTTTACCTGGACTGGGTCTTGCGCAACCGCCGCAAAGTGGCTAAGGCAAGCGGTGGGCGACTTGGCTACATGCACTTGCCAAATATGGGTGCCGAGGGAATTCGCGAATTCAACAAGTGGTTTTATTCCCAAACGCATAAGGAAGGCATGGTCATCGACGTGCGCAGCAACGGAGGCGGCAACGTGTCTGCCATGATCATCGATCGTTTGCGGCGAACATTGCTGGCAAGCCGCTATTCTCGCAACAACGACTACACGCGCACCTATCCGTCGACACTGATGCACGGTCACCTGGTTTGCCTGCTCGACGAGACATCGGCGTCCGACGGGGATATTTTCCCCGCCATGTTCCGGCAAGCGGGCCTCGGGCCGCTGATCGGAAAACGCTCGTGGGGCGGCGTGACAGGCATTACGAATCGCGGCACACTGATTGACGGCGGAACGATTTATGTTCCCGAATTTGGATTTGCCTCGAAACGCGGCGAGTGGATTCTTGAAGGCATCGGAGTCGAACCCGACATCGTCGTCGAGAATGATCCTCGACTGCTGATTCGCGGACGCGATACACAACTGGACCGCGGCATTCGCGAAGCCCTGAAACGGATCAAGGAAGAACCACGCAAGCTGCCTGGAAAACCAGCCGCACCAGTGAAGACACCACGTGCAGATTCGCGGTAGGCTGCGCGAAGGCCGGCAACCTTATTCATTTCTCGTTCAACGATCAACGTTCGAGCGTTCGACGCGGTGTAACTCGCACTTTCGTCATAACCGGACGAATGTATCGCCGATCATCAAGCGATCGTAACTTGCCTCGTTCTCGGCAAATGTCGCACTGCGTAGACTTCCACGAACGTGGTAGAGGCGTGGCCTTTGCGTCACGCCTCCCGGGCAGGCCGACCACGTTCCCGTTCCACCGATTATCTTTAGAACACCGAAGATAAGGCAATTGACAGTCGTAGCCACCAGGCAATCGGGACCATCGACGGCGCTCGCACTGGTGAATCGCCAAACAGATCGCCGATCCTATTCTGACGGAAGGTTCTCAGCAAAAATTGGATCAGTTTCTGGGCACGGACTCGCCCCCAGGTTCGCCGACACCCGGTTTTCATCGTCGGCGCTTCCCTCAGTCCGTGCCAATGTTCGAAAATCGAAAGCTGAAACATGATCTAATCGCGTTGGCGTTGTTCTGCCTCTGCGTATTCATTTGCGTCTCGCTGGCGACATATAGTCCGGCGGATCCCATTGGTCAGTTGATTCGCCCGTTGGATCGCTTCTACCAGCAGGATGTCTTGGTCTATCCCCAGGCCGATACCGTCAACAACGCCTGCGGTCGATTGGGAGCACTTGCGGCGGATATCATGTTGAACGTATTCGGCGTGGGCGCTTACTATCTGGCCGGATCACTGATTGTTCTGGATGTCTTGCTCCTGTGCCGCCAGGAAGTCCGGACGCCAGTCTTGCGTTTGGCTGGCTGGCTGGCGTCGCTGTTTGGCCTGACCACGCTGATGTCGGTTCTGGTTTCTGGTTGGTCACCTGGGCCCGTAATAGGTGCCGGCGGATACCTCGGTATGCTCGGACGCGGTATGCTCGAGTCCCATTTCGCGATGGCGGGCACATTGATTCTGGCTGGCAGCTTGGTGCTGGGTGGACTGTTAGTGTGCACGGACTACGTACTGTTCCATTTCGCGTTCACGGCGTTAGGATTCGGCGGCGCGGCGCTAAAGCGTGGTGGTGCGGCAGTTGTCCGGCGCCGCCCTCGAATGACGTTCACCACGGGCGAAAGGGACCAACGCAAGAAGTCAAAAGTTCGCGACGACATTGGACCGCGGGCTACTGCCGAGGAGGAAGAGGACACAGAATTCGACGACGAAGACGACCAGGTGGCCGTCCGTGTCGGGCGTAAACCGGCTGACGATGTAGATGATGATGAAGACACGGAAGAGGAAGAGCTGGAAGATGAAGACGAAGTAGCCGACGCCGATGAATTCGAGGAGGAGGAAGAAGAAGAAGATGAGGCAGAGGTCGAAACGGTCGTGAAGACACGGCCCAAAAAAGCCAAGCCGAGCGGAATCGCCAAGCGACCACATTTTGCCGTCAAGAAGAGCTTTGATAGTGATGAACGCGAAGCGGTGATGAGCAAGCTCGATGCCGCCACGCAGGCCGGGGCCGAAGAGTACGAACTGCCTGACATCGACCTGTTGATCGAAGGTGACGATTTTTGTTACGACGAGCAGATCAAGGAGGTCCGGCGCAAGGCAAAGATCTTGGAAAGGACGTTTGCTGACTTCGGTTTTCAGGTGAAAGTTGTCGAAATCGATACGGGGCCAGTGATTGCGCAATACGAAGTGCAGTTGGAGGCGGGCCTGCGACTCTCGAAGATCACTGGCTTGGCCGATGATCTGGCGATCGCCCTGCGTGTCCCCAGTGTCCGGATCGTGGCACCCATTCCAGGCAAGAACACCGTTGGCATCGAAGTCCCCAACGAAGTACGGCAAGTCGTCCGTTTGCGCGAAGTGATGGAAGAGACCAACGGCAAGATGCGGAAGATGAAAATCCCGCTATTCTTGGGCAAGGACGTGTCAGGCAAGTCGCTTTCGGTCGATCTGGCCTCACTGCCTCACCTGCTGATCGCCGGTCGAACGGGAACCGGCAAGAGTGTCTGCTTGAATGCCATCATTTCGTCGATCTTGATGACCAAGAAACCCGACGAAGTGCGGCTGCTGATGATCGACCCGAAAATGGTCGAACTGAGCGGTTACGCCAGGCTACCGCATTTGATGCATCCCGTCGTTACCGACATGCGGAAAGCCGAGGCCATTCTGGCTTGGGCCGTGGAGAAGATGGAAGAGCGTTACGCGCTACTGGCACGCGCCGGTGTCCGACACATCACCAGCTATAACCAGTTGGGCGACGATGTGCTGCGGAAGCGACTTCAGCCAGAGAGCGAACAGGAGATGGAGTCGATCCCCAACGAGCTGCCGTTCATTGTCATCGTCGCCGACGAGATTGCGGACCTGATGATGACCTCGGGCAAAGATGTCGAGCAGCACATTATTCGTTTGGCCCAGAAGAGTCGAGCCGTCGGCATTCACTTGATTCTGGCCACACAGAAACCGACTGTGGACGTGATCACGGGGCTGATCAAATCGAACCTGCCGGCAAGGATTTCTTTCCAAGTCGCCAGTCGAACCGACAGCCGCGTCGTGCTGGACGAAATGGGAGCGGACAAGCTGCTGGGCAACGGCGACATGCTCTTCCTCTGGCCGGGGACTAGTACGCTGCTGCGTGGACAGGGTACCTACTTGACCGATGAAGAGATCGATCGCGTGGTGGACAGCGTCAGCCAAGGTGAACAGAATTTCGTCAACGAACTGGTAAACCTGAAAGTCGAAGCGCCGGAGGGCGAGGCTCCGGGGCCGCTCAAGAAACGAGACGAACTTTACGAGGCGGCCGTCGATGTTATCGTCCGCGAAGGCCGCGGCAGCGTGTCGTTGTTGCAACGAACACTGGGAATCGGCTACGGTCGCGCTGCACGGCTGATCGATTACATGGCAGAGGACGGCATCGTGGGACCTTATGCAGGTTCCCAGGCGCGAGAGATCTTGATTTCCCTCGCTGACTGGGAACAGATGCAATGTGGTGCTGCCGAATCCGAGCCTCCTGCCCCGCCGCCACGCAGGTCCAACAAGATCAAACCTGATCCAGGCTGGGAGGAAGAAGAGGAGGACGAGGAAGTTGCCGCCGGGTCTTCCGCGGAATGGGACGAAGACGAATGGGAAGAGGACGCCGAAGAAGAGGACATGGAGGAAGAGGAACTGGACATGGAGGAAGATGACGTGGAAGAAGAGGAGTATGAGGAGTACGAAGCCGAAAGTGCATAACCAGGGCGTCTTGGATGCAGTCGACGGTCGACGAAAGGGGGCGATAGTCTTTTTCGGTCGAGATGGGTACCCAAGCTCTTGCGCTTTCATGCGAAAAAGACTCCCGACTCCTTCGACGCAGACGGGGTCGCGGTTGACATTTCTCGCCCTCCAGCCTATCGTACCCAGAATAAAGGTGAGAACTCATGCCCAGCCAACTCCGCAATACGATTCGCTCAGCCGGTGCTATCGGCGTTGCGATTATTGGCGTAATTTCGGAGACCAGGGCTTAAGGGCATTAAGCAACATGGAATTGTCAACAGCCCTGAAGCCCGCCACGGGTTTCAGGGTTTTTTATTTCCGCGAAGCCAGACCTTCGCCACACACCAACACGACTCCATCGCCAGGGTGACGCATGCGTTCCATCCAGATCTACGATACGACCTTGCGTGACGGTACGCAGGGCGAAGGCTTCAGCCTTTCGTTGCAGGACAAGCTGCAAATCGCCAAACGGCTCGACGAGATCGGCGTCAATTACATCGAAGGCGGATACCCTTTGTCCAATGCCAAGGATGTCGAGTTCTTTCAGCGAATGCAAGAAGTCGAACTGCAGCATGCCAAAGTCTGCGCGTTTGGCATGACGCGAAGGCGAGGCATGACAGCGGCAGAGGATCCCGGCATGGTGGCGTTGGTTGATTCTGGCGCTCCGGCTTGCACGGTTGTTGGCAAGACCTGGGACTTCCATGTGACGGACGTCTTACGTGTCTCGTTGGACGAGAATCTGGCGATGATCCGGGACAGTGTGGCCTTCCTGGTCGAAGCGGGCCGTGAAGTCATTTATGATGCCGAGCATTTCTTTGACGGCTGGAAGCACAATGCGGAATACGCGGCCAAGACAATCCAAGCCGCTGCCGAGGCGGGTGCCAGCCTGGTCGTCCTTTGCGACACCAACGGTGGGAGCATGGGTGAAGAGATTGCCGAATTGACCAAAGCGGCCCAAGCGACGTTGCGGCCTTACGATGTCGCCGTCGGCATTCACTGCCATAACGATTGCGACGTGGCCGTTGCCAACTCGCTCGCCGCCGTAGATGCAGGTGCCGTGCAAGTTCAAGGGACGATCAACGGCGTGGGCGAACGGTGTGGCAACGCCGACTTGATCTCCGTGATCGCCAATCTGGGTGTCAAGAAGAAGGGTTACCAGGTGCTTGGAGGCGAATCTCTGGAGCACTTGACCGAACTGTCGCGGTACGTCTACGAAATCGCGAATCAGCATCTGCGAAACAGCCAACCCTTTGTCGGACAAAGTGCGTTTGCGCACAAAGGCGGGATGCATGTGCACGCGATTGCGCGGGCTACCGAAAGCTACGAGCATCTCAATCCAGAGATCGTTGGAAACGAACGCCGCGTGTTGGTGAGCGAACTCTCTGGTCGATCGAACATTATCGCCCTGACGACCAAACACAATATTCAAGAGAATCGCGAATTGATGGACGCGATACTGGGTCGCGTCGTGGAACTCGAAAACGAAGGCTATCAATTCGAGGCGGCCGAAGCGTCCTTCGATCTGCTCGTCAAACGATGTGCCGGCAGCTTCACGTCGCATTTCGACCGGGTCAAATACCACGTCGAGGTTAGTGCAGATGCGGACCGTGAGCTTTTGACGGAAGCCACTGTCAAGTTGCGGATCGCAGATAACGTTCGCCACGAAGTGGCCGAAGGAGACGGCCCTGTCAACGCGTTGGATGCCGCACTGCGCAAGGCGCTCAATGGGAAATTTCCCAGCCTCCGAGCGATGCACCTCGTCGATTACAAGGTGCGCGTCGTCAATTCGGAAGCCGGTACGGCGGCACGCATTCGAGTCATTATCGAAAGTGCGGACGAGCATGACGTCTGGGGCACCATCGGTGTGAGTGAGAACATCATTGAAGCAAGCTGGCTCGCCTTGATCGATGCGATCGAATACAAACTTCACAAAGACGAGATTCTGACGAACGTCCCGCACGCGACACATGTCGTTACGAATTGAACGATCGAAAAGGGGTCAGGAACCAATAGCCGGAACGGCCCTTCGGGTGCTTCGCACTATTGGTTCCTGACCCCTTTCTGGAGCCCCTCAAACAACCAATCGACCCAACGATATCGCCATGACCACATCACTCTCTCTTGACCGTATTCCTAACCGTTTCGATTTTGGTGCCGCTCGGCACCGGATCTATCAGACGTGGGAGGAGCGCGGGTATTTCCATGCCAAGTCTGATGACGGTCGTCCGCCATTTACGATCGTCATTCCCCCACCCAATGTGACCGGTGCCTTACACCTGGGTCACGCGCTGAACAACACGTTGCAGGACATCTGTGTGCGGATGAAGCGGATGCAGGGTTTCAACACACTCTGGATGCCAGGCACCGATCACGCAGGAATCGCCACTCAGGCCGTCGTCGAAAAACGGCTCAAGGAAGAAGAGGAGAAGACCCGGCATGATCTTGGTCGCAATCAACTGGTCAGTCGCATTTGGGATTGGAAAACGGTCTATGAAACCCGCATCCTGGGGCAGCTCAAGGAGATGGGCTGTTCGTGCGATTGGCAGCGAACACGTTTCACGTTGGACGACACCTGCGCTAAGGCGGTGCGAACGACGTTCTTTGACTTGTTTCAAAAGGGCCTCATCTACCGTGGTAAACGGTTGGTCAACTGGGACACGACATTGCAGACCGCGGTCAGTGACGATGAAGTCATCCACGAGGCCAGGAAAGGCCATTTCTGGCACATTCGTTACCCGGTGATCGATCCGCAGTCGGGTGAACCGACATTTGTCGAGATTGCTACCACGCGACCTGAAACGATGCTGGGTGATACTGCTGTGGCCGTTCATCCCGACCCTGCCGCGGCACTCGACAAAACCGAAGCTGCGCTGCGTGAGAAGCTTGCGGCCGCTTCTGACAAGGAGAGAGAACCTCTTGAGGCGCAACTCTCGGAACTCGCAACACGTCGTCAGACCATGTTGCCACATCTGGAACGTCTGCGTGACATGGCGTTGGCGGGGCGCAAACTGGCGCTGCCGCTTGTGAATCGGGAGATTCCATTGATTGCCGATCCGTGGGCCAAACCGGAACTCGGCAGCGGTTGTGTGAAGATCACTCCCGCACATGACGCGAATGACTATGAAGTCTGGTCACGGCACGAGGGAATTGGCGCTGTCAACATCCTGAAACCGGATGGCACTTTGAACGAGAATACCGGCCGCTATGCCGGGCAGTCGATTCCCAAGGCTCGTAAGCAAGTGGTCGAGGATCTTGACGGGCTGGAGCTGCTAGGCGACGTTGAGGATCGTGAAATCGAACTGGGTCTATCCGATCGCAGTAAGACGCCCATCGAACCGTATCTGGCAGACCAGTGGTTCGTCGCCATGGATCAGCTGGCGCAGTCGGCTATGGACGCCGTCACGGAAGGGCGAGTCAAAATATTTCCCAGACGTTACGCCAACGGCTACCTCGATTGGCTCTCCGAAAAACGCGATTGGCCAGTCAGCAGACAGTTGTGGTGGGGACACCAGATTCCCGTTTGGTCGAAGACGATCGAAGACGCCAAGGGGCGAGAGGCATTTCTTGCGAGCGTCGACGGGCAGGACGGCCTGGATGCCAAGGCGAGCGACAGCCTCGTGCATGTTTGTTTGCGCGATGTGGATTCACCGCACGCCAAGTCACTGGAAGACGCCGGCTTTGTCCGTGAAGAAGATGTGTTGGACACCTGGTTCAGCTCCGCGCTTTGGCCACACTCGACGCTCGGCTGGCCCGATGAGAATCCAGACCTCGCTCACTTCTACCCAACAAGTGTGCTGATCACCAGCCGCGACATCATCACTTTGTGGGTAGCTCGGATGGTGTTGATGGGGCTGAATAACTTGGGTGATGTGCCGTTTCGTGAGGTCTGTATTCACCCGAAGATCCTGGACGGTTACGGCAAGACGATGTCGAAGTCGAAAGGCAACGGCGTCGACCCGCTGGACGTGATCGAGAAATTTGGACCCGACGCTTTACGGTACGGATTGGCCTATCTCACCACCGACACGCAAGACGTTCGGATGCCGGTGCAATTCGAATGTCCGCACTGTCAGACGCTGATCAATCAAACCGTGAAGAACCGCGAGCTGCCACGCATCAAATGCGACAAGTGTTCTGGCGAATTCAACACACAGTGGGCACGTACGGAAGCCGATAAGGCCCTGCCCCGCGGCGCCGTGGTCAGTGAACGATTCGAGCAAGCCCGCAACTTCTGCAACAAATTGTGGAATGCGTCCCGCTTCTCACTGATCAACTTGGAAAGTTATGGACCGGCCCAAGTCACGGACGATCAACTGGCTGTCGAAGACCGTTGGCTGCTCAGCCGACTCTCGACGGTCACACAGCAAGTAACCGCTTCACTGGAATCGTATCATTTTGCGGATGCGGCCCGGACGCTGTACGACTTTGCCTGGGATGACTTCTGCAGCCTCTATGTGGAGATCTCCAAGCCGCGAATGCAAGACGAACAGACACGTCCGATCGCGCAGCGCGTGTTGGCCCATGCGCTTGACACCCTGCTACGACTGCTGCACCCGATGGTGCCGTACATCACCGAAGAGGTCTGGCAATTGCTCGGACAGGCCGCGCCACGGCGCGGCCTCCAAGAGATCGGAGCGGCCGTCGAAAGCATCATGATTGCGCCCTGGCCTGAGGCGGACTTGGCCAGGCAGGACACCGAGATCGAGAACCGTTTCGCCAAATTCCAAGCCACACTCAGCGCAATCCGCGAGATTCGGAGTCGCCAGAACATCCCCAATCACGAGCAGATCGAATTCTGTGTTCGCTGCGACGAACAGAACGTGCAGTTGATCAAACCGATGGAGCCATATCTTGGATCGATGGCCAAAGCCACGTCGATCGGTTGGGGTCCGGACATCTCTCCGCCGGCGACCAACGCGATGATCAACATCGCCGGTATGGAGATCTTTGTCGACCTCAAGGATTTCATTGACGTTGAAGCAGAACTGGCCCGCCTCGAGAAAGAGGAAAAGCGGTTGTTGGGTCAAATTAAAGGCAAGGAGAAGAAGTTGGCTAATGCAAACTTCGTCGAGCGTGCTCCGGCAGACGTGGTGCAGGCCGAACGTGACAGCTTGGCACTTCTGCAAGAACAGCTTAGGGGTGTGCAAGCCGCGCTGGCCAATCTGCGAAAGAAGTCGTAAAGTAGCCGTCACGCTCCGCCGTGGCAAGGCCTTACTCGGGGGCGGTTATGTCTGAAACAATGTCTGATTCTTGGTTGACCTCTTCACAATCAGGCTCATCTCGACGGAGCGAGATGGCTACATTGTTTACCAAAGAGTATTTGCATCGGGCAGCCATTCCTGCCTAATCTGGAGGGATCGAGGCGATGGGTTTCTGCCATGGCTTCGTCGTCCTTTCAATAAGGAAGCCTGATGCCACACCGCTCAACGATCGTGCTAATCGTCCTACTGATCGCCGGTTCGACCGCCACTGCTGCCCCGTTGGCAATTCTTCCGAAAGATGTCGTCTACGATGCCGCGATCCCGACGCCTCGAAGTTATCTGGGCTTCGAAATCGGAGAACGCCATATTCAGCATCACCAACTCGTCGGCTACCTGCGCCAGTTAGCATCCGTCTCAGATCGCGTCACCGTCGAAGAGTACGCGCGCAGCCATGGCCGGCGTCCACTGATCATGCTGACGATCACGGCGGTCAAGAACCACCAGGAGATCGAGTCGATTCGTAAGCGGCATCTACGGCTCGCCGATCCCGCCCGATCCGCGAAAGTAGCAATCAAGCCGCTGCCGGCAGTGATCAACATGGGCTACAGCGTGCATGGCAACGAACCGAGCGGTGGGAACGTCGCTCCGTTGGTTGCGTACTACCTGGCTGCGGCGACGGGCGAGCAACACCAGGCGCTGCTCGACAATGTCGTCGTCCTGATGGACCCCTGCCTCAACCCGGATGGGTTTGAGCGCTTCGCACATTGGGCCAACAACCATCGTGGCGCCGTTCCGAATCCAGATCCCAACCATCGCGAACATCGCGAACCCTGGCCAAGCGGCCGGACGAATTACTATTGGTTCGATCTGAATCGCGACTGGCTGCCAGCTCAGCATCCTGAAAGCCAAGGGCGGTTGGCGATGTACCATCGTTGGAAACCAAACGTCGTTTTGGATTTTCACGAGATGGGGACTGACGCGACGTATTTCTTTCAGCCGGGCGTGCCCGCGCGGAACAACCCGCTCACACCCTCGAGGACCTTCAAGCTAACGCGGCAATTTGCTCGGCACCATGCCGCGGCACTCGACGGAATCGGGTCGCTCTACTACACCGAAGAGCGTTTTGACGATTTCTATATGGGCAAGGGATCGACCTACCCAGACTTACACGGCTCGGTGGGAATTCTATTCGAACAAGCAAGTTCGCGCGGTCATCTCCAGGAGAGCGTCAACGGCCCGGTGTCGTTCCCCTTCACTATCCGCAATCAGTTCCTCACTTCAATGTCCAGTTTGCAGGCAACCTTGGAACTGCGCGAATCGCTGTTGGATCACAAACGCACGTTTTACCAAGATGCCCTGGCGCTGGCTCGCGCGAGTCGCGTTAAGGCCCATGTCGTCGCTGCTCCGCATGATCCAGCTCGGCTGCATCGTTTTCTGGAGATCCTCGCCAGACACCAGATCCAGTCGTATCGGCTGGCGCAGCGGTTGCGGATCGAAGACCAGACGTTTGAGGCAAATGAAGCGTTCGTGATTCCGACGGAACAACCCGAGTTTCGGTTCTTGGAGGATCTGTTCGCTCGCCGCACTGAGTTTAACGAGAATATTTTTTACGATGTCTCGGCCTGGACGTTGGCCTTGGCGTTCCAGCTTCAGTCGGCGGAACTTACCGATATCCCTGCAAAGACGATGTTGGGGCAGGTATTTTCGGGTCACCGATTTCCGCGACAGATCGGCAGCTTCAACAAGACCGATCTGGCCTATGCAATCGATTGGCGCGGCTACTACGCTCCGAAAACGCTGCACCAGCTGCTCGCGGACGACGTGAACGTGCGCGTCGCCAGCGAACCATTCGACTTCGTCACGGGGCCGGAACAGGTGCAGCATTTTGAGCACGGGACTCTCCTGGTCCCGCTGGGCATTCAACCGGAGAAACGGGCGAAGATTGTCAGAATCCTCCGCGACGCGGGCCGCGACGGTGTTGCCGTACACGCGACCACCACTGGCCTGACACCCAACGGTATCGATCTTGGAAGCAGCAGCTTCCAGCGCGTACCCAAACCAAAACTACTGCTTGTGACCGGCGGCAGCAGCTACGAAGCGGGCGAGGTGTGGCATTTGCTGGATCAGCGGCTATCGATACCGGTAACGCTGGTTGCCGATCGCCAATTGAGCCGCGTCGATCTGACGGATTACTCGGCAGTGATTCTGGTCAGTGGAAGCTACGACGCGATGTCATCCACCGGGGTCGCCAAGCTGTCTCGCTTCGTTGAGACGGGCGGATCGATTATCGCGACGGGAACGAGCATCGAATGGCTCGACAAAAACAAAATTGTCGAGACGGCGTTTCGTGGCAAGGTCGCCGAATCCGCCGTGGATGAGGCGTCAACACCACCGTTACGTCGGCCGTACGCAGCGGCAGACGTCGATGCCGCACTGCGGCTCGTCCGAGGTTCGATCTTTGAAACTCGCGTCGACCATACGCATCCGGTTGGTTACGGCTACGCGCCACAAGCTACGCTGCCCGTCTTTCGCAATAACCGCGTGTTTCTCGAACCATCCCAGAATGCTTACTCGACGCCGGTCGTCTATGAAGCCCACCCGCTGTTGGCCGGTTACGTCTCTGCTGAAAACCTCGCCACGATTGCCGGATCAGCCAGCGTAGTCGTCGTGCAGCGCGGCCAGGGCCGTGCGATCCTAATCGCCGAAAATCCAAATCTGCGAGCCTTCTGGTACGGCACGAATCGCCTGTTCTTAAACAGCCTGTTTTTTGGCCCGTTGGTGCGGAATCCATAAGGATCGTTCGAGGAATTACTGTCCGATAGTCGCCTTTCGCTCCGCGAAAGGAGCGTGCTTTCGCGGAGCGAAAGACGACAATTAGAGATCGAACACTGCTAAGCGACAACGCGATCAACCAACTGGGCGAAGATGCAGGTTGGCGCGAAGCGGTATTCGCCGAATTCATGCGGGCAGACCGAACGGTCGCCTTTTTCTATCTGCTGGAGAATCCAAACCACTCGATATTCATATGATTCGTGCGATCCGTGGTTGTAATCACCGGATGACTTCTAGACAAAATTACGCGAAGGACGTAGCTGATCGCCATCGACGGTTAGAATCGAAATCAGCCGTCCATCAGCAGCCACCGCGGCAATGTCACCCGCAAGGCCGCAGGTAGGGCGAGTGATTCTCAGGCCCGTTCGGAGACGATGGATTTCGGATTCGTCCACCATCACGGATGGTAGTTGTTGGACCGCTCGGGCGGCTGGCAGCAGTTGGCTGCGCACGAGTTCACTCGACAGCGTGTCCGCACGGCACGCCTGTTCCACACGAAAATCGCCAATCGCTGTGCGGCGCAATGCCGACATCACGCACGCCGTCCCAAGTGCCGCTGCCAGATCACGGCCCACCGAACGAACATAGGTTCCTGATCCGCATCGCATCGACAACACCATACGTGGATAGTCGTATTGAATCAGAACGATTTCGTAGATTGTCACCGGCCGCGCCGCGAGTTCAACTTGTTTTCCCTGGCGTGCCATTTTGTAGGCGCGTCTGCCACCCACTTTGACAGCTGAAAACGCAGGCGGTCGCTGTTGGATCTCGCCAGTGAATTGCGGTAGCGCTGCTTCAACCTCCTGGGGCGTCGGTACGTGCGGATCCGGCAGCTCGATCACTTCCTGCTCGACATCGTCAGTTTCACTGTGCCGCCCCAGCAGAAACGTGGCCACATATTCTTTGGGCTGCTGCTGAAGGTACGGTACCAACCGCGTGGCCCGGCCCAGACAGAGAATCAGAACTCCCGTAGCGAGCGGATCCAATGTTCCAGCGTGGCCAATTCTGACGGGCCGAATCAAACGCTGCACATCGTTGACGATCTTCCGCGACGAAACGCCGGCCGGTTTGTCGACGTTGAGCAAGCCGAACAGTTCAGTGGGTGTCGAGCTGGAAGTCATAGAGCTGTCGTATCTGCGCGGATGTTTTGGTTTCGAAGTCGGAAAAGCGCTCGATCAATGCGCCGGCGTCACAAACTCCATAGTCGGCAAGTCGCCGGCATTTTGCATCCAGTAGCCCTTCCAACTTCGCATCGCGATTGCGTGCGTGTCCGGCTGGGTACATGACCAACCCGCTCGAACACGTACCTAGTTGCCGGTGCGTAATCTCAAGTGTCGTCGGAATTCCATCGGGATACTGTTGATCATAGGATTGACCGCCGTGAACGAATTCGATCCGCGCCATGAGCTGCCGGGTGATCGGATCGAAGAGACTTTCATCGTTGTAATCATCCGGGACAAGCATCAGTTCGCGCCACCCGACTTGACGCGTTTGAACTGCTTTGCGCAGCAGTGTGGCGATAATGTAAACCATCGAATGATCCGCGCTCTGTCGTGTCCGCGGATCGCGTTTCGCCGGATCGCCGATGATGCTGAAGGCGGGTTCGTAGATCGTAATCCGCACGCGTTCCAATTGATCGACGGAGTCCAGCAAGCCAGGGTTCGCGCCCAGCACGTTTATCAGGCCTTGAATAGCACCGGCAGATTGATGTTCGTAAAGCCCCAACTTGAAGTGCATCCCCATCACGGCAAAATCGTAACCGCTGGTTGAAAGGGCCAAATCGAATGGGCTTTCATTGGCATTTTCGGGCGGCTCGAACAGACAAAAGACGGCCTGCGGATTCCGGAATACGTCGGCTGGCCCAACAAATCCGCGTCGCGCACGCTGAACGGAAACGACGGCCATTTCGGCGCTGATTGCCGCCGAAGCACCCTTCGAATCCGAAAGCTGGTGCCCAGCGCGGATCGCGCGGAAAGGGATGTAGTGGGCCAGCACGAGCCCGATCGCGGATTCGATTTGAGCGGCCGATGCGCCTAGCATCGCCCCATACACAGCCGCCGAGGCGATAGCGCCGTGCACCACATGGTCGATCTTGTGGTCCTTTAGTGCGAACACTTCGGCCAACCGTCCTCGAATCTCATCGAGACAGAGCATCCCCAACAGCGTCCGACGCCCATCAGCCCCAGTCTGCTGGGCCGCGGCCAAGACAACTGGATAGAAATCGTTATGACCGAATTCACCACGCGCATCACCAGTGGCCGCGTTAAAGCCGAAATTCGTGCCGTTGGCATCCAATTCCCTAACCGCGGCGCAATTGGCGAGCACCGCTTTTTCCGGCTTCACCAGCATCGTGGAACCGAAGAGTGACGCACCAGGCGCGGGCAGGCCAGTCACAGGTACGCCAACAACCGCGTATTCCATCGCCTCTTCGCGCAAGACGCAAGGAGCGTTCGTTCCGCAGCCAATCGCGGCGACGGCGCATGCGATGCTATCCAAGTGAAACTGTTCGACTTTTCGCAACACGGCGGGATCTGGAGACGCGAATCCGTCGCCAAGGAAGTCGATCGCAAACTGGGCAATGCCAAGCGTTTGATTTTCCTGGCGCGGTAAGAAGACTTGTGAAGTTGCCATGCCCATAATGTACAAACCACACCCGTTTGAGGTAAGTTACCGAGACGCATTCCCCCGAGTTCTGAGTCCCAAGCTCTGGCTTAAGACTCGATAATCTCGACGCTCGGCTTCGCAGTGTTACCAGATAGCCAGGCGATCGAGGCAGAAGCTTCGGGGATAAACGTCTCCAGACTGGAGTTTGGCAGCGGGATTTAGACATTTCCGCCAGACAAATCACCGCAGCGTTAGGCCACAAGACAGGTCCGAGGAGTCGTCAACTATGGGGTCCAAGAGCCATGAACTGTTTTCCCGAGCTCAACAGCTGATGCCGGGTGGTGTCAACAGCCCGGCCCGCGCTTTTGGTGCAGTCGGTGGTGAACCGGTCTTCATCCGGCGCGGAGAGGGTTCGCGTTTGTTCGACGTGGATGGCGTCGAGTACATCGACTACGTCGGTTCGTGGGGCCCAATGATCCTCGGTCATGGCCACCCGCGTGTCGTCGAGGCCCTACGGGCTGCCATCGAGCGAGGCACCAGTTTCGGCGCGCCGACGGAAGCGGAAAACGACCTGGCCGAATTGATCATTGACGCGGTTCCGTCGGTGGAAAAAGTCCGGTTGGTCAATTCGGGCACGGAAGCCACGATGAGCGCCATTCGCCTGGCACGCGGACACACGGGCCGCGACGTGGTCGTGAAATTCGCCGGCAACTACCACGGCCACGTCGATAGCTTGCTCGTAGCCGCGGGCAGCTCCGCGGCCACACTGGGCGTTCCAGACTCGCCGGGAGTGACTGGGGGAACCACTCGGGACACCATGATCCTGGCGTACAACGATGTCCCCGGGTTACAGGCAGCGTTCGCCGAACATGGCGATTCCATCGCAGGGGTGATTCTGGAGCCCGTGGTCGGCAACATGGGAACCGTACCCGGATCGTCCGAGTTCCTTCGCGCCGCCCGCGAACTTACGAGCCAGCACGATGCCGTGCTGATTTTTGACGAAGTCATGACGGGTTTCCGCGTGGCCTACGGTGGTGCACAAGCGTTGTTTGGAATCACGCCTGACCTGACGACGATGGGGAAGATTGTCGGTGGCGGGCTGCCGATCGGAGCCTACGGTGGAAAACAAGAGATCATGGATGATGTGCTTCCGGCGGGAAAGGTCTTTCAAGCAGGGACCCTCAGCGGCAATCCAATCGCCACAGCCGCGGGAATCGCTACGCTGACGGTGCTCCGAGATGAATCCCCATATACTCGTCTGGAGCAGGTAAGCGCCCAATTGGCTAACGGGCTGACCGAGGCGGCAACCAATGCGAAGCTCCCGCACACCGTGCGGCGTGTCGGCAGCATGATGACGTTGTTTTTTCATCCCGATCCCGTCGAGAATTGGGGGATCGCGAGCCAATGTGATACAGCGTTGTTTGCCAAGTACTTTCAGAATATGTTGGAGCGCGGCGTTTACCTGCCTTGCAGCCAGTACGAAGCACTGTTCGTCTCCGCCGCGCACACCGAAGATCAGATCAACGACACGATCGACGCAGCCAGAGTCACCTTCGCAAAATACGGTCAGAAATAAACCGCACGTGAGGTAGCGGGCACACTCCGTGTTCCTGCGACTATCAGAGACGCGTGCAGAAGATAGATTCCAACGGGAAGCGTCGGTGGGGGATTGTGTGTTATTTCTTGCTCATACTTCGTGTTACGATCAGTCTACACCAAACCTGCAAATAGCATGTAATCTGACGTCAACGGCGGACTGCCCGCTTTTCTTCGGCGGCGCTAAGACGAAGGTATTTGGGGGTCAATCCCCACAGATCGTCGCGTCGCCCCTGTTGATATGCCTTCGCAGCGAGTTGGCCGACCGTTGTTGCTCGTGGTGCGAAATTGGCAACGTCTTCCAGGATTGCCTGAGGGTGAATCTGGGGGTGTAGATTTTCGACCGGTGGCCCGGAAACGATGTCACCAGCTTCGATTTGTTCGAGCCACGCGTCGATGCCCAGCAGATGTGGTGGTTGCGCCAGTTGCCAACCGCCTTCCGCGTCACGTTCGTACTTGGCGCAAAACAGCTGCTGGCGATGCGCGTCCATGATCGCCCATAGCGATTCCGATTGGTTGTCAGACGAAATCGACTGCCGGGCAATCACCTCCAAAGTATCGATCCCCATGACTTCCGCACCAATCGCATACGCCAACGTCTTGGCGACGGTGACACCCACTCGGAGCCCCGTGAAAGAGCCTGGACCTTGAGATACGGCAACGAGTTCCATATCGGTGACTTTCCACCCCAGAACCGCGAGTTGACCGTGGATTGCCGGCATCAATGATCGAGTCGTGCGGCTGTCCGCGGCAAGGTCCAATCTCGCCACCAATCGTGCACTTTCAAGTAAGGCAATCGACCCAGGCTGTACGGCGGTTTCGAGTGCCAGAATCCTCACGATATCAATAACCTGCAAACGAGGGGTCCGAGAACGGTGTCTCTAAACCAGAATCGCAGGCGTGCCGATGCAACTCAAGGGCTAAGCCCATTTTTGTGGTGATTGCACGTACCTAACTCCTGTAGTAGAGTTGAGTTTGTTACAATTTGGGTGTCGAACGACTCTCTCCTACGGTCGGATTTAGTGGTCCGACTCGTAAAAAGGTACCGGAAGTGAAGCGAGCGTTAATCAGTGATATCCATGCGAATTTGGAAGCGTTGACGGCAGTACTCGCCGACATTCGTCGTCAAGAAATCCGTGACGTCTTGTGCCTGGGTGATATTGTTGGGTACGGCCCCAATCCGTGCGAATGTCTCGATCAGGTCATCGAGAATTCCAGCATCACAATTCTGGGGAACCACGATCAGGCCGCCCTCTTCGACCCTGATGGGTTCAACCCCGTTGCCTTGCAAGCCGTTTACTGGACGCGCGAGCAGCTAGAGGCCATAGGGGAACCGTCCAGCATCAATCAACGCTGGGATTTCCTAGGTGAATTGCCGCGCACGCATAAGGAAGAAGATTCGAACTCGCTCTACGTTCATGGTTCGTCGAGGGAACCCACGAACGAATACGTGTTTCCAGAGGATGTCTACAACCAGCGTAAGATGGACGCTTTGTTTAGCCGAATCGATCGCTACTGCTTCCAAGGTCATACGCACATTCCCGGCATTTTTACCACCGAACGCGAGTTCCTGTCGCCAGAAGAAGTCTGCTATCAATATCGACTCGGGGCCGACTTGATCATGGTCAATGTCGGTTCAGTGGGCCAACCGAGGGACAACGATCCACGGGCCTGTTACGTCGTTCAGGAAGATGATCAAATCACCTTCCGCCGCGTTGATTATGACGTGAACGCAACGGCCGAAAAGATATACAGCATTGCAGACCTGGACAACATGCTGGGCGACCGGCTGAAAAGTGGTCGCTGAGCTTGCACCGATGATGCCGGCATCTTGACGTTATGCCAAGCTGTCCTTAGACTTGCAGCGGATTGGGTGACCGTGCGAGACCAGAGAGGGCAGTTCTCGACAGCTAAGGACCCCGGTGTGAAACGAGCGATCATTAGCGATATTCACGGCAATCTTGAAGCGCTCCAAGCGGTTCTGGCAGATATCGAGCAACAGGGTGTTTCAACCATTTATTGCCTGGGGGACATTGTCGGATATGGCCCCAACCCCAAAGAATGCGTGGATCTTGCGTGCCACTTTGCCGTGTCCGTACTTGGCAACCACGACCAGGGAGCCCTCTTTGATCCAGAAGGGTTTAGCAGTGGGGCCGAACGGGCGATTTTCTGGACGCGGTCGCAATTAGAAACCGTCGATGAAGATGTCACCCTGTCACGCCAACGCTGGGACTTTCTCTGCGAACTTCCACGCCAAATTCGTGAAGACGATCTGCTGTTCGTTCATGGTTCGGCCCGCAACCCGCTCAACGAATATGTGTTCCCGGAGGACGTCTACAATCCGCGAAAGCTGAACCGGATTTTTAGCTTGATCCCGAGTAGCTGCTTTCAAGGTCATACCCACGTACCGGGTGTTTTTTCGGAAGATTGTCGGTTTTCCTCGCCGTTGGACCTGGGCAGTTCTTATACCCTCGGCGACACCAAAGTGATGGTCAACGTGGGCAGTGTTGGTCAGCCTCGAGACGGGATTCCTGATGCGAGCTATGTGCTGTTGGACGACGATAAACTCGAGTTTCGGCGCGTTCCGTATCCATTGGACGTGACGGCCGAGAAAATCTATGCGATCCCCGAACTCGACAATTTCCTTGGCGACCGCCTCCGCGAGGGACGATGACAAAGCTGGCCAGAGGACGTTGAGCGGAAAACCGGACTGCGGGCCTCCCATTGCAAGAAACGACTGCAGGGAGAGAATACTAACCTGAGATACCTCTTGGCTGCCGATCTGGGCTGCCCACGAGGATTCCTCTCGGCGACACCCCCCCATCGGGACTGCTCCCGGCAACATACGCGAAAGCTCTCTTACGTGGAAAAACGCTTCGTACTTTTTATCGTGCTCTCATTAGCCGTCTTGACGGGCTATACGATTCTCAAGTCGATGATTGCGCCGAAGCCGCCAGCCGTTGTCGATCTCGACAATGACGCGATCGAAGAGCCACCAGATGACCCCGATGGTGCAGTTCCCGAAGCTCCAACTGCCGATACACCACCAGCCGAGCCAGCGGAGTCCGAACCGGACGCGCCCCCAAGCGCGTCAACTCCAGGTGCGGGCAAAGCAGCTTCAGAGAGGCCGGAAGATGGAACGGCCTCCGATACTGTTGTTGCTTCACCAAGCAATTGGCCTGATCGCTGGATTTCGCGGGGGTCCTACCAGCCTGGCGATGGGCCACCCATTCTGATCACGTGGAACGCCCGCGGTGCGACAGTGGAACGGATCGAGTTAACGGCTCGAGATGACAAAGGGAAGCTCCGCTATCGAGAACTGCTAGACCGCAGTGGCTACCTAGGGCACTTGGCCTCGACGCTAGCTCCCGACGGTGGCTGCCGCGTCAACGTCGTGGGGCAGGGAACACCGGCCGCTTTGGCCAAGGACCCGGCAGCATCAACCGCCACGGGTCTCCAGATCGGCGATGTGATTTACCGAGTTGACGGGGTGCAAATCAACACGCCTGCGGATCTGAAGGCGTTTCTGGGCACCACCAAGCCAGCAGACTCAATTCGTTTGGAGGTTCACCGACCGTCTGGCGACACCAGCACCGACGTGCAGCTGATCACCACGCTCGATGTCCATCCGTTGCAGTTGATTCAGCCCGAACGGCCGTTCCGTGCCGACAAGAGCGTTGCCCTTCACTCGTCGTCGTTTCTCTTTTCACTGCTTCAATTGGGTGACACGAAGGCTGGCAAAGGAGTGGCCGAACTTGATCTTGGCGTATCGTTGCGCGACGACAATTGGAAAATGGTGCCGCTGGAGAACGGTGTCGAGTTTTTAATGCAGGTCGACGCCGCGACCGGCAGTGGAGGATCGCCAACCAAGCTCGAATTGGTCAAGCGATTCCAGTTGGGGACTCCTGAGATCACCGACGAGCCCACCACACCCTACCACTTGGACTACGATATTGAGATCCGGAACCTATCGGATGAACCCCAACGCATCGCCTATCGCCAGGACGGTCCCAATGGGCTCCCTTTGGAGGGTTTTTGGTATTCGAACAAGCTCCATCCGACGATGTTCTACATCGCCGGGGCGCGCGACGTAGTCTGGAATACGGAAGCGAGAAGCGGTCCCGAGGAAGAATCCGAGGTCATTCAGGCTTACAAACACGAACTTGTTAGCTGTTCGGAAATTAACAAGACCGCCACGAAAGCCGCGAAGAATGGCAAATCGCAGGAAACCGTACTGTTTGCGACGGACGTCAATGAGGACGGCGATCGGATGCCGCTCTACGTCGCTGTCGATACCCAGTACTTCGTAACTGCGATGAAGCCTGTCAGTGAACGCCAAGTAGTTTACGACTTGGCGGCCGCCTATGTATTGGGCAACTTGAGCGACGTTCCAAAAGCCGCTAAGAAATCGACGAATGTCTCATTCCATTTGGATAGCCAGGCGATCATTGTCAATCCATATGATCCCAACGGCACGGACGACGCAACTTTTCGACAGAGCTTCGAGATCTTCGCTGGCCCCAAGGTACCCGAGTTACTGGCCACGTATGACCTGCAGGACTGCATCTACTACGGTTGGTTTGGCGCGGTCTCGAAGTTACTGGCCGTGGTGTTGCACTTCTTTTTTGGAATCGTCAAGAACTACGGTCTGGCCATTGTCATGTTGACTGTCTTGGTCCGCAGCGGCATGTTTCCGCTCAGCCGCAAGGCCGCCAAGAATGCCGCCATGATGCAGGCGTTGGCCCCGCAGATGAAGAAGATTACAGAGAAGTACAAGGAGGACATGGAGAAGCGGGCCAAAGCTCAACAAGAGCTATTCAAGAAGCACAACTACAATCCGTTTGGCGGCTGCTGGATGATGTTGGTGCAGCTTCCGATTTTCATTGGTTTGTACCGTTCTCTTTCGGTCGACATCAATCTGCGTCAGTCGGCGCTGATTCCAGGAGTCGAGTGGTGTTCGAACTTGGCTGGTCCTGACATGCTGTTTACGTGGCCAGAACTGTTCAAATGGAGCATATTTACCGAATTGGGAATGCTTGGCCCTTACTTTAATATTCTTCCCATGTTCACCGTGGCTTTGTTTCTCATCCAGCAAAAGCTCTTCACGCCACCGGCGACGGACGACCAGAGCCGCATGCAGCTGACCATGATGAAGTACATGACGGTCTTCATCGGCGTCATGTTCTTCAAAGTCGCCGCGGGTCTATGCCTGTACTTTATCGCGTCTAGCCTGTGGGGCATTGCCGAACGCAAATTGCTCCCCAAACCGAAACTCGCGGCTGGCGGCGATGCGGGCAGTGAGCCACTGCCGGCTAAACCGAAACCACGGCTGCCGAAGCCGAAACCAAGATCGCCCGACAACGGCAAATCCAGGCGTCAACAACCGCGTTCCAAGAAGAAACGACGTTAAGCCTGCGCCAGCGTGAAGAGTTGAAGAAACAACATCGCGCGATTCATGTCGCTTCGGTGCGGAGAAGTCAACAACTGCGCCCACAAAGGGAAGCGCGTCGGCGATATGTGAGATCTCGCCATGTACGATGTCGACGACACAATCGTGGGGATTGCCTCGGCACCCGGCGGTGCAATTCGAGGTGTCGTTCGGCTGAGCGGCCCCAACGTGGTCGCCTGTCTGCAGCGGTGTTTTCTGCACGCCACCGACGAACTTGACCAAGTGCCGCAGTCCCGCGTGATCGAAGGCAAACTGAGGCTCGATCCGCCACTTGCTGCGTTGCCCGGTGCACTTTACCTGTGGCCCACGGCGCAAAGTTATACGAGACAACCATCGGCCGAATTCCATACGATCGGCTCGCCACCGCTATTGGATGCAGCCGTGGCAGCGTTCTGCCGATCCGGGGTACGACTGGCACAGCCCGGCGAATTTACGATGCGCGCATTTCTAGCAGGGCGCCTTGATTTACCACAGGCCGAAGCTGTCCTTGGAGTCATCGATGCGCAAAGCCGTGATGAGCTCGATATAGCGTTAGGACAGCTCGCCGGAGGATTGTCGGCCCCCCTTAACCAACTCCGCAATGAAATGCTCGAACTGCTGGCGCATCTCGAAGCTGGGCTCGATTTTGTTGAAGAAGATATTGAGTTCATATCTATGCCGCAGTTAGTTGGCGCGTTGCAAGCCGCCAGTACCGAGGTTGGCCGGCTTGCGACGCAGCTGACCGGACGCGTGCAGACCGAAAGCGAAACCCGTGTCGCCTTGACCGGCTGGCCGAATGTCGGCAAGAGCAGTCTGTTCAACGCGCTGATCGATGGCCGGCCCGCGATTGTGTCCGATGTCGCTGGAACGACACGTGACTATCTAGCCGCGCGGATGCCAATTGACGGCCACGAAGTGGTCTTGATCGACACGGCCGGCGTCGATTCGGCCGAAGTGGGAATGGCGGTAGCGGTACAACGCATGACGGACGACCAGTCGAGTCGGGCGCAGCTGCAACTGTTCTGTGTGGATGTGACGCGTCCCTTGAATGACTGGGAGCGACGATGGCTCGGTCAGTATGACCGCTCCCGCGCACTGTTGGTCTTGACCAAGTGCGATGCGCCGCGCGCATCCGATTTGCATCATGCCGCAATTGAGACTAGCAGCCAGAGCGGCCTCGGTCTGGCAGACCTGAAAAATGCAGTGAGCAATAGACTGACGAACTCGACCTGGGGACAGTCCGTTGTTCCCAGTACAGCTGCGAGGTGTCGGGCAAGTTTGCAGGCGGCTGCAAAGGCGCTCGAGACAGCACACGCGACGGCCTCCGCGCAAGCGGGCGAAGAATTGGTCGCCGCGGAAATCCGTCACGCGCTGGATCAGTTAGGCACTGTGGTCGGCACGGTTTACACCGATGATATCCTCGACAAAATCTTTAGCCGATTCTGCATCGGCAAATAGCGTTCAAGCTGATCCCGGGGCTCGTCCAGACTCCGGGACGTTCTCGCACTCCAAGAGCTCCTTGGGTCAGGCTGATGGCGGAGCATGGGGCAATCAAGCCATGATTCGCCTACTTTGGACTTCCAAGTTGCTATTTAGCGAGATTTGCGCTATTTTGGGACTCTGGTCAGAGAGAGATGATCTGACTGCCTTTCTGAATTTCAACCTCCACCGGAGACCATCGTGATCAGGCACTCCCACTTGCTGAATTTCCTCGCCGGCTCGGCTGTTGCCTTGTCCGGCATCTGTGCGTTATTGACGGGTCCGCTAACCGCCGCCGACAACAACAATGCGGCGGTCGTGGAACGTGTTGGCGGAGACATTCAGTATCTAGCCTCGGAGGAACTACAGGGCCGAGCGCCGGGAAGCGACGGGCTGCAAAAGGCCGCCGATTACATGCGAGACGCGTTCAAGGAGGCCGGCTTGACCAGTGGCGTTGAGGACGGCTCTTTTTATCAGCCGTTTCAGGTCTCGCTCGAAACAAGGCTCGTCAAGGAGCAAACCGTATTGGTTTTGCATGGACCTGACGGCAAGACCCTCAAGCTGGCATTAGGCAAAGACTACCAGGCGTTGGCGATCGGTGGGTCGGGAAAAGCGAAGGCGGAAATTGTCTTCGCGGGTTATGGCATTTCGGCACCGGACCTGAAATACGACGACTTCAAAGAGGCGGATGTCGCTGGCAAGGTGCTGCTGGTGATTCGCCGAGAACCCCAACAAGGCAACGAAAAGAGCGCTTTCGACGGCAAGAAGACCACACCCTTTTCCTACATCCGTACGAAGGTCAGGCAGGCTCGTGAGCAAAAGGCTGCTGCCGTCTTGTTCGTCAACGATCCTCATACCACCAAGGGAAAGAAGGACGAACTAGTGCCGGCCACGGGGTTCGGATCTGGTAAAGGTTTGCCCTTCGCCCATCTGACGCAGAAGTTGGTCAACGAGTTGCTCGCCGTGTCGCCTGTCACTGCGGTTGATGACACCCCGTTGAAATCGGTTGAGGCGATTGAGATGCAAATCGACGAGCACTACCAACCGCTGACTCAAACGTTAGCAGGATGGTCCGCTGAATTCGACTTTACCTTTGAGGAAATCACGGCGGATGTTGCCAACGTGATTGGCGTCATCGAAGGCGAAGGGCCATTGGCCAACGAGACGGTGCTGATTGGTGCCCATTACGATCATCTGGGCTACGGTCCGTTTGGATCGCGGCGTCCCAATCCGAAGGCCCTCCATCCGGGTGCGGACGACAACGCGACTGGCACTGCTGCAGTAGTAGAACTTGCTCGTCGGTTTGCCACACGCGACAAGAAGCCCGCGCGACGGATGGTGTTCATGGGATTTTCTGCCGAAGAACGAGGGCTGATTGGCAGCAATTACTACGTCAACGCACCTATCTTCCCTTTGCAAGACACGGTCGCCATGATCAACTTCGACATGATCGGCCGCTTGCGCAAAGACAAGTTGATCATCAACGGTGGGCGCAGTGGCAAGGAGTTCCCCGCCCTCCTGGATCAGGCCAACAAGAACGAAGCCCTGCAACTCGACAAAGGTGGAACGCTCATGGGCGGCGACCATTTCGGGTTTTACCAGAAGGGTATTCCGGCCGTACATTTCTTTACTGGGCTAACACCTGACTATCACACGCCAGACGATAAGTTTGAGAATATCAACGTTCCTGGAGTCGTCAGGACAATCGATTTCTGCGAACAGTTTTTGAATGCTGTCGTGGCAATGCCCACACGCGCTGAGTACGTCAAAGTCGCCCGCGCTCCCCGCGGTGCCGGTGGAGGAATGGCGTATCTGGGCGTCACGCCGGACTACTCAAGTAGCGTCGACGGTTTGAAGGTGACCGGGGTCAATGACGACTCGCCGGCCGCCAAAGGTGGACTCCAAGCCGGCGATATCATTACCAGGATCGGCAAGATACCCGTGGCTGATATTCAAGGACTTGCCGACGGCTTGCGTGCCAACAAGCCAGGCGTAACGGTCGAAATTGATGTGAAGCGTGGCGACGAAAAGAAAACTCTCAAGGTGACACTCGGACGACCTAAGAGCAGCGGGTAAGGACGATCGGCAGGTCCTACAAGGCTAACAGAACATCAGCTTTTTCAGGACCGTTTCTCCTCGAGAAATCGTCGCACTTGCACACGTAGCTGTTCGCTGGTCCAACCAAGTTTGGTGGCGCGTCGCAACATTTCGCGTTGGTCCTTGTCGGACAGACGAGCAACGGCAGCGTGTGCCGACCACGAAAGGTCAGGGTGGCGATTTTGTGGGGGCACGCGCCGGGCAACCGATTCGTATCGTTGAAGTTGATCGCCTGAAACGCTCCCCTCGCAGACTTGGGAAAAAGCCTCTCCAAAGTGTGCGTCGCCGCAGTTCAACAGATCACCGATCCACCAGGGGCTGGCGCGTTGGCACCAAAGTGCGAATTGCAGCGGGCCCGCCCAGTCCTCCAACGGCGGCTTGCCGGCAACGGTCATGGAGGTGGCATCGAAGAGGAATTTTCCCAGCGAGATCTTCGGACTCGATTCTTCTTGGTGTTCTTCCATAACTGTCGTTCAATGTCGATCATGGGATGGGGAGCACGGAAGCGCCGGTAAATACCCAAGTTCGACGCCACCGGAAAACGGACAAACCAGCCAGTAAGCTGCCTGCGCGCGTTTTCGGTTGACCTAAAGTTACTCGGCTCGTAGGCGGTCCTCATCGTTTTTCGAAGGACCGAAAGAGATGCGAACTCGCCAACCGCTTCTATTCAATCCCTGACGGCTTTCGCGAATGAACGTATTGTTACGAAGAGGGTTCCTTTCGGGGAGTTCACTTTCCACAAAACCGGTGATGCCTTTCCAGCGATTGACGTACGACGCCGAACCACGAGGCACTCGGCGTTTTCGTATCTATAGACCACGTAATCACTTCGGTCGTTACGTATATTAACCACTGGTCGAGTTCGTAAAGCGTCCCGCGCGGCATTCATGGCGTCCCCGCGAGTTGTGGCTAGGGCCCCGACTCGGAAGACTCTTGAACTTTCTGGCGGAGGGAACT
>JASLPZ010000120.1:0-1516 GCA_030744725.1 Pirellulaceae bacterium
AGGACCCAGCCAACGAGGACCCAGCCAACGAGGACCCAGCCAACGAAAGTGCGGCGGCCTCTGTTGACGAGACGGTTGCCGAAACAAGGACAACCCATACCAACCGTCTCGCGAATGAGACGAGTCCTTACTTATTGCTTCATGCCCACAATCCCGTGGACTGGTATCCGTGGGGCCCCGAGGCGCTTGAACGTGCACGGCGCGAAAAGAAGGTGATATTTCTGTCGATCGGGTATTCGAGCTGCCATTGGTGCCACGTGATGGAACGCGAGTCATTTCTGGACGAGGAAATTGCGGCATTCATGAACGAGCATTTTGTCTGCATCAAGGTCGACCGTGAAGAACGGCCTGACGTCGACACGATTTATATGACTTCACTGCACGTCTACAACCAACTTAGCGGCTCTGGACGAGGCGGCGGCTGGCCGTTGTCAATGTTCTTGACGCCC
Source organism: Pirellulaceae bacterium (assembly GCA_030744725.1). Classification (GTDB taxonomy): domain Bacteria; phylum Planctomycetota; class Planctomycetia; order Pirellulales; family Pirellulaceae; genus ARS98. The sequence goes on from JASLPZ010000120.1 coordinate 450, forward strand.
GAAGGCCAACCGTTTTTTGGTGGCACTTATTTCCCCGCCCGTGATGGTGATCGAGGCGCGTCAACCGGTTTTTCTTCTCTCCTGCAACGTGTGCATGAAATCTGGTCCGCCAATGCCGAAAAGGTCGAAGCGGATGCTGAAATGATCACGCGCTACGTCAAGGAACAGCTGGAAAGCCGTCAACCGGTAGCCTTAACGCCCATCGACGAAAAGGTCCAGCAAAAGGTCCTCGCGGCACTTGAAGAACAGTTCGATGCCGACTACGGAGGCTTTGGCTACCAGCCGACGAATCCGATGCGACCTAAGTTTCCAGAGCCGTCTAATCTGGTCTTTCTGATCGAATACGCCAAGAGAACAAGGGACGAAGAGGCAATTCAACTGCTGTCCGTGACGCTCGAGAGGATGGCGATGGGTGGAATTCGCGACCACCTTGGAGGTGGCTTTCATCGCTATAGTGTTGATCGTTTCTGGCGAATTCCACACTTCGAGAAGATGCTCTATGACAACGGGCAACTAGCCAGTGTTTATGCCGATGCCCATCTACTGACAGGTCGGGAAGATTTCAAGCGCGTGACCGACGAGATGTTGACTTTCGTCTTGCGCGAAATGACCGATGAACGAGGAGGATTCTATTCCGCCTTGGATGCCGAATCGGAAAACGAAGAAGGAAAGTTTTACCGATGGACCAAGGACGAGCTGAAGGAAGCCTTGTCCGACGACGAATTCGAGTTGTTTGCCGCAGTCTACGGGATCAACGATGAGCCCAATTTCGAGGAACATTACTACGCGCCGCAGTATTCCAAGGCGTTGGCTGTAACGGCCGCCAGCATGAAGATCAACGAGTCGGAGTTGGATGCGCGCCTGGTGCCGATTCGGGAGAAACTGTTTGACATTCGCGCGGCGCGGCCGAGGCCGTTGACGGATACCAAGATCTTGACCGGTTGGAACGGGTTGATGATCCGTGGGTTCGCCGTTGCAGGTACCAACTTCAACAACGCCGCGTACATTCAGGCGGCAGGTGACGCTGCCACTTTTGTCTTGGACGAACTGCTTACCGAAGATGGACG
>JASLPZ010000120.1:1526-18421 GCA_030744725.1 Pirellulaceae bacterium
TGCTGCGTACCTACGGGCGAGGCCAGGCCAAACTGAACGCGTACGTTGATGATTACGCCTTCATGATTGATGGCCTGATTGCGCTGCACGACGCGACGCAAGATCGCAAATGGCTTGATGCCGCAGATGCGTTGATGGCCAAGCAAATTGAGCTGTTCTGGGACGAGGCTAACGGCGGCTTCTTCTACACGTCAAATGACCATGAGACGCTTTTGGCGCGCGGCAAGAACCCCGTCGATGGAGCTCGCCCGTCCGGCGGGTCGGTCTCGGCACAGAACCTGGTTGCCCTGGGAAGTCGACTGGAAAGACCGGAATACCTCGCAATGGCCGAACGGTCGATTCAAGCCATCTCGGGCCTGCTAGAGAGGGCACCCGCAGCCGCGCCACGCATGGTTGCGGCGGTCGTCCAGTGGCTGGAAGCGACGGCCAAGCCTTAGCGAAGCCGACGTTGGGAGGCTTCAGCAGCAGATTGAGACCATCCGAATTCTCACGGATCCGGCCACGTGACGTCATTCCCCAGTAGGTGGAATTCGCAACGTCTCGTGCAGCGATTGCACAACCGTTTCAGGATCGCCAACCATCAACGCGGTGACCAGTGTAATCATGACCAGGCCCGCAAAGACCAGACTGAACCCGTAAGGATTGCGGACGCTCTTGGTCTGCTTCAAAGCGCGCGACATTTCGAGTTCCAACTTCTGCCAGCCTTCGTAGCTCTGTTGCGGACCAGCCGCCACCAGCTGCGCGTTACGCATCGTGCCAAATAACTCGACATGTAGTTGAATGCCAAGCGTGGGCATGATCAAACATTGGCCAGCCCAGCGCGCCTCACGATCCAGTTGTGGAACCAGGCTCGCCAACAGTGGCCGCACCTGATCAGCGTGAATATTGTAAATAACCAATCGCGGACGCATCAGCAAGACACACAATGTCAAGCTTAATGAATACAGGACCAGCAGCAGCACCCACACAAAAGCACCCAGGTGGAATGCCGTTCGTTCGGGCAGAAACAGCTCCATCGGTCCCACGATGGCGAAGCCCAAGATGCCGATCCCCAGCGCTGCCGTATCACGAGCACCGTTGGTGAGAAACGGCCGCGAAGAGAGATTCACGGCACCCAACAGCAGGAGGTACGCGGCCAACGGACCCAAGGCAATGCAAAAGTGAAGCGGGTCGACATCCAGCATTGGATCTTGCCTACTGACAGGGGCTACAGAGATGGTGCCATGATAGGTCTTGGACGAGCGCCGGGTCAACGGAGCCCCCGCCGAATCGCGTGGTTTTTGATAGCCTGCGAAGAACCGACCCACCTTGGGGGATTGCCAGGTTCACTGACGGTATCGCAGGAACGCCAGTGACCTGACTCGCGACTTCGTACGGCCGATCGACTATTCTTAGATTCGACGAGAATTAGCCAGCGGGATATCAGCCGCCAAAGACCATTCGTGCGCCCCAGACGCGCTAACGATCATGAAGACAGTCAATTGAACAGGGAACACTATCGATGACGATCAACAAGACGAATGGCCTGGCGTTGGGACCCAATCTGATTACGGTCTGTCTTAGTCTGGCAGTCAGCGCAGTGACAATCTTAGGAAATGTGTATGCTGCCGAGGCCGCTCGCCCGAACATCCTGTTCGCTATTGCCGATGACTGGGGATGGCCGCACGCAGGTGCGTACGGCGACCCAGTGGTCAAGACGCCGACGTTTGACCGCATTGCCGATGAAGGTGTGCTGTTTCACCACGCATATGTTTCGTCACCTTCCTGCACTCCTTCACGCAATGCCATCTTGACGGGGCAGTGGCATTGGCGATTGGGCGGCGCGGGCAATCTGTGGAGTGTGTTTCCCGACCGGCTTTCGACGTACCCCGAGATGCTGAAAGAGGCTGGCTACACTGTCGGCGTCAGTGGCAAGGGATTCGGTCCCGGTCGCCCGGAGACAAAGGGGCGCGAACTGGTGGGGCGAAAGTACAAGAGTTTTGACCAGTTTCTCATGAATCGCGAAGAAGGAAAACCGTTCTGCTATTGGTTGGGAAGTAGTGATCCACATCGCGGCTATGACAAAGGTTCGGGCGAAAGGAGCGGTATGGATCTTAGCAAAATCAGACTGTCGGCCTGTTTTCCTGACCATCCGGAAACACGTGGCGATGTCGCCGATTACTACTTCGAGGTTCAACGATTCGATCGCCTTGTGGGCAACGCCTTGAAGTCATTGGAGGCGGCTGGGGAGCTTGATAACACGATCGTGTTCATGACCGGCGATCACGGTATGCCGTTCCCACGCGGCAAAAGCAATTTGTATGACTCCGGAACACATGTTGCTTTGGCAGCACGCTGGCCCACCGGTGGTGTTAAAGCAGGTCGAGAAGTACAAGACTTCGTCAGCCTGACTGACTTGGCACCGACATTCTTGGAAATTGCTAGTGTCAGAGTGCCTGAAGAGATGACTGGGAGGAGTTTGGTTAAGGTCCTCAAAAGCGCTGAATCGGGTCGCATCGAAACGAGCCGCAATCATGTCCTGGTTGGGAAAGAAAGACATGCTCCGGCACAAGAGGCTCCTGACATGGGAGGCTATCCCGGGCGTGGTATTCGGACAGATGACTATCTCTACATCCGCAATTTCGAACCAAATCGGTGGCCCAGTGGCACGCCGAATTACAAACTCGCGGCGATTCCCGGCGCGTGGTTCGGCGACACTGACAACGGACCCACGAAAACTTACATGATCGAGAACCGTGACAAAGACGAGACGCACCGCCGCCTTTACGACCTGGCGTTTGGAAAGCGTCCTGCCGAAGAGTTGTTCGAACTGAAATCTGATCCAGACCAACTCAAGAATGTTGCTGCTGATCCGACTTATGCAGACATCAAGAAGAAATTGTCCACAGCGCTGACGGATGAACTGCGCGAAACCCTCGACCCTCGGATCATCGGTGGCGGCGAAAAGTTCGATCTCTACCCTTACCTAGGTGGCAGCCCGAAACATCCTGATTGGGGTAAGAAGAAACGCAATAAGAAAGAGTGAGTCTGGTTCACGCGCAAATCTCTCTCTAGTCTTACGACCACCATTGCATTCTGCGAGCCATTGCGTTGATTGGCTATGGCGTGGGGTCGGCGCGCTTCGACGTCGTAGCAGCTAGCAACAACGGTAGCAGAATCAGGTTGCCCAGCAGCCCACCAAGCATCGAAAAACTGACCAAGACGCCAAAGTAGATCGTCGGAACGAATTGACTGGTGGCCAGGATGGAAAAACCGATAATCAAGGCGAGCGTGGAGAACACGACGGCCATGCCCACAGTCTGCTGGACGCTGCGTAATGCCTCGGTGACGCCATTTCCCTCCTGAAGCGCTCGTCGAAATGACGTTATGTAATGGATCGAGCTGTCGATGGACAAGCCCATGGAGACGGCGGCGATCATGGCGGCACCCATGTTCATCCGTACGCCCAGCCAGCCCATTGTTCCCAAGACCAGCACGATTGGTATCGCGTTGGGGACCAGGGCAACCAAAGCATAAATAGGATTGCGGACTGCCAGCGTCGTCATGAACCAGATGCCCATGCAGGCGATTGCAAACGTTAACCACTGATCGCGAACCATGCTCTTGATCAGATTTGTCAGCAATACAAAAAAACCGGTCACCTCGACGGCGGGACGTGTCTCGGTGGCTGGCAGTTCTTCACGAGCGATCCGCGTGACTTGATCAATCAACTTCTGTTTCTCGTTGGCCGGCTGCCTCTCCTGAGCCCGCAACATGATCCGAAAGCACCAGTGGCCGGTGATAGGATCGACACCGTACAACGCCGAATAGAAATCGGGCATACGGAATTTCATCAAACGCAGTGACATGGATTGACTCAGGCCTGACGCGCTGGCCATGTCAGCGAGACTGATGGCTTTGGTCAGGCCGGCAATCTGTTCGCCTTGTTCGTTCCGCACGACAACCTCTTTGCGGAGCCGTTCTTCGAGTCGCTGGATACCTCTCAGGTAGCTCGGGCTAAGTTGCTTGGGTGCAGGCAGGATCACATCTAAGACACCAGCACCGCCAAGTTTGTCTTCGACAAAATCATACGAGCGGACGATCGGGCTGTCACTACGAAAGTTCTTCGTGAAATCGGTTTCAACTTCCATCCGTAGGACGCCCGCAATCGCCAGTATTGAAACGACCATGATCGCACAGAGAATCATTCGACGTCGCTGCTGGATCGTCGTGATCAACCTACTCAGACGCGATCGAATCCACCGCTCTCCACGCCCCACCCGCGGTTCGGTGTCCAGATTACCCAGTAGGGCCAACCCCGGAACCGTCAAGACGACGCTGACCAGCACAAAGAGGGATCCGATGATCATCATCAACCCAAAGTCTCTTACCGGACCCACCTTGGCAGCCAACAACGAAGCGAAGCCGACCGCGTCGGTGGCAATAGCCCAGAAGATTGGCCACATTAGCAACGTGCCTGCGCGCACCAACGCTTCTCTCTGTTTCAGCCCCGAACTGCGTGCCTCGCGAAACCGTACGATCACATGGATCACCGTCGCTACGCCAATCACCGTTACGATGGCTGTCAACATCGAACTGACCATGCTCAACTGCGAACCCGACCAGACGAGCGTCGCTCTGGTGAGCACTAATGTTAGCTGGACGACGACCAACGGTATCAGCACCCAACGCAAACTTCGAAACAAAATCAGAATGACCCCAGCCAGCAACACAGTCGACCAGGTACCAAGACGGCGGCCATCATCTTCGATGTAGCGAAATCCATCCGAGACCATCGCTGGTTCTCCAGTGACGAATCCGCCGGCCAATCCGTCAGGCAAATGCTCGACGATCCCCCGAAGATCATCAATTGTCTGTTGTCGCGCCACGGTTGCTTCGTCTACTGAATTCAGAATGGCGACGATGGCTGCTGTTTGACCATCGGCGCCGTGCGTGTAGTTCTCGAAAGCAGCGCGGGTTCGGGTCGCCAGCGGATTGTCACGATCGACAATGTCCTCGCCAATCGGGCGATCCAGACTTAGAACGGCCCGAACGCCGGGCACGGCTTCGCATTGTTCGGCAAGTTTCGTCAACCGCCGAATTCCCGACATGTCCTGGGCCAGCAAGTCAGGGTCGAGATAGGCGACCATGACGACTTCATTCCCACCAAACGTGCGTTTTAGTTGATGGTACGGTGTCAGCAGGGGGTCGTCGTCAGCAAATAGATTCTCGACCGATCGGTCGAACGTAACGTCTTGCGACGGGAGATAGGCTGTGGCCGCAGCGATCAATGCTATGCCCAGTAGCGGCCAACGCCAAGAAATGAGAAGTTGTGTCAGGCGTTCGGACATCGCACTTTCGCGTTCATGCCCGCGATCCACCGGGCAAGAAAAAGATGGTTCAAGAGATGTCGATTCACCATCAGGATGACGAAACTCGCGCTGGGTACAAGGCCTCTTGGAGATCTTTGTTCTGGGTGCTTGTGCTGACAAGCTTGATCCGCTGCGTATTTCTTGTCGCAATGCAAGACAATCTCGACCGGGATCCTGATGCCTACCGGAAACTAGCTGGCAATGTTCTTGAGACAGGTGTGTATGGTTGGAAAACGGCAACATTCAGTGTTGGCACCAATGCGTCAAGTGGCGGAGTACGTCCAACCGCATTTCGACCGCCTCTCTACCCTATGCTGTTGATCTGTGTCGGCGGGGTCGGTGCGAACTGGCCAATCGCAGTTTTGCATTTCGTCCTTGGCGTTGCCACCACTGGGCTCGTAGCATGTTTGGGCTGGCGAGTGGGGTTGGGACGATGGTCCCTGGCCGCCGCAATGTTGGTCGCCCTGGACCCTATTCTGCTAAACCAATCGGCCCTCGTAATGACGGAGACGCTGGCCACGTTCTTGGCTGTGCTGACATTGTCTTGCCTAAGCGCCAAAACGAACTCGAAATCATGGTGGCGGTCTGCGTCGTCGTTGTCCGCAGTAACAGGGATCGTACTAGGATTGTGTGTACTTTGCCGACCAACATTTCTGCCTTGGCTAGGGCTGATTGCGTTGGCTCGCGTTAGCCACTGGCGAAGAACCCGCGGTGGAGCACAGCTTGCGATGGCGAACACGGCAAGTGAAGTGAGGATCGGCAGTTCTGCCGCCCAGTATCATCTCGCGCACGTTGCAGTTCTTGTAGGCACGGCACTGTTGGTGATGGCACCGTGGGTGATCCGCAACCAGATGATCTTGGGGAAGGCCAAATTGACCACTACACACGGCGGCTACACGGTGTTGTTGGGCAACAATCCGCAGTTCTATCGCTTCTTGAATTCCGGTGCGGACGGAGCGTGGGATGGTGAGCAACTTGGTCGTGCCTGGCAAGGACGATCGTTGACAACGGGACCCGATGATGATCAATGGAGCGATCTGCCCAAGCTGGCTCGCCGGGCCGAACAGCAGCAGATCAGCGACACAGTTTCCGAATTGGACGACGATCGTTTAGCGTATGCGCTGGCAAAACGGTACGCTGGCGAGCAACCCAAGATGTTTGTCCTTGCCAGCGGATTGCGGATCGTGAGGCTGTGGCGGTTGGTGCCTCATCGCGTCGGAGAAACCGAAACCACTTTGCGCATGACGCTTCGCCATCTCGTCGGCGCTTGGTATGCCATCGTGTTGGGGCTGGCCATCTATGGTCTGGCAGACCTTGGTCGTCGTATCTTGGCGGCACCATGGGTGTTTGGCGTTCAATTGTGCTTTGTCTTCACTGGCGTGCACGCGATCTACTGGAGCGATATGCGGATGCGGTCGCCCTTGGTACCGCTAGTCAGTTTGGTGGCTGCTAGCGGAATGGCCGCGATTTGGGGGCGGCGCATGAACCGTAAGGCCTAGATATATATAGGGTTATGGACGCATCGTGGGCGATGGATTTGCCTTGCGAGGAATCGACCCGCCTTCTATAATCCCGCCCGTCCGTTTCGGCGGAACTTATCCTAAGCGGTTCTGTCTCTTCTACTTGTTGACTCCCATTGCGCTTGGACCAGTCGCTACCGGTTCGGCGCAAAGGTCCTTGGGCAAGGATGCCACCATCCTGAACACTCGTCGCAATGTTCATCAACGACGCAGCTGTTTGCGTGCGCTAACGAATTCGCGCGTGTGTGGTGTCGCCGCGCGATGGTCTGTCTTGGTTTCTGTCCTGCTCTTCCCGCGACTGGCTGCCGCGGAAGTCGAATCACCCATGGCGGACATACAAGCGCCCATTCGCATTACAGCGGACCAGGCCAGCCGATGGCGCGAAGGTGCATTTGACGTATGGCTGCTGAGCGGCGGTTGTGAGATTCGGCAAGGCAAAGTCGTGGCCACTTCGCGTGAAGCTGTTCTGTGGGTCGACCAGGGTGATCCGGCCAGAAGCACGCCCAACAAGATCATCGCGTACCTCGAGCGAGACGTGGTCATCGATTTTGAGCGTGGCCGCGAAGCTCACCAGATCACGAATCGTCGCGCGCAGACCATTACCGATAAGACCTGGTTAGGGCGATTCCATACCGCCGCCGGTATCGACTTCGACTTTCCTGTCGAAGTTCAATTGCCTCGGTCCGAACCGCCGGTCGTGCGGCGGGGTGTCGAGGCCCGACAGACGGAATATCAGTGGACGGTTCGCCAGACCCAACTCAGACAGCCACAGCCGCTCCTTCCAACGTCGCCATCAGCAGCGACTCCTCAGTTCAGGACGCCACCAATCGCGACACCGCCGTTCTTGACATCGCCGCAAATCATCCAGCCCAGTGCGCCGCCACCTCTGGCTCGCAGCATCAGTATCTCGGGCCGAAGCAGCGTGCCACCTCAGTTACAGTCCTACCCCAGTCCTGACCCAGACGAGACGGTGGTGGCGATCAGTCCTGGAGTGCGCGTGCGCATCAGTGGCATTCAGAACGTTCCCGGATTGACTAGTGATGTCGTGACGATCGAAGCCGATCGTGTGGTCGCCTGGACGACGGCGATCGGAAACTTGAATTTGACCGGCCAGTCAGCTCAGTCGCCCACCGGGGCCGAGGGGCGCTGGGAGTTCTATCTGGAAGGCAACATCGTCTATCGCGAAGGCGACCGCGTCATTTACGCCGACCAGATGTACTACCACGCCAATGAGCATGTTGGCGTAATTCGCAATGCCGAGGCGTTGACGCCCGTTCAGGACTATGAAGGATTGCTGAGGGTCAAGGCGGACGTGCTGCAGCAGCTGAATTCGCAGAGCTTCGTTGCATACGGTGCGGCAATCACCTCCAGTCGCATGGGCGTGCCCCGTTACTGGATGCAGGCGGAGACAATTACGCTGCAAGACATCCAGCAGCCCGCAGTTGATCCGTTCACCGGCGGCGCAGCCATCGATTACCAAACTGGCGAGCCGGCTGTCCATCACGAAATGTTCGCGACCAGCCGGAACAACTTCCTTCACGTCGGTGGCGTTCCCCTGCTGTACTGGCCCGTGATGGCGACCGACCTGACCAAGCCGACGTATTACGTCGACCGAATTCGCGCCAAGAACGATAGCGTCTTTGGCACTCAGTTGCTGATTGACTGGGACCTTTACCAGCTGCTGGGCCTGCAAAACCGAGCGGAGGGCACTAACTGGACGTTTTCATCGGATTGGCTCAGCGATCGTGGCATCGGCCTGGGCACAAATTTTTCCTACGACCGGTCCAGCCTGTTTCACATCCCGGGTCCTGTTCGCGGGATCGTGGACGCCTGGGGCATTAAGGACCACGGCCTGGACAACTTGGGACAAGATCGACGAACACTGATACCCGAAAAGGAATACCGCGGTCGGCTGCTGATGCAACATCGCCAGCACCTAGCTAACGGATTTCAATTCACCGGGCAGGTTGGACTGGTCAGCGACCGCAATTTCCTGGAACAGTACTATGAATACGAATGGGATCAGTTTAAGGACGAGACGACAGAGCTGGAACTGAAGCGATACGTCTATAACAGTACCTGGGGAATTCGAAGTTCCGCCCGGATCAACGACTTCTTCACCCAAACCGAATGGTTGCCGCGCTTCGATCATTTCCTACTGGGACAATCGTTGCTGGGAGACCGACTGACTTGGCACGGTCACTCTCATGTTGGGTACGCCAAGTTACGCATTGCCGAACCACCCAGTCCGATTAATCCATCGGAAGTCGCCAAGTATGATCCACTGGCATGGGAGGCAGAACGCGAAGGCATCCACGTCGCCACTCGACATGAACTGGATTGGCCGGTTCAATTTGGCCCAGTCAAAGTCGTGCCGTACATGTTGGGCGAACTCTTCAAAGTCGGAGAGGATCTTGCCGGCGATTCGCGCACGCGGGCGCTCGGTCAGACAGGTGTCCGAACCAGCCTGCCAATGTGGCGCGTTGAACCTGGTGTGCAGAGCCAGTTGTTGAACTTGAACGGCCTGGCACACAAAGTCACATTCGAAGGGGAGTTTCTCTACGCCGATGCAGACGAGGATCTGGGCCTTTATCCGCTGTACGAGGAGTTGGATGACGATTCGATCGAAGCGTTTCGGCGACGCTTTTATTTCGATACCTTCATGGGCGTGCCCGGTGGTAATGTGCCGTTGCGGTTTGACGAACGCTACTTCGCATTTCGTTCTGGTATGCAGCGTTTCGTCACGGCACCCAGCACAGAGATCGCGGATGACTTGATGTTGTTCAAGACGGCAGTCCGCCAGCGTTGGCAGACCAAGCGCGGGTTACCGGGCCACGAGCGAATTGTCGACTGGATCGTGTTGAATTTCGAGGGGACGTACTTTCCCAAACCTATCCGCGACAATTTTGGCGAATCAGCCGGCCTGCTCAACTACGACTTTCGTTGGCACATTGGCGATCGTCTGACGTTGTTGTCCGACGGCTATGCCGATACATTCGCAGATGGTCTACGAACCATCTCGCTGGGCGGACGCATCACGCGTCCGCAGCGCGGTAGTGTCTATGTCGGCTTCCGTTCGATTGAAGGCCCGATCAGCAGCAGCATCTTGACCAGCACTTTGGCGTATCGGATGAGCGAAAAGTGGGTTCTGACCGGTTCCGCATCAGTTGACTTTGGTGAGGTCGGCAATATTGGCCAGAGTCTTGCGGTCACGCGCATTGGAGAATCCGCTCTGCTCCGTGTTGGCGCGTATGTCGACGCCAGCCGAGACAACTTTGGCGTCACCTTTGCCATCGAACCGCGGTTCCTGGCGAGCAGCAAGCTCGGCCGTGTCGGCGGCGTGACCATCCCGCCGGCGGGTGCATTAGGTTTGGAATAGGTGCGATGGAACCAACGCCAACACGTAAGCGAACATGGGCCGACAAATTCCGCGATGCGTTTCGCGGCGTGCGTCTTGGTGTGTCGGGCCAGAGCAGCTTCTTAGTCCACGGCGTTGCCGCAGCGCTGGTCCTGTTCGCTGGTGCAGTCTTGCGTGTTTCGCAGATAGAGTGGTGCTTGCTGACGCTCTGCATTGCGAATGTCTTGGCCGCCGAGATGTTCAACAGCGCGCTCGAATTGTCAGCCAAGGCTGTTGATGAGCAGCGGAATCCTGTGTTAGGAGCGGCCTTGGACGTCGCCAGCGGTGCGGTACTCGTTACGGCAATCGGTGCGGCGACCGTCGGCCTGATTGTGTTCGTGCCATATCTCTGGCCGCTGCTGATCGGCTAGTGCGTGTCACACCGACGTGTAGCGTTCGCGGCGCCTTGTTCCAAAGTCCAAACGGCGAAAATCCGCCACAGTGAATCGGCGTGCACTCAAGGCACTCGTAACATTACCAGGGCGGGCCACCTGCACTCGCAGCGATCAAAATGCAAGCTTTTTCAGCGAGCGGCTTCCGCTGGCGCGCGCCAAACGCTAAACAAGAGGCTGAATGTTGTATCCGCTGAACAGATGTCGTGGCCTGCGAGTCCCGTTTGGATTTGATCCGATCGTTTGACCCACGCCGCCAAGCTCGGACAGGGCCACTCGCAATGAACCAGATTGACCCGTCGACTCCGAGCAACGTCGACGAATTGGAGGAGTTGCTCAGTCGCCCCTCCGACGACGTTGTCCGCGCCATGTCGAATGTGAAGGGTGACATCCTGGTATTGGGTGTGGGTGGAAAAATGGGGCCGACGCTGGCGCGAATGGCCAAGCGGGCGTCGGACGGCGCGGGAGTTGCCAGGCGCGTAATTGGTGTGTCGCGTTTCTCATCCCCTGGTTTGGACCATCGGCTGAACGATTGGGGCGTCGAGACGATCCGCTGCGACTTGCTTGACCGCGCGTCCGTCGACCAATTGCCTGATGCGGAGAACATCGTCTTCATGGCGGGGATGAAATTCGGTGCGACGGAAAACCCGTCACTGACCTGGGCCATGAACTGCCACTTGCCGGCGTTGGTCAGCGAGCGGTTTCGTCAGAGCCGCTTGGCCGTGTTCTCTTCTGGAAACGTCTATGGCATGACGCCAACGAGTGGTGGTGGATCCACCGAGTCTGATTCGCCGGCGCCCATTGGCGAGTACGCTTCAACGGTGCTCGGACGCGAACGGATGTTCGAGCACTTCAGTCGGCAGTACGAAACGCCAATGGTCTTGTTGCGGCTGAATTACGCTGTTGAGTTGCGCTATGGTGTGCTCGTTGACTTGGCAAAAGAAGTGTTGGCGGGCGCACCAATTGATGTTTCGATGGGCAGCGCCAACGTGATTTGGCAGTCAGAAGCCAACGCCATGGCTTTGCAGTCGTTGTTGGTCGCCGAGAGTCCGCCGCGTGTGCTGAACATCGCGGGGTCGGAGTTCTTCGACCTTCGGGATGTCGGTACGCAGTTGGGTGACCTAATCGGTAAGCCGGTTCATTTTTCAGGGGCGGAAACTGGCGAGGCGTTCCTTAGCAACGCGGAAGCTAGCTACGCGCTGTTTTATCGGCCTCGCGTAACGGTTGAACAGATGATTCGCTGGACCGCCGATTGGGTATTGCGCGGTGGAGACGATCTAGGCAAACCAACCCATTTCGAAAGCCGCGACGGAAGGTACTGAACGCCGCCATGGATGCGAAAAGCCAGTTGAAGTCCTTCCCACCAGGTCCACCGACCAACATTCGTTTCATGGTCGTCGGCACCACGGCGCTCATGTCGGTGTTGCTCTACCTGGACCGATTTTGTATTTCGTTCGCCGAAGTGTTTATCAAGGAAGACCTTGGCCTCAGCGATAAGCAGATCGGCTTCATGTTGGGCGCGTTCTTCTGGACCTATGCGCTTGGACAGGTTCCCGCAGGCTGGCTGACCGATCGCTTCGGTTCGCGGATCATGCTGGCGACGTTCGTCTTGCTCTGGTCGGTTTTCACTGGCATGACCGGGCTGGCGATCGGGTTTGCCATGTTGATGTTGCTTCGATTTGGGTTTGGTTTTTCGCAGGCAGGTGCGTATCCTACGGGTGCCAACATCGTTAGTAAGTGGGTGCCATTCCAGTGGCGCGGAACGGCCAGTAGTGTCGTTTCGACGGGCGGTCGTGTGGGCGGTTTCTTGGCACTGTATGCCACCGGATTCGTAATCGTCTGGCTAACACCTGCCTCCACACCCGCGCATCTTTCCAGTGAGGATTGTCTCGACCGGCCCCGGTTATGTCGCGAGCTTGCTGGACAGGGGCAATTGAGAGAACCAGCAGGCCAGATTGTGCGACTTGTTTTGGCCGGTTTGTCAGAGTCACAGCAGGCGGCGGTTCGTCAAGTTGCCGCGGGCGATGCTACTTCCGATGCGGACATTGATGCGGTTGTGGCAGGCCTGAATCACGTCATTGACCAGCCCGAGTTTTTCCCTGCCGAGATGCTCAAGGGCCTTTCGTTGGAACGTGAAGCAGTGCGTTTGTTGGCGAAAAGTCCCTCCGAACGGACTGCGTCTCAATCGCGACGCGTCAACCGTTTGGTATTCGAGGCCGTTCACCCAGACAGCATCAAGAAGATCTACGGTGCAGGCTGGCGGCCAATGATGTTCCTATACGGAGCTATTGGATTGTTCGTTGTCTGCCTGATCTGGATATTTTGTCGCGATCGGCCGAGCGAGCATCCTATGTGTAATGAGGAGGAAGTTGCCCTGATCAACCGCGATCCGCGGATGTCCGCCCATGTGACCAGCAGCGTCACGCGAGTTCCGTTGATTCGTCTGATCTGCAGTTTCAGCATGTGGTGCAGCTGCCTGTCGCAATTCTGTACAAACGTTGGCTGGCTCTTCGTGATGACGTGGGCACCTCGTTATTTTCAAGATGTACATCAGATTCCCGTTGAAACGCGAGCGTTGATGGTCGCGATTCCGCCATTGGCTGGCATGGTTGGCATGTTTTTGGGAGGGCCGCTGACGGACTGCCTGATCGGACCATGGGGCCCGCGGTGGGGCCGTGCTTTGCCGATATCACTTACGCGTTTTCCGGCGATGGGGGCCTACCTGGTTTGTTTGACCCATCCGTCTGTGTGGACGGTCGCGGTGCTGTTTGCGATGGTCTCGTTCTTTACCGGTCTGGGAACCTCGTCCTCCTGGGCATTCTGCCAGGATGTCGGTGGCAAACAAGTCGGTTCCGTCTTGGGCTGGGGCAACATGTGGGGGAATCTGGGCGCGGCCGTCGCGCCTTCGCTGCTAATCTGGGTCGTCGGCGGGGACAAGAACTGGGACTATGCGTTTATGGTCTGCGCGGCGGCATTCTTCCTGTCCGGGATCGCGGCATTGGGAATCAACGCCACGATTCCAATCGCACAGCTCAACCGGATACCGCCGAAGGAAGAGTGATCGTGTAGCTCACATCGAAATCGCATCCCGCGAAAAAATGTCATCCACGAACGCTGTACCTCTTCGCGCGTGGGAGTCGCCGTAAGCACCTCTGGCGGGCTCCGTCGTTCAGATCACCGCCTGCAACCGGGCATAGAGCCGGTCGACTTCCGCCTGCGTTTCAGGATCGAGTTGCCAGCCAACGGGCTGCCTCTGTGCGGTGCCGGCAAAAAGGCCTCGCCTCTTGAGCAGGTATTTTTCGATCGCCAGAAATCCATCGAGCCCACCCTGTAGCTGCAGTGCGACAAGAGCGCAGATTGGAAGTGACAACTCGTAGGTCCGGTCGTCGTCGCCCACGGCGAGCGCCTTCCAGAGCGCGACGATTCCATCAAGCAGATCCGTGCCCGGCATCGTGCCGACAATTCCCCGTCGGTAGCAATCAACGAGATTGATTCCGCCTGAGCCTTCAAAAATGCGAGCCTGGCCACTGGTCGCATCGCGCAACCTGGAGAGGTTTGGGCCCAGTGGGCTGGCTTCGGGCTTGAAGAAGATACGATCCGGACCGAATTCGTCTAACAGACTCTGATACACGCTCAGGTCGATCGCCGCACCGACGTAGTTGGAAGCGTCTTGAACAACCAGCGGAATCGAGACGCTGCTGGCGATCGTTGCAAAGTATTCCCGAGACGCCACACTGCTCAGAGCCGTGGCGACCGGCGGGATCGCCATCACGGCGCTGGCACCAAGGTTTTCCGCGTGTTGTGCAAATTCCACTGCTTCGACGGTGCTCTCCGCTCCCACACTGATGACGGAGAAGCCACGAGCCTGAATGCCCTGGCACACTAGAGTGGCAAGCTCTCTTCGACCATGATAGCCCAACCGCAGGACCTCGCTCACCATCGCGACCACCACGCCGTCCGCGCCGATCTCAAACGCCCAGTCGATCTCTCGCTGCAGTGAATTGTCATCAATCGCCCCACTGTCGGTGAAGGGCGTATGGAGAACGGGAAGAACTCCGTG
Source organism: Pirellulaceae bacterium (assembly GCA_030744725.1). GTDB lineage: Bacteria > Planctomycetota > Planctomycetia > Pirellulales > Pirellulaceae > ARS98. The sequence continues at coordinate 16,247 of JASLPZ010000120.1, forward strand.
GAGTGGTTTGTTAACTGGTGAGGACATGGCAATTCGCCTGGGTCATGGTTGCAAGGGTTCGTTCGAGGCTGCCGCTGTCAACGGGCGTTTGCCAGACGGAATGAGCTTCCATGTCGTTGAGATCCTCGGGTGTATCTTCCCGTTCTTGAGAAAGGTCGCTGCGACACCTCGCAAGATAAAGCATCACTGCTCGCGTTGCCATCATAAGCAGCTCCTGCGGAATTTCTTCCGCGGCTAACTTGCCTGCTGGATCGCGGTGCCGGAGTTGGTGCTGCTACTGCCGGTCCTTCTGGCTATGCGGTGGCTAGCAATGTCCGTCAGCCGGTGATTTGACCGGTTGCGGAGTGGGCGAGCGGATTCGCGTACGGTATGGTGGGTGGGAGAAAACCCCACACGCTAAAGACCGAGGCTTTGGAGGTCACATGAGAAATCGACTTCTCCTTTCTGGTATCGCCCTGTTGGTGGTCACGCGCACTGTCCCAGCCCAGCAGCTGCCTGACCTTAAGTACAAGCCACCCCTTCGCCGACCGGCCCATGAATGGGAGAAAGGCCCCCGCGTAGCGATTGACGAGGCGCACCATAACTTTCATACCGCCGACGGGCGCTACAAGCCGTTCGCCGAATTCCTGCGCCGCGATGGTTACCGCGTGCACGGTCTTCGCAAGCCGTTGTCTCTGGACTCACTGAAGTCGGTGGACGTCCTCGTCATCGCCAACCCGCTCAACAAGCGGAATGTGAAGGATTGGTCGCTCCCCACTCCGTCCGCTTTCACGCGGGATGAGATCGTCGCCCTTCGCACCTGGGCCGAACGGGGCGGATCACTCTTCCTGGTAGCGGATCACTTTCCGTTTCCCGGCGCGGCCGGTGAACTTGCCAAAGCCTTCGGGGTAGAGTTCAGTAACGGCTTCGCGCGGCCAGGGCAACGGAAGCCAGGCAAACCGGACACCTTTGAGCGCGGAACCGGCCTCAAGGAAAGCGCCGTCACACGCGGCCGGTCAGAGGACGAGAAGATAACAAAGGTAGCGACCTTCGGCGGTTCTGCATTCAAACCACCGAAAGACGCGGCAGCGGTCCTCGTGTTTGGCGCCAACTCCGTGTCGCTTGAGACGAAGAAAGCAAGGGAACGTACGCCCGAGACGCCCGAAGTTCCGATTGAAGCGTGGTGTCAGGGCGCAGTGATGAGGGTCGGCGACGGTCGGGTGGCGGTATTCGGCGAGGCGGCGATGTTCAGCGCGCAACTCGCCGGACCAAGACAGCGGCCCATGGGTATGAATGCGCCGGAGGCAAAGCAGAACCATCAACTGCTCTTGAACGTGATGCACTGGCTGACTCGGGCTAAGGGGATGCCTGACTAAGGTGTCAGTCACGCAACTGCGGTGAGCGATATTCTGATGGGTCTCACCACCAAAGGAGGCCCGCCGAACCAGGCGTGCAGCAGAAGCTGGAGTCGCCGCGCATGGAGAAGGCAATGTTGCATCATCCACCAAACACTCTGGTAACCAGTGTGTGGATCCCCAGACCCGTGGCGACCAGCACGACGATCCCGCCTGCCAGGTTACCGCGCCAGCCGTTCTTATATTCGCCCATCAGATCGCGGCGGTTGACGGCAAACAGCAGAAACACGGCAATCAATGGCAACAGCAATCCGTTGGCAGCTTGTGCGATCAGAATCGTCGACGCGGGGCTCTTTGTACCCGAGGCTGCCACCAGCGTGCCGGTGGTCAGCACCAGAATCCAGATGGCACGGAATCTCCACGACTTCAGATCGATTGGCCAACCGAAGGAACCGCAGATGGCAAACGCGGCTGCCAGCGGTGCCGTGATCGCGCTGGTCAAGCCAGCCGAAACCAAACCAAAGGCAAAGAGTATTTTTGCTGCTGGGCCGCCCAGCAACGGTTCGAGTTGCTTTGCCATTTCGGCGGGTGATGTCATTTCCCCCCTTTCGTAAAACGCGGCAGCCGCCGTCGAGACGACGGCCAGCGTGATCAGTCCGCCCAGCGCCACCGCAATGGACGTGTCGACTCGAGCCTCGCGAAGCGCCTGCGGTTTCGGCACTGTGGTCGGCCATTTTTCCTGGACGGAACTGGCGTGCAAGAAAAGGTTGTAGGGGACCACCGTCGTACCGATCAGACCAATCACCGTTAGCAACGAACCGTCAGGGAGCGTAGGAACGAG
>JASLPZ010000121.1:0-18341 GCA_030744725.1 Pirellulaceae bacterium
GTGACGGGAATCGAAAGCTTCTCTTTTCCTGTCGCTACGTCGAAGAGATTAATGGCGGTCGTGTAATGCTTGTCGTCGGTGAAAGCCAGAACGGCGACCGTTCGGCTGTCTGGAGAGAACTCGCCACCATAACTTTGGACATCGCCCAGCGGTTCGTATTCCCCGGTCGCAACGTTCCACAAACTCACGCTGCGTGGCGCTCTGCCTTCCCACTCCCCGGGCAATTCGTCAGTCGTCAGGAAGCTAGAACCGTCCGGCGACAAATTCATCGCGATGATATTGCGGGGCGGTTTGTGCTGGAGCTTGGTGCGCAGCTCACCGGTCTCCAAGTCCCACGCTCGTACGTCGCCATCGAACTCCGAGCGGATTAGCCTCTTCCCGTTCTTCTCGATGCGAGTGGATTTGCGTTTCTCGCGAGACACGTACACTGTCTTCCAGTCGGGGGTAAGGGAGAAATACTCCGCGCTTCCACGCAAGCCGTAACCCGCTTCGATCTTTGTGAGTTGCCTGCCAGTTTCGGTGTCCCAGACCTGAATAATGCCACCGGGATAGTCACCCGCAATGATCCGTTTGCCGTCCGGCGAATACCGCAGCCCTCTCAGCACGCTACCTCTGTTGGGGTGAACGAGGCTTCGCTTTAGCCGCGACGACACGGGTTCTAACTTCAGGGCAAGCTTTGGCGCCACGACCTCGACTTCGTGGAGAGAGGGAGCGACGAGTCCTTCCTCCCAGCCAGCAAAGGAGACGGTAACCACTGCCTTGCCGGTGCCGGCGGTGTTGGGGACCCGAACCGGGCCGTGAAGGTTGTACGTTCAACAGCGCTGTTTCAACTCATAACGTTTTCTGACCGGAGGTTCGCCGTCGCGGACCGCGGGGTAAGTGACTTCGACCCTGGCGTGTGCCTCTGCCGGGATCAGACCCTCATAGGCGACAAAGGCGGTCGTACCCGGTCCTAGTCCCGGCGTGCCGACTCCCAAGAACAAGTCGATCTCCCGCTCACGGGTCAGGATTTGAGGCGTGTACAGCGTGACTTCCCACGAGCCGCCAAAGTGAATGATGGGCGCATCCTGTGACTCGTCGGCGAACCGAAGCAGCCCCCGCGCGTCGCAGAAACCCGTGATCTGCGGCACACGTCCGTCAATTCCAGGCCCTTTGTGCAGCGGCATTTCAACATCCAGCGAAATCGTGTAGCTGCGAGTCCCTGGCTGCTTGGCCACCAGCTTGCGAATCCGCTTGTCGATTGCGGCAAGTCGCTGCAGCTTCATGATCGAGACCTTGAGATCTTTGTGCGTTCGGTTTCCGTCCCAGATGTCGCCCACCGCGAACTGAAACTCGCCGTCTTTCGCATTCGAGTCCTCATGCGCAACGGCCTTCTCGCCGGGTTCGGTCAGATCACCGTTAGCGTTTCGGTCCACATAGAGCACCTCGCCGTCCTGTACGAGCCAGACGCGAGTCTTCGCCTCGGGGCCGAACACGAGCAGGCAGTATTTGACTGCCTTGGTCTGATACGCTGGCTCCTTGGCAAGCGTGCGTTGGATCTTGGCCAAGTCCACGGCCAAGAGCTGCGCCGAAGGAACGGCTACAAGCGCCAAACTGAGTAGGAAGCGTCGGATTCCCATTGGAACGACCGTAAACGGGTACTCTGACGAAAGACCTTCGAGAAAACTCGACCGCGAGCAGCAGTTTCCTTGGGGGAAAGCGGTAGTTGTGGAGTCACCCACAGATTCGTAGGCACCCTACCACTTGGGAACATCAGCCGTCAACCAGTTTCACAAAACCTTCAGTTCTGAGCCCCGCCAACGTCGGATAAGAGGCCAAGTGTTCAGTAAGCCCAGTGGAAACACGCCCCGCCTCAACCGCACATATTGGCCAATCTCTGGCGTTGGCTTAGCTGGTGGATAGGGAGTGCGAGGCGGGGTCCGGTCGTCCTGCCGAATCACACGGTTGGCGACTGTCGGAATGTCCTCGGCGGATTCGCTGTTCGGGAAAGTCGCAAGGCGAGAGCGGAAAAGGAGAAACGGGAAAGGAACACCCAACGCACGGTCGACACAGAGGTCACACGACGGCGGTCGGCGTGCCGTCGTCCTGCACGTTGAGTGACATCGAACGAGAGTATCCATCCCCTTACAAGCAAGCCTACAAAGGGGTGGATACTTTTGAGGTTTCGGTGAACCGCTCGACAAACAGTGTGCCACCCAAAATGCCACCCACGGCGAGGACCTACCGTGTTTCGTAGAGTCAACGCGTGGGTGGCAATAGGGGAAAAAGCAGCTAATCAAAGGGTGTCCGAATTCTAGTCAAATGTTCGCACTGGACGATTTGTCCGGGCGGGCTGAACTGGCCTTCGGTGGTGAGATGCCGCCTAGCGAATCGAATTGGCTAATCGAACTTGATTCGAGCGGTACAGGTCCTGGCCGGCGGCAGCCGCCCGTTTCTTCTCTTCGCGACGGGCAAGTTCCGCATCACGCTGCGTGCGGCGCGTATCCAACTGCTTGCCTTTTCGAATATTCTTCTTGGCCTGCTTTGCAGCCGCGATTGCGGCCTGCTGACGCCGATACAACTGCTGCTGGTGGTTTCGCACCATCACATCATGAAAATACGATCCCTGTCCGGTCAGTAAACGGCCACCTTGCGAACCCCCCTGGGAAAAGGAAGTCGACTGGCCACCACGCCCACCCGACTGGCCACCACGCCCGCCCGACTGGCCACCACCCCCTGATCTGGGACACTGGGCAAACGTCTCACTGCAGAAACACACCAACGCCAAGCCAAAGGCCAAACTCAGGAATGTCTTCATACTGGTTTCTCCTGCTGCGAGGTCCGGGGCGCGCCTTGCAAACGTCCGCCTTCATCGTCTCCCGAATTATACGGGCCGCCGAAAATACCGTCGAACAATTTGTAGCAAACAGGAGATGAAGGCAGAACCGACAAGACAACCGATCGGCTCTGATCGATGTGATGCATCGCAAGACCAGGCTGCCTGATCTAAACTACCTATTTTGACTGGTGGCCAGCTCCAGCTGGAGCGTTGAATATTCGTCAGTGGTTGGCTGTCAGTTGTCACGATCGGAGGAGACGGCGGCTGAAACAGTGACACATTGACACGGAACAGGGCCGGTGACCTAAATCCACTCGCGAATGGGCTTGCCTTCGATCAGCCGAACCGGCCGGCCATCGGGCGCTCGGGCGATGAGATCGTGTGGAATGCCCAATTTCATATAGATGGTCATCGCAATATCGTCACTCCAATACTCGTCGCGAGCAACGACGCCACCTTCATCGTCGGTCGCGCCGAGCACACTGCCGGGGGGCACGCCAGCCCCGGCCATGATCGCAAACCCCGCCGTGGCCCAGTGGTCACGACCGCTCGCAGAATTCACGTTGGGCGTTCGACCGAAGTCCGTCAGCCAACAGACCAGCGTGTTGTCCAGCAACCCGCGTTGTTCCAGATCAATCAGCAACTGCGGCAACGCCTGGTCAACGGGTGGAATCCGACTGTCTTTGAGTGTTTTGAAATTGTTCTGATGTGTATCCCAGCCGCCGTCGGTCACAGTGACGAAACGCACCCCGGACTCAATCAAGCGTCGCGCCATCAGGCAGCTCTGTCCAAAACGATGGCGCCCATAGGCATCGCGCAGTTTGTCTTCCTCTTTTTCGATCTCGAATGCTTGCTTCGTTTCGGGGGCCGTGATCATATTCAACGCGGTTTCGTAATGTTCGTCGATCGCGCGAAATGCCGCGGGCTGCAGATCGGCTTTACGCTGTAGTTGATCCACAGCGGCGAGCATCTTGCGACGTCGGCCAACGCGGTCCATCGAAATCCCACTGGGTGGCGTTATGTCACGGACGGTGAATTTGTCTTTGTTGGGGTCCGCGTCAATCTCGAATGGATTGAATTCCTGCCCCAAAACACCGGCAGTCCCGCCACCGAAGCGACGGTCGACTTGCGTGCCAAGCTGAATGAATGGCGGCATGGCAGTCTTGAAGCCATGGTAATAACTGGCGACCGAACCGTACGTCGGGTATCCAACCGCCTGATTGAATCTCCGACCGGACATCACCCATTGGTCGGCAGTTCCGTGGCTGCCGTTGCGTGGATTCCAACCGCGTAAGAGTGCGAACCGCTTCGCCTCTTTAGCCATGTTGGGACAAATCTCTGTGAACTTGATGCCTGGCAACGCGGTGTCGATCACATTGAATTCGCCGCGAACGGCGACTGGTGCGTCTGGCTTAGGATCAAATGTATCGTGATGACTGGTCCCACCTCGAGTCCAAATCAGGATGCAATTTACGTCATCATTTTTGCCATCAGCACGGGCCGATTGTCGGCTGGCCAACACAGTCGGCAGCGATACGCCCAAACCGGCCAGCGCGCCGACCTGAAGAAAACTCCTGCGTGAAACAGCATCACAATTGCATGAATTTCCACTTACGTAACTTAGCATGGCTGGACTCATTCGCGCGGCGGTGAGGGAAGTCGTTCCGACGAGGTAAGACGCGAACCTGGTGCTGTATCAGTTTTTGATTTTAGGGTTGATTAAAGAATGGTCGCTCGGCGAGATAGTCGTTGATCGCTCCGCGATCAAAACGTTTGGTTCGCGGAGCGAACCACGACAATCAAACTCGACAACCCTCATTCTTAGTCTTGACAGATCCTAGTGCAAGTTCGCGTCACCTCATCTTATCCATTCATCTGATCATTTCAACGCGGATCTTGAGGAGCTCAGAAAAACGCTCTAAACCGGGAGCGCGATAGTGGATTGGAGACGTTCCTATGGCATCCAGCTATCCCCTTCGTCATAATGGGCGATTGAGCTAACGGCGCTAGCCGCGGATGTTTCACTCGACAAACCCAACGCTAAGAGTGTTCGGCTCAATAGAGAAAATAAGAGTCCCATCCCCGCCCGACTTTTCTGCCTGTGATCCCCGCCGGAGACTCCTCGTGCATCAGCGAAGTGGACGTTTGTTTGGCCTCCGCCAATTGAGCTTGATGGTTATTAGTTTATTCATCGCCACCAGTGCCCTGTGTATGTTGGTCCCTGTGGGCATGTCGCTACGTGCGGCGACGTTCACCGTCACGCCGGGCGAAGTCACCCTTGGCGGTCGTTTTGCGCGGACCCAGGTTCTGGTCGCTGAACAAGCCGATGGGCTTCCAGCCGATCGTGCTGCCGACCTCACCACGTCGGCAACTTACGCACCGTCGGATGCAGCGGTTTTTCGAGTGGACGATCGTGGCGTGATCACTCCCTTGGCCGACGGAGAAGCCAGCCTTAAGGTGACCGTTGGCGGTACCACACAGGAGATCCCCGTGCGTGTGACGGGAATCGCGGACGCCGCACCCGTGGATTTCGCCACGGAAGTTCGTCCAATCATCTCCAAAGCTGGCTGCAATATGGGCGCCTGCCACGCGGCGCAACATGGCAAAGGCGGATTTAAGCTGTCCGTATTCGGCTTCGATCCGGCAAACGATCACAAATCGATTGCGCGTGACCGCTTGCAACGGCGCGTGAATTTCCTCGACCCTGCCCGCAGCCTATTCGTTCAGAAGCCAACGATGCAGGTTCCACACGGCGGCGGCTTGCGATTGCGTGCCGGTTCAAACGACCATCATCTGCTCGTCGCATGGCTCGCCGAGGGCGCCACCGGAATGGACGAGAGTGCGCCGACCGTAACGCAGCTCAACGTCCTTCCGACTCGTCGCGTTACGACCGAGAACAGGACACAACAACTGCGAGTCGAGGCGACTTACAGTGACGGTTCGGCTCGTGACGTCACCGCCTGGTGCAAATTCGATTCGTCGGATGATGGCGTAGTCGCGATCACAACTCGTGGCATGACAACTGCTGTTGGCCGAGGACAAGCCAACGTGATGGCACGGTTCGAAGGGCACGCGCAGATCGCGATGTTCGTTATTCCCTTCGCCGAATCAGTCGAACTGTCGGGTTGGAAAAACAAGAACTACATTGACGAATTGGCGGCGAACAAGTTTCGTGAATTAGGGATCGAACCAGTCGGCCTATGCGACGATGCCACATTTGCCCGCCGCGCGTTTCTCGATGCGACGGGATCATTGCCGACCATAGAAGAGTGTACGAAGTTCATCGCATCGACTGACACGAACAAACGCGAACATCTCATCGATCAACTGCTCGGCCTCACTGGCGACCCCAACTTGGACATCTACAACAATCGATACACAACCTATTGGACGTTGAAATGGTCCGACTTGATTCGCAACACCAGCAACAAGCTGGGCGAGCAGGGAATGTGGTCGCTGCACAACTGGATCCGACAAGCGTTTCGCGAAAACATACCGTTTGATCAATTCGTTCGGCGTCTGGTTACCGGCACGGGGTCGATCTACTCAAATGGTCCAGCGAATTATTTTCGTATCAATCAGAACTCAACGGATCTGACAGAATCGACGTCACAGCTGTTTTTGGGTGTCCGTTTAGAATGTGCCAAGTGCCACCATCATCCATTCGAGACATACAGCCAAGACGACTACTACGGATTCGCGGCGTTTTTCGCCCGTGTTGGCACGAAGAACAGCGAAGAGTTTGGGCTGTTCGGGCGCGAACAAGTGGTCATGGTCAAGCCGACGGGCGAAGTGCGTAATCCGCGGACGGGCATGAACATGCCCCCCACACCGCTACAAGCTGAACCCGTCGATCATCCGCTGGACCGCCGCATCGCTTTGGCCCAATGGCTTACGTCCAGCGACAACGAAGGCTTCGCAAGAGCGGTCGTCAACCGCTACGTCCATGCACTTCTTGGGCGCGGATTAGTGGAACCGGTTGACGACATGCGATCGACAAATCCGCCCAGCAACATTGCACTGATGAATGCGTTGGCGAAGGATTTTGTCACCAAAGAATTCGACCTGAAGCAGTTGATTCGCACGATCATGACATCGCGACTGTATCAACTGGATTCGCAACCGACGCCATCGAACGTCGCGGACGATCGCTTCTATAGCCACTTCCAGGTCAAACGACTGGCCGCCGAACCGCTGCTGGACAGCATCGACCAGGTCACCGGCGTCCAGACAAAGTTTAGAAACCTGCCGCTCGGAACGCGGGCCATCGATTTACCCGACGCTGAATATCCCAACTATTTTCTCAACACGTTTGCCAAGCCACGTCGCGCCAGCGTTTGCCAATGCGAACGATCTCCGGATGAAAGTCTTGGTCAGGCCTTGCATGGCCTCAACGGTGAGATTATCACCGAGAAAATCAGCCACAAGGATGGCCGCGTCGCCAATCTGCTCAAGGACGAAAGGTCGGCACCGGAGATGATCTCGCAGATCTACTTGGCGGCACTTTGCCGACCAGCATCCGAAGCCGAACTCGAAACACTACAGACATTTCTGGCGGAAGCTCCAAGCCCCCAAGAGTTTTATCAAGATTTACTATGGGCTCTGATCAACTCCAAGCAGTTCATGTTCGTGCACTAACAGTGAATGACAAACGATCAATGGATCTCAAACGTACAGTCACATTCGCGTTGACCCTGATAATTGCCAAAGCGTTTGCGTGCACCGTGCCGGCACATGGCCAGACCGCCTACCCAATGCTGATGAGCTTGAAGCCCGTCGCGGCACAGCGAGGGCGGTCGTCGGAACACACGATTAAGTCGCGGTATTCGATGTTTCGAGCGTATCAGGTCTTAGTATCTGGCAACGGCGTAGTTGGCGAAATCGTACACCCTGAATTGAAAGAAGGTGAAACGCCCAAGCTGCAAGAGATGAAAGTCCGCTTTGATGTTGCCGCGGAGGCTTTGCCAGGTGTCCGCGACTATCGGATTGTGACACCTAATGGTGCCAGTACGCTCGGCCAATTGGTCATCGTGGCTGAGCCGATCACTGTCGAGACGGGTGACAACAATGCGGTAGAGAAAGCCCAGACAGTAACGTTGCCCCGGACGATCTGTGGCGCGATCGAACGCGCCGAGGATGTAGATGTCTTTAAGTTCACCGTTGTCGCCGGACAAGCGTTTTCTTTTCATGTGCGTTCACAGCGGCTTCAGGATCGTATTCACGACTTGCAACAACATGTCGATCCGATCCTTACGCTGCGTCATGCCAATGGTTCAACACTGGCAGCCTCGGACAACTACTTTTACGGCGACCCGTTCGTTCACTATCATTTCGAGCAGGCGGGTGAATATTTCCTGCAGATTCGTGATGCGCGGTACCAGGGTAACCAGTATTGGGAGTACTGTATCGAAATCTCGGACGAACCGTTTATCACCAACGTGTTTCCCATGGGGCTCGCGCGAGGACAAGTGTCACAACTGCAATACGTTGGACACCTCCTCGGCACGGAGCAAGGCGGCTTTCTGAGTGTGGCCACCGATGCGCCCACGGGACCGCGGTGGCGTGGGTTGCCGATGGGAGAAGGTGTGACCAACCCAGCCCCACTGGTGATCAGTGATCTGCCAGTGTTTACCGAACGTCCGTCAGACAACAACACACCAGCAGCCGGTCAGATGATTGCCTTTCCCGCCGGAATCAGTGGACGGATCGATGCCTCCAACGATGTCGACTGTTATTCCTTTGCAGCCATCAAGGGCGAACGATACTCGTTCGAAGTGATCGCGCGTCGAGAACAATCACAGTTGGATTCCCATGTGCGAATTCTGGATGCGGCGGGCAAGCAGTTGTCGTTGAACGACGACTTGAAACTTGGAAAACGATCGTTTGCAGATTCCTGGATTGAAAACTGGACAGCGCCGGCGGACGCAGTCTATGCCGTCGAAATCCGCGATTTGCATCTCCGTGGTGGCGATGCCTTTGTGTACTACCTGCAAGGCACCCGCGCCAAACCGTACTTTGAACTGTATATCGACACCGATAAGACCCAGCTAACTCCCGGGACCAGTGGAGTCATCTTCGTGCGGACGGTTCGTAAGAATGGCTTCGACGGCGACATCCAATTGGCCATCGAAGGTCTGCCGGCGGGAGTCAAAGCCGATTGCGGGAAGATTCTGGCCGGCAAGGGACAGGATGGTTGCATCGTGCTGGAGGCCGCCTCGGACGCCAAATCATTGGCCGCCAACGTCACGATTCGCGGCACGGCGACCTCCGCGACAACAACGTCCAAAACAGGCGAAACGGTCGGGGTTCTACAAGCAACGGCTTTGCCATATCAAGAAACATATCAGCCTGGTGGTGGCCGCGGCCATTGGCCGGTCCAGATGCACACCGTCGCCATCGGCCAGCCGGGAGACCTTCGCGCCGTCAAGCTCGACGCAACCAACCTGACTTTAAAGCCGGGCGACTCGAAGCGCATTGCCGTCACCATTGAACGTGCCGAAGGTTTTGACAAAAACGTCTCCTTGGACGTGACCTACAACCACCTCAGCAGCGTTTACGGAAACGCCCTTCCGCCCGGCGTGACGCTCGACAAAAAGAACAGCAAGACGCTGTTGACCGGCAAGACGAAGGAAGGACACATTACGCTGACGGCCGCCAAGGATGCCAAACCGGTGCAGGTTCAGCAGATTTGCGTGATGGCCCATATCTCACTCAATTTTGTGATGAAGACGACCTACGCATCCGGCCCCTTGTCGGTGTCCGTTACGGAGTAGCGGGGCAGACATTTCCCTTGGAGGTCCAACGTGACTATCTACCGGTGCGATCGATCTGTGACTTGCTTTCTGCTGGGCCTGCTGCTGGCCGCGTTTGCGGCGCAGGTGACCGCCGCAGAACTGCGGGTCGCCGTCTTTGATGTTGAAATCTCGCCGCCGATTGGGAGCCCTGTCGCATACGCGCCAACCCGCAAGATTGTAGATCCGCTGAGTGCTCGCGGGATCGTGCTGCTCGGAGCCGACCGCCCCATCGTACTGTGCACCGTCGACTTCATCGGCATTGGCAACGGTGGCAATCTCGCTTGGCGCGAAGCGCTCGCAGAGGCGGCGGACACCACGGCTGACCGTGTTACAGTTCATACGCTGCACCAACATGACGCGCCCCGCTGCGACTTTTCGGCCATCGAGTTACTCGCTTCACGCAATTTGGCCTCGAAGCACTTTGATGACGACTATCTCCGCGAGACGATCGTCCGCACCGCGGCGAGAATCCGGGCGGCGATTCCACGAAGCCAACCCTTAACCCATCTTGGCATCGGTAGCGCAAAGGTCGTGCAAGTCGCATCGAACCGGCGGCTGTTGGGCGACGACGGTAAGGTCAAGCTGATGCGCTGGAGCAAGTCCTCAAACGCTGACGCAATTGCCGCACCCGAAGGTGTCATCGACCCGCTTCTCAGGACGGTCGCCATGTTCAACGGCGAGAGTCTGGTGGCGGTTCTGACGTACTACGCCACGCACCCGCAAAGCTACTACGGTCAAGGTGACGTTACGTGTGAATTTGTCGGCCTGGCGCGCAACGCGCGACAACAGGCGTTAGGTGGGCCGTTGCACGTGCACTTTGGCGGAGCTGGTGGAAATGTGGCAGCCGGAAAATACAACGACGGCTCGACGGGGCGGCGACCCATTCTGGCAGAACGGATGGAAACCGGAATGCGAGCCGCCTGGCAGAACATTGAGAGATTCAAAGTCAGCGCCGAGGATGTCCAGTGGCGCGTGCACGCTGTGGCGTTGCCCGTAGCCAAGCACCTGAACGAGGAAAAGCTGCTTGCGATTTTGGATGATCCAACCGCGAACTCGACCAGCCAGCTTGCTGCCGCTTCACATCTGGCGTGGCTCCGCCGTTGCCAGGCCGGCGATACGATTGATCTAACTTGCCTGAGACTGGGCTCAACCTATCTTGTGCACATGCCAGGCGAAATGTTCGTCGAATTCCAATTAGCCGCGGCGAAACTACGGCCCGATGACCATGTGTGCATGGCAGCCTATGGCGACTATGGACCAGGATACATCGGCACCGAGATTGCCTACAGCCAAGGCGGCTATGAAACCAGCCCTGGCGCCTCGCGCGTCGCGCCCGAGGTTGAACGCGTCATCATGGACGGCTTGCGGAAGTTGCTGAAATAATTCCAAGCAAATTCACTGTGGATTGAATTTCAGCGAAAACAAGTCCGCGTCTGACATCTCGAAGCGAATTCGAACTGGCTTCCCTGCCAAAGCGCTAATATCGTCTCCACCTTTCCACTTTACCACTCTCTTGATGTGGTCGCCGTAGATCGGCTCGCAATCGTCAAGCGTCAAGCCTGGCATCGCGTTGCCGTCGGCATCTTGGATCTCGACGCGCAGTTCGCCGGCCGCACTCGTTGAATAGTTGATTTCAAGTTCCTTGCCCGTGAACTTCAGCAACTTGGTAATGAGCTGACCGGCGGCAAGCGGAGCATTGACCGAGACAAATCCATCGATTCGCAGCGTGTATCGGCGGCCGCCTGTGAGAAACATCGACATCTTGGTCACGCTCGTCGGGTGAATACCGATGGCGGTGTAGTTCGCGCGATTCGCCCAACCGGCGCTTCCAATACCAGGCCGTATGAAGGATTGAGTGAATTCGCGGTCGAAGCGAGCACCACCGCGCGTGCTCATCAACAGGATATCCGTAGCCGCTCCACGATTGGCCATGAACCGCGTGGGGAGCGCGATGTAAATGTGTGGCGCGCGATAATACGGTTGCGTACATGGCGTGTAGAGGTGTTCGTTCGGAAGATTTGCTTCCATTTCGACAAACGGCGTCCAGTTGATGAAGTCCTTGGACGTAGTACGGGCGATGCCGCGATAGCCCTTGATGAATCGGCGAAAATAGCAGACATAAGCCTGCTCGGAATCCGACCAGAACGCGTAATTCTGCGAGTCAAAGTACTTGCCCCACTGCTCGGGAACAACGGGCTCATCCCGAAGTTTCTGCCAGTGAATGCCATCCGGAGAAACGTAGGCCTTGAGGCCACCGGGCCCGCGTCTCTCTCGCACCTCGAGATGTTCCTTGTGGGGCTGATATGCCAGCCCACCGAGCCCCTTGTATCGCTCGGCTTCCGGCACGCCGGGCCGAGTATCAATGAACGGTGTGAAGTTGTGATTTACCAGGAATTCGTTCATCAACACAACATTGCCATTGGGAAACGTGGGATGGTCGTCGTAGATGCCAAGCTTTGGCAATGTCCAGTTGATCGCGTCGTTGCTCTCGGCATAAAGCGTCACTTCGCCCTCGTGATACTGCTCCCAGCCTTTCTTCCAGTGGTTGCCCGGCTTGGTGTCGCCGCGATAGTAGAACTGAAACTTGTCCGCTGCTTTAAGCACCGTGGCGTAATGACCGTGAGGTCGGGGCGGCGAAACCGGCTGCACCAGTTGTGGCGTGTGCAGTTTGAGCGACGTCCCCTGCAACTCGCCGACAATGTACCGGTCGACAAACAACTCACGCCGCGAGCCGATATCAATCACCCGCGACGCATTGTCAGCCTGTGTGTGACGCGATGGGCCCATCAAGCTCGATGCGGCAAAGCCGACGACTAAAAGCAAAACCGGCACGATAATCCGCCTCAAGTCGTTCTCACTGGTCATGGTCAATCTCATCTCTCGAGTTGTGGTCCTTATCGTGGCAAGTGGCTGACAAGACGATTGAAGTCTGCGGTCGACGGGAAAAGCGCGGATGACAGCAATATCTTCCGTCGCTTGTGTTTTATCTGTAGTTGCTTGACGAATCCCATATCAAAAACCGCAACCTTAATCTCCGATAATGGCAACGTGAGATCAGTGCTCGACAACCTTCCCTTTGGCACGATCAAACTAGACTCCGTCACGGCAACACGTTGAGGTGATTTTCGGCGGACCACTTCACAGATTACAACAAAAGCCACAGTCATCAGTGCCCCCACCGAAAAGATTTCGATGATCAGCATCGCGGACCAGGGTTCCAACGGATGATTGTTCATCACCCAGCCTTCGTTGTAGAAAAGTCCCACAGGTACTCCTATCAGACCGACGATGGTGGGCAAAGACAGGAACCACAAGAAGCGAGGCCGGAACAAACCGTATGTCGATTGAAAAAGCATAGGCGCGGCCGTGCTGGAGGTATCATTCATCGTCATTCACATCATCCGCTTCTTTGCGTTGTTGATTTGCAACGTTTCTACATCATATCATCTGTTGTGATGCGGTCTCCCGACTGCAACACCACTCCGACCGAAGGTCTCCAAGAGCGCCTGGAATGCCTGTCCACGTTCGCTGCAGAAAAAGGCGGCCTTTAGTCGAAATGGTGAGCGCGTCAGGAGACCTGCTCACAACCTGGCACAGCCTCGCTAGTTCTCACTGGCCATAGTCAATCTCCTCTTGTAGCATCAGCGTCCGCGTGTCGGATTCTCATACCAGAACACGCCGAGGTTGTGTCGCTCCTCACAGGTTAACACGTCTAGGTCGCCATCGCTGTCCAGGTCGATCAGTTCGAGGCGGTCGAACTTGATGCCGCGTGGACCGCTGATTTCGTGATCTTGCCAAGTGCCGCCTGCATCCCCCGACACGGTGCGCGACAACCAGCGGACACCGGACAGTGGTGGCTCGGCATGCTCGCAACTGAACACCAGATCCACTCGCCCGTCCAGGTCGACATCGCCGATGGCGACTCCCTTGCCACTTCCACAATTCGGAGGCATTGCGACTTCCGTCAGTAACCACGATTCAGAAGTGACCGCCCGTTGGGAAAACCAAGCCAACCCACGTCCCCTGACCGCAATCACAATGTCGATATCATTCGCTTCAGCAATCGTGCCGACTGCGAGGAACATTACTTCCCGATCCTGGCCACCGATCCGATGTTCGCGCCAGCCGGTCGCGCTCCGCAGTTCCGGACTGCCCGAACCGGGATTCTCCAACCAAAGCAGGCCGCGCGCATTGCCCTTGCGATCGGTCGTCAAGACATCTAAGTCACCATCGGCGTCCATATCGCGCGCTTGCAACGACATGATCCAACCCGCTCGGTAGAATGGATGGAACGTCCACTCCGAAACTCTCCGTGGATCTTCCGGCGACTCCAACCAGCCAACCGTGGCGTTCTTCCCTTTCGACCCGACGACGAGGTCGATGCCATGCCGGCCATCGATTTGCATCGGCAGGGCGAACATCCACGCCTGCGCCTGTTCCGTGCAAGGCAGAGCTTGTGTATGCCACGCGGTCCCTTGCAAGTACTCCTCTCGGCGCGGTGCCCAATGAACGAAGACAGTTTTCGTCCGGCCTTCGCAACAACTAACCACGTCCGTCGCGCCATCGCCATCCAGATCGACGAAGACGGCATCTTCGGGCGATTTGACTTCACCCACCGTCACAGCGGGCCATCTGCTAGTCACTTCTGTCGGCCCAGGGTGCAGGTAGACGCGGATCCGACCGCCCTCTTCCCACCCCGTGGCGATGTCCGGGAGCCCATCGCCATTGACATCCATCAACCGCACACCATCAGCGCCACGAGATGAATCGTCAATCGTGTGCCGCGGCCAGGCTTGGCCGAATGTCACATTCGCACACAACAAGCAACCTAAGATCCAGCAAGATCGTCTCATCAGAATCCCCAATGTTTGTAACCACGGAATACATGAGGCATTACCTCGAAAAGGATCCGCACCCTCAATTCACCGTGTGGACGGAGCCTAGTCCGAGTTTACTTGATTTTGTATCATCGGCAGCATGGCACAAGCCAAGAAAACAGCTGAAGGCAAACCGTCCACGCACGACGTGCGCGTGTTAATTGTCGACAATGACCACGCGCTCGCGCATGCGATGGCTGAGAGTCTCGAGCGGGTCGGTTATCCCTGCACCGTCGCCACGTCGGGAACCGAAGGCGTCAATCGGATCGAAACCGATCAATTTGACATCGTTTTCACTGACTTGGTGATGAGCGATATCGACGGCATGGGCGTCTTAGCTCGCACCAGGAAAGCGTTGCCGGACACCGAAGTGATTGTGATCACAGGGCATGCTTCGGTTCCTAAGGCGGTCGAGGCGATGCAGCAGGGTGCGTTCAATTTCCTGGAAAAGCCAACGACTCCCGATCGGATGCGTGCCGTTGCAGAGAAAGCCGCGGACTCCGTTCGCTTGCGACGCCACAATCTAGAACTCACACAACGGCTCGACGAGAAATTCGGCTTCGAAGGAATTATCTACGCCAGCAGTAAGATGAAAGATTTGATCGACCGGCTCAAACGGATCGCGCCCACCGACGCAACCGTACTGATCACCGGCGAGAACGGCACTGGCAAAGAGCTAGTCGCCCAAGCCATTCATCAAAACAGCCCTCGCAAGAACAAACGCATTGTGGCGCTGAATGCAGGTGCCGTGGCGCAGAACCTGGTCGAGAGTGAGTTGTTCGGCCATGTCAAAGGAGCCTTTACCGACGCCGTAACCGACCGTGTTGGCGCTTTCGAATACGCCAATGGCGGCACGTTGTTTCTAGACGAAATCGGCGACATGCCATTGGCGACGCAGATCAAATTGCTCCGCGTGTTGGAAGAGCACCAGTTGACGCGTGTAGGTGACAACAAGCCGAGCAAGGTGAACGTCCGCATGATCTCTGCAACGAACCGGGATCTGGAAGATTCCATTGAGTCGGGTGAGTTCCGCCAAGATCTGTACTTTCGCCTCAAGGTTGTGACTGTCCACCTACCGGCGTTGCGCGAACGCCGAGAGGACATCGTGCCGCTGACGGAGCACTTCCGCAAGCAATTCAATAAACGTCACGGCAAGACCATCAAGACGGTATCTCCATCGGTCATGCGCAAACTGTTCGCCTACGAGTGGCCAGGCAACGTGCGGCAACTTCGCAACGCGATCGAAACCATGGTCGTTCTGGACGCGGACGGTTTGCTGGATTTGGACGACTTGCCACCTGAACTAATGGATGTCGAAGAAGCACCGGCAGTCGGTGGTGAGGGTCCGATGGGACTGATCGGGCAACCAATGGACTCGATCGAGAAATGGGCTATCGAACAAACACTGAAGTTGACCAACGGCAATCGTGAAGAATCGGCGCGGATCCTGGGAATCGGAGCTCGCACGTTGTACCGTAAGTTGGATAAATATGGATTGAGTTAGCGCGACACCGGAATGGCCCCATGACTGTGCTCGCCGCGCACGCTTCGATTCAACATTTTACACGACCAGACAAATGCACTATTCATAGACTGGGAAACGGATGTCCGAGATCAAACAACTGCCCTCGAGCGTCGTTAACAAGATCGCGGCCGGCGAGGTCATCGAGCGGCCCGCAAGTGTCGTAAAGGAGATTGTCGAGAACGCGGTCGACAGCGGTGCGACACGCGTGGACGTGTCGATCGAACAAGGTGGGGCGCAACTGATCCGTGTTGCCGACAACGGCTGTGGGATCGCCCCTGAACAACTCACACTGGCTGTTGCCAGTCACGCCACGAGCAAGATCCGTGACGCAGACGATCTGTTTAGCGTACACACGTTTGGTTTTCGCGGTGAAGCCTTAGCGTCGATCGCGGAAGTCAGCCAGATGCACATCCGCAGTCGGCAGGCGACCGAACAAGCAGGGTCCGAGCTGGAAATCAACGGTGGTCATCAAGGTGACGTGTCTCCCTGCGGCTGCCCTCCGGGGACGATCATCGAGATTCGCAACCTGTTCTTCAACACACCGGTCCGTCGCAAGTTCATGAAGACGACGCAGACCGAACTGGGACACGCCAGCGAAGCGTTCACTCGGATCGTGCTGGCGCATCCGCAAGTCCACTTCACGTTGCGGCATAACGATCGCATCCTGCATGACCTGCCACCGGTCGAGAGTTGGCGCGACCGAATTGCTACGTTCTTTGGTCCCGAGTTGAACGACCACTTGATCTGGGTCGAGAGCGACGAAAACGGCGTGAGGATCGCTGGCTACGTAGCGGATCCAGAAATGAGCCGTTCCAACAACCGGCTGCAGTACTTGCTGCTAAACGGCCGCTTTATCCGTGATCGGTCACTGCAACACGCACTGGGAGAAGCGTATCGTGGGTTGTTGCTGACGGGACGCTTTCCAATCGCGTTCGTTCGCATCGACCTGCCCTCAGAAACCGTTGATGTCAACGTGCATCCGACCAAGATCGAGGTCCGTTTTCAAGAGGCGGGCCGGCTCTACAGCCAGTTGCTCGCCACGCTACGCAACAAGTTTCTGACCACCGACCTCACCGCCCGGGTCCAGCCGGTTGGCGTCACACCGCTGGCGACTGAATCACAAGACCCCGAATCTGCCGCCCGTCACCGTCGCGAGATCAGCGACTGGGCACGCGGCACGACGCCGCAAACGTCTGACGACGCGACCGCCGCGGCAGTGGATCGGCAATCACGATTGGGACTGAACTATACACTCACCGGACGCACGCCCGACTTTGTCCCGTTTGACAAAGCGCCGGACCAACCAGATTCTGACGATCAGCCTCTCGCACCCGATCCGCGTTTGGACTGCGGCGAGCCCAGAACAGACGATTCGCAGACCGCGGACGACGACCGCCAGCACAGCGTGGCCAAACAGCTCGACCAACAGATCCACAGCGCAACCGGCGCATCGCCGCTCGGCCTGCAACTGCACCAACGCTACCTCGTGACCGAAAACGAAGAGGGCATGGTCGTCATCGATCAACATGCGTTGCACGAACGAATTCTGTACGAACAAATTCGGGACAAAGTGCTGGCCGGAACGATGGAGACGCAGCGATTGCTCGTGCCAGAGCCCGTGGCACTCACTTCCGCGGAGGCCGCCGCTACCCTGGAAGCGCGTGAGACACTGGCCAAGATGGGAATCGAAATCGAAGCGTTCGGTGGCGACACGATTTTGGTTTCGGCCTACCCCGCCATGTTGGCCAACATGAGCCCCAATGAGATGCTGCGGCAGGTAGTCGATCTCTTGTTGGAAGAAGGAAAGACCCCGGATCGTCGGGACGTTTTGGACGAGCTGCTGCACATGATCTCTTGCAAAGCAGCCATCAAGGCAGGCGATCGCTTGTCGTCTGGAGAAGTCACCGCATTGCTGGAACAACGGCATCACTTCCAGGACAGTCATCACTGTCCTCATGGGCGACCGACTGCGTTGGTCTTCACGCGGGAAGAGCTGGACAAGCGTTTTAGGCGGACGTAGCGTTCAGTAGGTCTCTCTCCGAGAGCAGCGATCCCCCGTTCCAAACCCAAGTCCGCCTCGGAGAGGCAGACCTACAATTCTCTTCGGGTGCTCAAGTCCGCATGGCAAGCTGCGATGAATCGCTCATCTGGTGACCTGGAAAAGCTGTCTCGTCTTTTGTCTTCTCGTAACGCTCGCGGCAGTGTGGGCACGCGTCGAGATGCGATTCGACTTGGCCAGTCACTGCCGCTTCCAGCCTTCCAGCAATAAAGGCAGGCAGCAACGACTTCACCTTTGCACAAGTGATCTTGCCCAGGTTAGGGCTCTC
>JASLPZ010000122.1:0-18129 GCA_030744725.1 Pirellulaceae bacterium
TTCCATGCCTCAACACTACATGTTGGGGTCACTTGAGGGAAGTGGATACCCATTTGCCAAGAATCCCCATTGCGGTATGCGCACCTTTGCCCACAAGCCGCACTTTTTCCGTGCGAAACCGCACGAAAAAGCCGTTGTTTTGCCGACCTCGTCGCCCGCATTACCGGCCCTACCCGTCCATTTCGCCATCCGATATGATTGTGTGCGTGGTCAACCGGCACCATGAAGAAGATGCAGTATTTGGCACGGCAATTTTCGGCAAAAGGAGAATTTGATGAACCAGATTGGACATCCTGCTCCCGCCTGGAGCGGTGGGGCATATGTGAATGGCGAGGACAAGGCGATCAGTAGCGAAGATTACAAGGGTAAGTGGTACGTTCTGTACTGGTATCCGCTGGACTTCACGTTTGTGTGCCCCACAGAGATCAAGTCGTTCCAGGAACTGCTTGAGGACTTCGCCGATGATGGCGTTTCGGTGATCGGCGCGAGTACCGACTCGTTCTTCAGCCATAAAGCCTGGTTTGCGGATCGCGAGACATTTCCCAACGAAATCACGCATCCCGTCATCGGCGACACCAACCATGCAGTCTCGAGGGCGTTTGGCGTGCTCAAGGAAGACGCGGGAATCGCCTATCGCGGCACGGTGATCGTGGACGACAAGGGAATCGTCCGCTCCGTAGCGGTCAACGACTTGTCGGCAGGCCGCAGCCCGAAGGAAGTCCTCCGAACCGTGCAGGCGCTGCAAAGCGGCGGCTTGTGCGGTGCCGATTGGAATAAGGGGGAGGGGTTCGTCGGTTGATCACGAGTCGACTCGAGATATTGGACCGCGACAGTTGGCGCGACTTCCTGGCCGCGCCAACTGTCGTATTGATGCTGGGCAAGACCGACTGCCCAGCCTGCCGCGCCTGGACCGAGGAATTGAATGGATTCCTGGCGGACGACCAGCGGTGGACCGAAGTTCGTTTCGGCAAGCTAGAATTGGACCGTCCAGGATTGGGCGCATTCAAGAAAGAAAACCCCTGGCTCAGCGAACTGGATGACTTGCCCTACACGATCGTGTACGTTGCCGGCGAGAAGAAAAAAGAGTTCTTGGGCGGGGGGATCGACCGCCTGGTCAATCGGATGCAGCGAGTGATCCAGTCCTGAAAGACCACCCCCGTCTAGCTCGCAGTGCGTGCGCGCAGATGGTAAGATGATCTCTTCCAACCGGCTGATATCTTGCCTGTCACACGGAAGCATTCAAGAGTGCTTCGCTGCGAACGAAAGCCGGATCTTCAAAGAGCTTCTTGATTGCTTCCTGCAATGGCAAATCGTCGAACGTCAGGATGAGCTTTGGGGGCTTGTGCATACTATGGTTCAAGCAAATCCAACGGGCAAAAGCAGGACGGCAAGCAACGACGAACTTCGGCAAGCCACCTTTCTCGCAACTCACGTTGCCGATCGTCATCCTGCACGGCACAGAATTCCACGTACCAAATGGCGGATATGAAGTTCATTTGCTGCGGCGGCAGTTCATCTATGAAGACGTGCTGGCAGGAAGAATCAGACGACGTCATCAGAACTTCGGTCGCCGTTTCCAGCAGCTGTTGACGAAAAAGTTCTTCGTCCGCGAACGGATGATTCCAATGGCGCAGGATCAATTCAAGAAGTAATTCGCCTTCGAATAGGGGACAAATTGCCAGACATCTCTTCGCGACGTTTTCGTCCATGACTATTAAGTCGGGAACTCCGAATTATGAACCAACAATTGGCAGTTCAAAAGTGTACTCTCGCGACGGACCAATGCAGACTTGAGCGCATACTTTGTGGCGAGGCTCCCATCGTTAGGTTCATACAGAATCGAATTTGGTTCCAAACCCTGCCACTTCGGGTTTTCACGAACCTGTTGGACCCGAACACGGATGTTCTCACTTTCTCCGGCATAGATCCCATAGTTATCTGAACAGAGGACAAAAACGCCGGGGATCTCGAACTCTGCATTAAGGCACTCTTCGATGTCAACCCGTCGCAGTTTTCGAGTCTTGCGAAACCACTGACTAAACTGTTTTGCGCTGGTAACTCTGGCGTTTTTCGATCGTTTTCGAATGGATTGCGCTGCGCGCCGATAGTCCAGAGACGTCACGGAGACATCCCTTGGGCCGAATTCGGCAGCCAAGCGATCAAACTCGGCAGCAAATTCGGGCGAACACAAGATGTCGTCGAGCGTGCGACGATAATCGATTGCCAGCAATCGCCATGCGACTTCGCTGGCGAACCCGTACGTGTCCATTTGCATTGAATTGATTCGCCCGGGCCGCTTTGTCGCTCTTGGAAGTTTGTTGTTTTTCCTCAAATTCAACAGGAAATGGTTCCACAAGTACGCGCTTCCACCGTTGCAGCGCTTTCGACATTCAGAAACGAAATCCGCGTTCAACTCTATGTCGCACAAGAGATAATCCGCCGGATAACCGCAGCCCGCTTGTTTGTAGGCAGCGATAACTGCCTTCTCCGTATCGTCGTCGAACGGTTTTTTTCGCCGCTTGCCTTTCGCCGTAGTTGGCGCACTCTTAATTGGGTTTTCGGGGCCATCGATCGGATCGCCAACGTTCGTTCCATCTAATCTGTGTTCGATGTAGTTGGTGTAGTCATCAGAAAGTTCGAACCCAATCCATTGCCGCCCCAGTTTTTTTGCAACACACAGTGTGGTTCCACTGCCGCCGAAAGGGTCAACCACGAGATCCTGTGGATGGCTTGAAACTCTGATGATTCTCGCGAGCAACTGTTCCGGCATTTGACAACCATGGAACCCCTCGCGTTCTTTGAAGGTTCCGGCGACACGTGCGAAGTACCATGTGTCGTGATTTGGGGTGAAACTTTCCGGCGCATCCTGAGGCCGTATGATCCACGTATTGTCGGGCAACCTGCCGTTGGGATTCGCACGACTGTCCGCATAGACAAGCTGTCTGGCCGACTTTACCCGCACATGCGGATGTAATCTGTTGAAAGTGAAATCCGTCTGGTCCTTGACGAAATGAAAGAGATGGGTGTGCGACCGACTGAAGCCGTTCACGCAGTTCACGCCGAATGTGTAATACCAGATCACCCAACTGCGACAATGAAAACCTGCCTTCTTGGCCTCGATTTTCAATTCAGCTGCGTACTCATCACCAATGGCCAGCCAAAATGTGCCATTGGGTTTCAAGATACGGTGAACCCCCCTGATCCACTCACGACTCCAGCTGAGGTAGTCGTCAGTCTGTTTTGCATCGTCATAAACGTCGTACTTGTATCCGATGTTGAAGGGTGGATCGGCAAAAACGAGGTCGACTGACTCTTTGCTGACCTTCTTCAACGACTCAATACAATCACCCTGATGGATGCTGTTTTTTTGCAACGCCACACTGACTCCCTCCAAACAGGATCGACTCCCTCCAAACAGGATCAACCTGCATTTTACGGCATTCTGACGACCCGTTCAACGAGCTTGAAGCTTAAGGCGGAAACTCGACCAAGCCCCATCCTTTTGCCCATCTTGGTATGCGCAGCGAACCAGATAGGCTGTGAAATCTTCTTATTCGAACCAGAAAATCAAGCAGCTTCGGCGTCTTCAACTGTTTGCTTTCGGATGAACGGAAGGTCACAATGCTCGCTGTACGTTCCGTTCGGCAATAGGAGAAATCTCGTGGCAACTTATCGAGTTGGCGTCATCGGACACACGGGGAAAGGCAATTACGGTCACGGAGTTGATTCCGTCTGGCTTCAATTTCCTGAGTGCGAAATCGTGGGTGTCGCGGATCCCGATGAAGGCGGCCGAGCGCAGGCGATCAAGCGTCTCAAGGCACCACTTGGTTTTGCTGACTACCGCAAGCTGCTCGACGAGACGAAGCCAGACATCGTGGCGGTCTGTCCGCGTTGGGTCAATCAACATCGCGATATGGTGGTGGCGGCCGCTGAACGTGGGATGCATGTCTATATGGAAAAACCCATGTGCCGGACCTTGGAAGAGGCCGATCAGATGGCGTTGGCGTGTGAGAAGAAGCATGTCAAATTGGCACTAGCGCACCAAACGCGTTACAGCCCGAAATTGCACGTCGTTCGTGACTTGATCGCCGACGGCAAGATCGGCAAGGTCTTGGAAATGCGTGGTCGTGGCAAAGAAGATCGTCGTGGCGGTGGCGAGGATCTGTGGGTACTGGGAAGCCACGTCATGAACCTGATGCACCATTTTGGCGGTGAACCGAATTGGTGTTTTGCCCAAGTACAGCAAGACAATCAGCCAATTACCAAGCAGGACGTCGCAGAGGGCAGCGAAGGGATCGGGCCGCTTGCCGGCGATTCCCTGGCCGCCATGTACGGCATGGATGATGGTGTGACCGCTTATTTCGCTTCGCAACGCGACCAGGGCAAGGGCCAGCGATTCGGCGTGCAGATTTTTGGCTCGGAAGGGATTATTGAAATCCTGTCTGGATATTTGCCAGCTGTGAATTTCCTGCCAGATCCTAAATGGTCGCCCGGCAGGAGTGCGGCCAAGTGGATCCCTGTTTCTTCAGCTGGACCGGGCCAGCCCGAACCGCTGAACAACGGCGGTCTGAACGCAGGCAACGTGCTGGCAGTGCGCGATCTGTTGCAGGCGATTCAAGAAGATCGATTGCCCGAATGCAGCGTTTACGAGGGGCGGACGACGATCGAGATGATCGCCGGCGTGTTTGAATCCCATCGGCAGAACGCACTGGTGAGCGTGCCTTTGGAGAATCGCAAAAACCCCCTGACGTTGCTTTAGTCGGGATTATGGTCATTAAGGAACGGTGAGGGGGTCGGGAGTCTTTTTCGGCCATGGGTGTCTGCCACTCGTGAGTCGTCGCCCGAGAAAGACTCCCGACCCCGTTCTGGTAGACCACCGACCAACGGGAGCGGGTCGCCACAACCGAGCGATAGCTCGCGCCGGTCCGAGGCACAGCCTCGCTAGCTACGCTGGCACGTTGAAAATACGGTCTGGCAGGATTCTGGCCGCCTATCTAGAATCCTCCACCCAAATTCTCTTGGGGCCGTCTTTCGATTGCGGAGTTATTCGAGGTCATCATGGTCTTAGGTCTCTTTCGCCAGCGCGCCGCCCGCCCACGTCGTCGGATTTCGTTAGTGTTTCTGATTGGAATCGTGTTGGTTGGGCTGGTGTGGTTCGCACCAACGATCGCGGTTAACAGTTCGTTGAAGTCGACGATCCTGAAACAAGTAACTGAGGGTTTCGAGGGGAAGATCTCGACCGGCCATATCTCGGCGGGTTGGCTTTCCTCAATCGTTGTGAACGACGTTGTGGCACAAGACAAGCAGGGCGAACCGATTCTGTTGGCCAGCACAGCGCGCACCAAGAACACGCTCCTATCACTGATCATCGATCCCACTAACGTCGGCGTGATACGAATTGACCAACCCAAGCTGAATCTCGTGCTCGAGGAGAACACGAGCAACTTGGAGGATGCCATCCGGCCACTGCTAACACAGCCGGCATCCGACTCCGGTCCGATCAACATTACGATCGAATTCGTCGATGGCACGGTGACTGCATTCGATGGGCCAACTGGCAGGAAATGGAACGCCGAGGGGATCAACGTTACGCTGACATCCCAGGGCGTCGATGCCAAGACTATTGTGCATTTCGAAGCGAACGTCACGGGCGGTGACGCACAGCCCGGATCGCTCGTAGCCGACGTCATGTGGCAACAAACGACAGACGGTAGCAGCGCGGCGCTAGGCAGTGGCGATCTTACGGCCGAAGTCCGGCGGTTCGACCTGAGTGTTTTAGAATCCTTGTTGCGTCGTGGGGCACCAGGAATCAACCTGACCGGTACACTCGGCGGCGACGTGCGGATTGACTGGGGCGCCCGGGGTGAAACGGTGAATCTTAGTGCCATTACCGTCGAGCAACTGCAGCTCATCGCCCCGCAGTGGCTCGGCCCAGATCGCGTGGCGCTGCAAGGCATCAGCTTACAAGGTCTGATTTCCCGCCAGGACGATACGTGGCAAGTGACAGATCTCGCCGTGGCATCGGATGTGATGAGCCTTCGCGCGGAGGGCCAAGGTGACACGCGGGTTTCACCGTTGGAAGACCTGTCGGCAGTGCTCGCGGACGTCTGGCAGCGAGGTGCGTACCAAGTGGCGGGAAATGTGGATGTCGCTCAACTCGCCCAGATGCTGCCCAACACTTTACGAATTCGGGAATCCGTGGAACTCACCTCTGGTCGGGTCTCCGGTTCGCTGACCGCGCAACAGGGAAATGAGGGAAGTCAATGGAGAACGCTGGTCACGGCGTCGGATCTAGCAGGGACCCACGACGGCCTGCCAATTCGGTTTGACGAACCGGTCGAGATCGCCTTCACGGCGCGACAATCGGGGCGCGAGTACATCGTTGATCAGCTTGATTGTCACGCCAGTTTCTTTCGCCTCAACGCCAGGGGGACGCAACAGCAAGGGACACTTGCCGCCGAATGCGACCTGACGCAGTTTTTCAAGGAAGTCAGCCGATTTGTTGACGTTGGCGATCTAGGATTGGCTGGCCGTCTGCAGACGGATATTCAGTGGAACCAGGTCGCAGCGGGTCAGGTCGCGCTGCGAGCGACGGCCGAGGCTACGAATTTCGAGTTGAACCGCGGCGATCAGCCACCGTGGCGGGAAGCACAGATGCGCATCGATATCGCCGCGACCGGAACGCTGGACGAAGCCGGGGGGCGCGGACTGCAACAAGCTTCGTTGCGCGTCGAGTCTGCGGGCGATGTGCTACTGGCCGAATTGCTGCGGCCTGTCGCCTCGCTGTCGACCAATACAGCATTGCCCCTGCGGGCTCAGTTGCAGGGAGAATTGCGTTCCTGGCGAACTCGCGCCCGACCATGGCTGCCGGCAGTTAATGTTTCTCTTGACGGTATCGTCGATGCAACTGTCCAGGGAACTGGATCGCCGCACCTCGTGGAAATCGACGCGGCGGACATTCGTGTCAGACAATTCAACCTGGTCGGTGCGGGTCTGAATATCCGTGAACCGGAAGTGCAGCTGAAGACGCAAGCAGTGCTCAACTTGGACGAAATGGAGTTCGTCACAACCCGAGCGACCTACGCGAGCTCCTCGCTCTCGTTCCAAGCTGAGGATGTCCGGTTTAAGAGTTCACCCGCACAGTTCGAGATCTCTGGTAACGCGGGATATCGTGCGGATCTGGCGCAGTTGACCCGTTGGTTTGCCGGCCCAAACCAAGCGCTCACGCAGCAGTTTTCCGGCGACGCAGTTGGGCAGATTCGGATGACACATCAGGCGGGCCTGACGACGGCGGATGTGCAGGCCGACATCAGCAAGTTCGCTTATGCCACTCCGGTCGAGTCTATCGGTCCCAAGGCGGATCAGACCGTGGTCGCAGCACCCACCGCCAGTGCGAACTGGAATTCACTGTGGAACGAGCCAGTGTTGAAAGTCGCGGGCCTTATCGGGTATGTGCACGCAGACCAGACCGTTCGCTTGGACAAGATCGAAATCTCGGGTGATGCAGTGAGCCTTGGCGCGCGCGGCCAAGTGAGCGATCCACTCGGTCGCTGCTATCTCGACGTCGAAGGACAGGTTGGTTATGACTTGGAACGCGTCACGCGAAAACTGCGTCCGCAGTTGGGCGACCATGTTCAGTTAAAGGGCCGTGATGCGAAACCGTTCAAGGTCCGCGGCCCGCTGCTCTCAGTTACCGAAACACCCGTGTCGACGCGGAATGTGTCATCCACTGCAGTTCCACAGCCGGCTGCGTCGATCCTGACCGAACTGATGGCGCAGGGTAGTCTGGCATGGACGTCGGCAGAGATTCAAGGCTTCACGATCGGTCCCGGTCAAATTGAAACCGAAATGGCGGACGGAATTGCGACTGCACGCATGTTGCAGGTCCCGCTGGCCGAAGGGACGTTGCGTTTGACACCGCGGCTGTTGATGAACCGTTCGCCGATGGTGCTGCAATTAGCGCACGGGAGTGGTGCGGAGAACGTTCGCATCACCAAGGAAATGTGCCAAAGCTGGCTGAAGTATGTTGCGCCGTTGGTTGCTGACGCGACCGCGGCCGAAGGCACATTCAGCGTCAGGCTCGACGGTGCATCGGTGCCCTTGGATGTGCCACAGTCCGCGGACATAAAAGGAAAACTGATTGTGCATCAGGCACATATTGGTCCTGGTCCGCTGGCACGGGAACTATTGTTGGTCGCCAACCAGATTCGCGCCCTGGCCGTAGGACAGCCCTTGGGTGCCATCGGTTCGGCGGCGGGCACGTGGCTGGAACTACCCGATCAAGAAATCGACTTTAAGTTGTTGGACAATCGAATTCACCATCAGGGTCTGGAAATGCGGGTTAAGGATGTTGTGATCCGCACGCGTGGTTCGGTTGGAACGGATCAATCTCTGTCGATGATGGCCGAGATACCCATTCGCGATCAGTGGCTCAGCAGTAGCCGCTACCTGGCGTCGTTGAAAGGCCAGTCGCTACGCATTCCCATTCAAGGCACGTTGTCAAAGCCGCGGCTGGAACGGTCCGCGTTGGAACAGATGACGCGTCAGACCCTAACAAATGCCGCGTCGGGGTTGATCGAACAGGAGCTCAACCGAGGCATCGGGCGGGGTTTAGAAAAGTTGTTCGGTCCGCAACAATAGACAACTCCTGGACGTATCATTACCGAAAAACTCTTGGCGGCTGGCGCTACGGTACGTAATTCATGAGATTGCTCCTGTTAGGAACGGCTGGCTACCATCCAAACGACAGCCGTGATACCGCTTGTCTGATGCTTCCCGAATTGGGCCTTGTCTTCGACGCCGGCACGTCGATGTTCCGCGTCCGCGACTATCTCCAGACCGCGACACTGGACATCTTCCTCACCCACGCGCATCTCGACCATGTTGTTGGTCTGACATTTCTCCTGGACGTGCTGTACGGACACTCGATGGTCGCCGTCCGGGTACATGGTGAACCGCACAAACTAGCGGCCATTGAGAAACACCTGTTCAGCGAACACCTCTTTCCGGTCCCGCCACCCTACACTGCCGTACCATTGGAAGACGAAGTGTGGCTGCCGGATGGCGGGTCAATCCACCATTTTCAGCTCGACCACCCCGGTGGATCGGTTGGCTATCGCATAGACTGGCCCGACCGGTCGATGGCGTACGTGACCGATACGACGGCAGCGCCGGACGCCCCTTACATCGACATTATTCGCGGCGTGGATCTGCTCGTCCACGAATGCAATTTTCCAGATGGCATGGAAGCGCTGGCCCTGATGACCGGTCACAGTTGTACGACCCCGGTGGCGCAAGTTGCCGCCGCAGCGGGGGTGGGACGTCTGGTGTTGGTCCACGTCAATCCACTCTCGAAGGATGACGATCCCGTCGGCTTGTCCATCGCCAGGCGCATTTTTCCAGCCACCGAACTCGGTCTCGATCAGATGGAAATCGAGTTCTAAGCGTAGCGCGAGTCGTCGGATCGTCTCGGAAATTCCCCTGCAGCGTACCACGCAGCATCGTCCTCTGGCATGCATGTCACTGCGCCAGCAAACGAAACTTGCCGATGATAAACATGCACCCCAAGACAATGAACGTCACGGCGAATACCGTGTAAGCGATTGACACTGCGATGATGGCAAGCCGCACGGAGGTCGAGTACTTCGTTTTCCAATAAAGTGGAATGCCCAGCACTCCCACGTGAAGCAGAACGACGACCAGTAACCACGGTCGGTCCATCAACCTCGAACGCGGCACGTCGTTCGTATCGACACCGCTCGTCGTATTTGTGCCACACTGATGGCAGACATCGTCAGTGGGGTCCAACGCAGTCGCGCAGTTGGGGCAGATGATCGAGGTGACCGAGTAGCTTTCCATTACGAATTACCGAAAACGACAAATAGCCAAATATGGGGGGCACAATTGCGCTGAGGCGACGGGCAGATGGAAACTTACCTGTAGGATTTGTAAGCCGAATTCTGTCGCTCGCCCAAATGGCGGAAGTCGCTCGCTAGAAGCGAATATATGCGAGTGGTTGGGGGCTGGCTAGAGCAGCCCGCTGTATCTAGGCTCGCGTACCGATGACCAGCGTATAGCTCTTTTGGGGCCCCTGCGGTAAGGGATTTCCTCAGAAGCGATGCGGGGTATTGGATGCACGAGTCGCAATCCGTTGGCCGATCATGACTTTACCGCCAAGAAGAGTGTGATTTGCCGGGCAGACAAATCACGTCGATCCGTCTGTGGTCCACTGCAACGGTTTGTTTTGGCGGTGACGGTGGACGCGCAACGGGGTCGAGGTGTGGGGTAGCATCTCGACCCCATTTGCGCGCCACCAATTCCAAACAATTCTGGGCATCGAACGTGCATTCATTTACCAACCTCGCTTAGGATCGTTCGCGGAATTACTGTCCGATAGTCGCCTTTCGCGGAGCGAAAGACGACAACAAAAGATCGAACACTGCTTAGCTAGTGTGAGTTGGGCTCCAACTGCCGATGAACTTCTGTCACGATGTCGTTTTCCAATTCGGGCGCCCAAATCGTCGGCAGCCCGTAGTAAACCATCGAACCGCCCCCTTCATAGCCACCTTCGGCTAGCACCCGCCGCGACGGAATGTACGCCATCACGTCGTTTGCATATCCGGCGACCCAGGTATTTAGACCCTGCAATTCCGCTTTCAGGCGGACTGCGTAATCCACCACCACTTCGCCGCCCAACAAGACAAACTGAACCTTGCCTCCAATCTGCCAAACTCCGATCGGATATGGGTAGGTGCCGGCCAGTGACTGACCATCATCCAGTTGTTCGAGCAACATGCGGGCTCGAGCAGCAGTGTACTTGTTGGTCGATGTGGTGTCTTTTGTGATCTCCTCGCGCGTGGGCAGCTTGGCCAATGGAAGGTCAATGTCTTGATACGAAGTTGTCAACGATCCGTGCACCGGCGCCATTTGCGATGTCAACACAACGGCTTCGACTGCAGTCGCGAGGCGACGGCCATAATGTCGAGCCAGCTCGACGGTCCGCCGCGGCAACGGGTTTTGGTCCGCACCGCAACCGGCAAAGAACATCGCCTGACAACCGGGATTATTCTCTTCGAACGCAATCTGGGCGAACCCCGGGTAGTCTCCGGACCATTGATAGAAACTCAAAACCGTCGAATGGCACGCATAGCCGAATACCACGGTCTTCAAGTTGCCTTCGACGTCACGCACGGTCAGCACGGGCACGTCATGGTCTTGGGGTCCGACCAGTTTTCCGGCGGTACGTACCTCGGGAACTTTAGCCTCCGAATTGTTGCGGCGATTCACGGCGAAGGTGGCGGTCCCGCTGCCCCAGGCGAGCTGACTCGGTGCCACGCTATTGAGCGCCTCTCCCACGACGGCAACAACTTTCGCTCGCAATTGCGCTGCGTAGTCGTCAATCAACTTCTGTTGCTGTTGATCAACTTGCAAATAATGTAAGGGTGCCAGGTTCTTCCCCACGGCCGGTCCGGTATGGGTGTGCGAAGTGCAAATACCGATCTGATGTCGGGCCAGGCCATATTTATCTGCCAGTGACGTGCAAATGTCGTGCGTCAAGGTTCGATCGATCCCGACCAAATCCAGTGTGATAAGAACCGCGCGTCGTTCTCCTTCATCTTCGAGCACCAGGACCTTGGCGTGTAGATCGGTCAGTTTTCCTTCGGCCGGTTTGTTCCGACCCCCATAGCCAGACATCCACATCGCCTTTTCCGGCGTAATGACGGCCCGTGCCGCACCGGCTTTCCAGCCCGTTTCCGCCTGGGCCAGCTGGCTGAATAGCAATGATCCAACGACGATCCCGAAAGCAAACGTAGTCACGCGGAGACTGGGTTTCATATCTTGTTGGCCTTTAGTTCGGATAACGGGTAGTGGGTATCGCGCCAGCGGATTCCACCGCTAGTCATGTTGACGATAATGGTACGCCATTGAATGAACACGAACATCGCCGCCCCCAGGGGAAACGCCAGGCAACACGACATTCGCGCCCTCACATGATAAGCCGACACGACGCCCATCGCGAGCAATATGACGACGACGACCAGGTAGATATACCAAGTTACGCCCGACGTGAGAAATACGGCCACGAACGGCAGCACGTTGAAGGCCAACATCGAACCGGATGCGACCAACGCGAACGCAAGGTTGTAGTCCACGCCGGAGAACGCGTTCTTCTCCAGACCCAGCACCAGTTCGCGGACCGACGCATACCAAGGCACGTACATCATGTCCGCCGCGTTGAGAAACACCTGACGAAAGCCGTGTTTCTTGACGAGCTTTCCCAGTTTCAGATCGTCATCCGGCCGCATCCGAAGTGCCTCGTGCGTACCGATCGCTTGATACACTTCTGCGCGGATCAGATTGAATCCACCGATGCCAATATGGGCTGTGCTGTGCGGATTGGGGCATTTCCAAGGGCGGCAGTACGTTAACAGATAAATGAAAAACGTGACGACAAAGGACTCGAGAAGCCAGTTCGGCATGCGCACGCGAAAGAGCATTGGTAGATGGTCAACTTGATTGTCCCGCAGGTACGAGACGGCGCGTCGAATGACGTCGGGTTGCATCACAGCATCGGCATCTGTGAACAGCAACAGCTCGCCCTGCGCTTTCGCGGCACCGGCATTCAACGCATAGTTCTTGCCGATCCATCCGGCAGGCAACTCGCTCAAATGAATTACGCGCAACCGATCGTCGCCGCCTGACAGCCGTTCGACAATCTCGCCGGTCCGATCAGTCGAGCGGTCGTTAACGACGATGATCTCCAGATGTCGGTAGTCTTGGGCGAGCAACGACGAGAGTGCCTCTTCAATATTGCGCTCTTCATTGCGTGCCGCGACAATCGCCGAAACCTGAGGTTGCGGACCCGCTGATGGCTCGAAAAAGCTCAACACGCCAATGCTTCGCATACCCAAGACCAATGGCACTGCCACCACGAGGCACATCAGCAGGTTGGTCAAGCCGAGGTAAAAAAAGAGATCGGACATCGACTGAGCTCCGTAGCGATCTTGTGGGCGTGCGACACACTCGCAATCGGTTGCCTGACAAGAGGTGAAACTGGCCGGCGCCTGACTATACCATTGTCGCGAAACGCCTGCATGTGCTGCCTCCACAGGTTGGGTGGGAGACCAGGTGTGCCGCTTACGGCCACCGGAGACTCGCCTGTTGGTTTTCTTCTGGTGATTCTGACTTGAAAACGCTGAGGCGGCTTCCTACAGTTGCAGCGGAACAGGGGAAATGTTCTTTCTATCGAGGAGACGCGTTTCTCAACTTCGACGCTTGGGCGGTCGACTGCACTTGTGGTTGACGCTGTCACGGAATGTCTTGAAACTGCGTAACTCCGCTGAAACCATGCGAATTTGGATTGCCCTTGTCATCCTCGCCGGCCTGGCATTTCTGGGGTCAGCAGTTCGCCAATCAGCCGAGAGCCCTTCCGCGCGACGACAACCGCCGACAGTCCCAATCGCCCAGTTTGATGTCGACCCTGAGGCGGCGATTGTGGAAACACTTGTTCGTCCGATCGCAATACAATCGCGGAGCGTTTCAATCTCGCTGGAATCCAACGGCGAGTTCGCGCATGGCGACCGAGCCACGTTTCATCCGCACGGTGACCAAGTCTGTGCGTCCGGTTGTGCCACGAGTCGTCACCCGACGAAACAGCTAACACGTCGTCACTTTCGGCATTTGCTGGCGGATTTTTCTGTCGAACCGGTCGATGAAGCCGGCGAAGCTTTCGAGACGTTGCTGTATTACGGGCGACAGGTGACCGCGATGCTGGATCGCGATGGCCCTGGTCCGCTGGACCCGTTGCGTGCGGCCTTATTAAAACAAGAACTGGCGCGCGGACGCGCGGAGGTTTCAATTCGGCTCGTGGACGAGTCGGGTGTCGTTCGTGCTTCGCTGCCGCCGACGAGTGTGCCGCTTGACCGCCGCCATGAATTCAAGCTCGTGCCGCACAACTTGCAGCCGCTGATTGCCAGCGGAACCGTGAAGCGAGTTGGACGCGATCACCTTTGGACACGTTTGTGACTGGAAGGCGTTCACCTGGTGGCGGGACCGTGGTTCACAGTCCAAGAGAGCGGTGAGCAATGGAAAGAGATCAGCAAGATCTGGATCAGCAATGGCAAGAATGATTGCAAAGGGCGGATCGAAATGCGAATTCGCTTAACGGTGGAAACAGCACTGGGCACTTTGGTGGATCACCGTGATTTGCCGGGTTTGCACGACAAGCAGGGTGCAACGAACTGAGTTGGAGAGAGACGATGCGACAAGCTCTTGTTATCGGCGGCCTTCTGCTTGCAGCTGGCTTGGCACTCCCCGCACCTTCCTACGCTGATCCGTGCGGATTGGTGCCGCCGGTGTTGTGGGCGGACGCTGGAAATCAGACACCAATTAAACGAATTGGTGTGCAGCGAACCTATGTGTTCTACAAGAACGGAGTGGAAACGCTGGCCCTCCGCCCTGGTTTTTCGGGCAACGTTGACGAATTCGGCATGTTGATTCCGTTCCCGTCGCCGCCGGCGATTCGAAAGCTGCCGGACAACGTATTCGAGCAGATCGCGGCCGCGATCGATCCACCGGAAGTTGTGATCGATGTGCGACGGCAAGTCTCTTTCGGTGGCGGCTTCGGCGGCGGCGGTGGTTTTGGCGGCGGTGGTGGCGGCTTCGGCGGAAGCCTGGGATTTGTGCCGCAGAACCAAGTCCGCGTCATCCGTGAAGAAGCGATCGGGATGTACGAAGTGGCAGTGCTGGCAGCCGGCAGCGCGCCGGCGCTCAAACGATGGATGGACGATCACAAGTACGCATTTCCCAGCGGCATGGACGTTGTTTGTCCCGAGTACATCGCACAACGCTGGTGCTTCGTCGCGGTCAAGACGAAAGTGAAACAGAAGGCCGCCGCCCAGCCCAGGCCAGGGCAACGCAAGATCGAGAACGACTTGCCCCAGGGAGCTTCGTTCGATGGGCATGTTCAAGCGATGGGCTTTCGATTTCGCACGCGGCAACTCGTCGTGCCGATGCGGTTGTCCGTGCACAACTCGAGTGATCTGCACAACATTGTCTATCTGCTCTCTGACACACCGTCCAAGATTCGCAATATTCCTGAGGAATTCGTACGACGTCAGGTGTCTGGCATGAAACTGTACGATCAATTGACCCAGCCGTTGCCTCTAAGAATCATCGGCGGCACGATCCACGATGTGCCGGCTTTCAGGCGCCGTGGCCTCGTCGCGGAAAGGGACCCACAACCTCATAACGGCGTCGCAGCGGAACTGTTTGCCTCGGACGTCGTCGCCGCGAAGTTGAGGCGACTGGAAATTCACAGTGAAGCATTCGAAAAGGACTTGCTGAAGATCAACGAAGCGCTTGATCTGCGTGGGAAAGAGGTTGATGAGGACGTGCGGCAACTGCTCTTTACCGAGCGGAAGCGACTGGTGCGGGCCGCATTGAAGGCGATCGAAGATATGACACTGACCGTAATTGATGGCGACTTTCCCCGCGACGTGCTGGCGAGAGAGAACCTGACCTTCGCCGAATATCATATGGCACTCGAACGTAGCGATCGCGAGCATTACGACGCGAACAAGCTGGGACAATCCACCAAGATGCCGGGCAGATTGTATACCGGTGATTTGGAAGGCCACACGGAGAATCCTGCAGTTGTTGCCTCCAGCTCACCGCTGCAATCAACATCGTCGCCCAAACAATCCACCACCGTGTGGTTAACTTGCTTGGTTGGTGTTGTTGTCGTTGGAGGCATCGTGACGTGGCGTTTTCCAAAGTGGAAAACTCGACTCCTTCTAGGTGGCGGTGCGGTCTTGATCGTCTCTGCATCGTTGGTCGCAGCCGATAGTACGGCCGAGGAGATTCCGACATTGAGGGTCTTGGTGAAACGGCTCGGCAATCCCAGTTTCGCCGAACAAACGGCCGACCAGATTGTGACATTGGGTGAAGAGGCAGTTCCGGCGATGGTCAAACAATCCTATTCGCGTGATGTCCTCAAACGCGGGTGGGCGATTGTCTGTCTGGGACGTATTGGTGGCGATCAAGCGATGTCGCAACTGAAGCGATTGCATTTCCGCAAGGTATCGTCTTCGCTACTGAGATCGTGGTCAGCGGCAGCCATGATCAGGGCAGCCCGATCAGACGACGAGTTGGATGAACTGTCAGAGTTGGTCAACAGCAATCCCGCACTCATCCGGCCATTCGCAGTTGCATTCCGCCAACGTCTCATGCAAAAGGAAGACGGTGCTTCAATCGAAGCGTTACTTAAGATAGGACGTCGCTCGCATAAGCTCAAACAGGGCATTGCCAATGAGCTGTCAAAAGGGAGTGCCAAGCCAATCGTGCTCGCGTTTCTCCGAACACAGGAAAAAGCTGCACTGCTGACACTAGCTTCTCAGTATTCGGGTGCGGGGAGCCCCTTTGTTATGGAGTATTGTCATCGGCTCGAAGAGGAAGAAGGCTTCGACACCGTTGAAAGCCAATTGGTCGCGGCATCACACTCATCCGCAATCGCGCAGAGTGTCGGCAAAACAGTGTTGTCGGCTGGGTCACAACCGCTAATCCGCGTGATGCTGCAATCGAAACAACAAGACGTGCGCCGCCAGGCCGCAGGATATCTGGCGTCACTCGCCCAGTCACCCGACCTGGCAGAAGCCGTCGCCACCGACATCGTCAAAGCTCTAAAGTTTGAACGATCATCCAAACAGCCCCCTTGGCAAGGCGGGCCGTTATTTATTCCGGGGATCCAATGGCAATCAAATGATGCGCGGGTGTTGGTTGACAATCTCATTCGTTGGTACCTCTGGGCCGACGAGAACGAACTGGACGCGGTGCAGCAGCAGATTAACAACAGTCTGCTCAGCCCAATGTTGGCTCGCGTCGTCGGTTATCAAGTGCCGATTGGCTACGCAACCGTTGATTGGCTCAAGAGTTGGAAGCGTGTAGTCGGCAAGGCCAAACTCCAGAGTTTGCTCGCACAACAACAGCTTGAAGAAAAGTATGCCGAGTTGTTGGACAACTGAATCGACCCTTCCTTTCGCACGCCGGAACTGCGGATTTCAGTCGCCATTCGGTGTCGCGGCAGCACCAGCGGAATCCCCTCCGTTGGCCTCCGCCCCGCCGATCCCACACGTCGAGCCATTTGAAAATCGACACCTGCCTACTTGCGCCGGCGGCTGGCAATCGTACGGCAGCGCAGATAGCCCAGGGCGCCGCCCAACAGCACTGAACAAACCATCAGAATCGCGACACCGCCAACCACAACAATCAGGTCAAGTCCACGGGAAAGCAAGAAGAACCCGCCGATGGCTGGAACCGACAGGCCGCAGCCCAACGCCCAGGCGACGACGCCCACAACATAGTCACTGTCCGTAAGTGGGTTCGCCTGCAGCAACCACTGACGATGCGCGGCGATCACATCGATGGATCGACTGGAATCATCACGGGATACGACAACGACTTGATTGAATCCACGTCCG
The DNA here is from genome assembly GCA_030744725.1 of Pirellulaceae bacterium. GTDB lineage: Bacteria > Planctomycetota > Planctomycetia > Pirellulales > Pirellulaceae > ARS98. The sequence continues at coordinate 17,478 of JASLPZ010000122.1, forward strand.
ACGACTTTGGATGAAATACCGTTTCCCTCCAAAAGCACCTGACAGGCTTTCAAGTCGAACGCGTCTCGCTGTGAGGCAACGGTAATCTCAACGTCGCTAGTCTCAGCACCCTTTTGACCCGCCGAATGTTGCAGGCTCTTCAGTTTCGCCTGAATCTGTTCCGGCGAAAGGGCTTGTTTGTCGTTCACTCATTCTCTCCGTGCGAACATGATTAAGATTCACCTTCGGACATACAAGATCACTACCTCGGATTGTTCCGCGAGAAAAGAAGATCCGTGAGTTCTTGCCACGAACCGGCTCGTTTGAAATATGGTTCGCTCTGGCCGGTGGCGTGTGGATCGAACAGTACGCGCTCGACGCCACTGGGGAATTCGGGCTCGGCGAGAAGGTCGGGGAGGTCGTCGATGAACACGTCGCACCCCACGGCCGCGATGCGTGCCAACTTGTCGCTTCTGGTTGCCTCGAAAAAGACGCGTTCATGATCAAGCCCGTGGGTCTCATGCGTGAACCAATGTTGGGCGTCCAGCCAATCGCGGGCCGCCTGATGCATGTCGATCGCAGGTCCGATGAAGGGCTGCCTCGTGCGATGGCTAATCACGTTGACCGTCACACGTTCATCTAAGCAGCGTGCCAGGAACGCGGCCGCACCGGC
>JASLPZ010000123.1:0-18069 GCA_030744725.1 Pirellulaceae bacterium
TGGGTGTTGCTGGCGTTTGCCGCCCCGTACATCGTCTGCGGTATCTGGACGGCGAGTTACATCGTGCGCGAAATCTGGTGGAATAGCCGCATCGGTCCCACTTGCGTCGAAATCTCGGATCTCCCCTTGCGGCCAGGCCATGAGTATGCGATTTTTCTATCGCAAGGTGGGCGTGTGTCGCTGGCGGCGCTGAAGATGATGCTGGTTTGCGAAGAAGAATCTACTTATAGTCAAGGAACGGACATTCGTACGGAAACCAAAGTCGTTTACGAGAAGCCTGTCTTCGAGCGAGAGTCGATTTCGATCGAGCCCGGTGTCCCATTGGAGATGAGAGAGTCACTGCTAATCCCCCCAAACGCGATGCACTCCTTTCAGTCTGGCCACAACTTACTTCGTTGGAAATTGGTTGTATCTGGCCAACCTTCCGCTCGACCTCAATTCGTCCGAAACTTTCCGGTTGTTGTATATCCCAATGTTGACGGTTTCTAAACGAGCCAATCCGCGTCTTCGCGAACGAGTCGGTCATGCGATGATCGAACCGCTAATCAGTCTGCAGTTTCTGAGTTCTGACGGCGCGTACCGCTCGGGGGATGTGCTGTACGCCGAGTATCAGATTGATGCCGTTGAGTCTGACGACGTTCAGGCAGTTGAGCTCTCGATATTGTGGTATACAGAGGGAAAGGGTGACGAAGATCTGGCCGTTCATTTCTTCGAGCGACGTGTCTCTGCAGATGCAGACGACGGCGACCTGCGTCGCCTCTATCGATTCAAGACGGAACTACCCAATAGCCCGCTGACCTACTCTGGTGAAATTCTCAGAATTCGCTGGTGTGGACGCGTCCGCATTTTTCTTCGGCGTGGGAAGGAGCTGTTTTTTGATCAGCCTTTTCAGCTATTGCCACGCCAGACTAACGCGGAGAAGCAGGACGATCTGGCGTGACAGGCCATCTACCTGAATCCCAAACTTCGAAGTCGCTCCACCCCGCAAATCCATTTTCCACTTGCGCAGTCCGACCCGGCGCGATTCAGTACCAGTTTCCGTCGGACGACTCCCCCGCGAAGTTGCTGGTCCGTCTGCGCGACAATTGCTGGTGGGGCGAGATCGTCGGACCACATGGATCGGGGAAATCGACGCTGATTCAAATGCTTCTGCCGGCGTTTCAAAATGCTGGCCGGAAGGTTCACCTGGTCACGCCAACGAGCGGCGAACGTCGGTTGCCCGCCGTCGCCCATGACATGTCAGATTGGGACGACCAAACGCAGGTGGTCATTGATGGGTTCGAACAGCTTGGTTGGTGGCAGCGCCGCTCGCTCAAGCGAGCGTGCCGCGGGTGTGGTTGCGGTCTGCTGATCACTGCTCATGCGAGTTTGGGCTTCCCGCCATTGCTTACCACCACCACTTCACTCGGATTGACCGAACAGCTCGTCTTCGCGTTGCTCTCTGAGCACGCCACCAACCACATCTCGACTGCCGAGATCGAGGATGCGTTTTCACGCCACGAGGGCAACGTGCGCGAGATCTTTTTCGATCTGTACGATCGGTACGAGCGGCACGCTCGGAGCTGACGCTTCCATTGCGAACAGGCGGTTAAGGTGGCAATCCGCAGTTCATGGAAATTCGCCGCCCCGCATGGTCTTTGTGAGCTAGTTTCTTGCAGACGGTCTCGCGCAACGCGCGTTGGCACAATGTGAATATTTGTCACGACCCGCAGTCGTGGAAGATGCCGAATCGCTTCGCAAACATTGAAGTAGTTGAAATTGGCACTTGACCACCAACCATGCTAGCGGGTCAAACAGAGGAACGAATAACCCATGGTCAATGAGAATCGCAGAATGAAAAGGTGGATCTGCCATACGGCCGTCATGGTGAGCGTGCTATGCACACTCGCCTTGAAGCCATGTGAATGCTCGGCGGGACAGTTGTCGGACTGGCTCTCCGGCCGCTCGCCCTACTATCACAAACAGCCTTGGCAAATCGACCGCCGGTCCCCTCGAACATCCCCGCAATATCCGCAGGCACCGAATGCAAGTCAGGCTGCTATTGCGTATCCAACTGGCGTCGCCTACCAACAGCGAACTGCGATTCAGACGAAACCATGGCATCAGGCAGTGCCGGTGATTCAACAGACACCGGCTTTTCAGACGACACCGATCAACCAATCGGTGACCGCGATTCCACAGGCAACGTATGCGCAAAGGTCGGTTCTAAACTCAGGCGGTGGGGTCTGTGGGGCAAATCGCCTGCAGTCCGTGCCTCGCTCGGCCTATCGTTCGACGTGGGTTCGTGTTCCGGTCACCCGATATCGCCCAGTGCCAGGAGTTGCCTCGACGGCGTACGGTGTTCCTGCGACACAACCTTGCAGCGGATACGAGTGGCGTCTACGCCGCGTGCCTGTGACTACCTTTCTCCCGTTTGCTGACTATTGGGGCCACCATTTCGGCCCGCAACAACAGGTGTCAAATTTTGGCGCCCCGGCTGCAGCGCCGTGCGTGACCTACGGTACGGCGATCCCACAAACATCTCCACAAGGATCCCCATATTATCCGGCGCAACCAGGGACTGTGCCATTGAATCCTACGCCTGCCAGTCCTTCGGCAGGAAATGGAGATGTTCCGGCAGACCGTGCGCCGAGTTTGAACCCCAGTGGGATTCCGAGCAACACACGCTCGATGAACTTCCCAAATCCCGCCATTTCAGTTCCCCAGGCAACGGCCAAGGCGAATCTCGACGAACAATCCGGCGACGGCCAGTCCACAACGCAGACTCGACGTGACAACTATTTCAATGTGCGACCGATTCGTGACCCCGAGTCCAAATCGGGGCGTGGAGTGGTAGACGACGTTCCGCAACTTCTGGCTCCTGGGAATCATGCGGCCACGAACGATCCCAGCGGTCAAGCACGTGCCTGGCAGGTTGTACCGATCCAATGGGAATCGGTCCAGCGGCACGACTCGCCACAACGAATCGAGCCGCCGACACAAACGACTTCCCCCAGCATCGCACCGCGACCGGCTCGCAAGAACTGGGACGACGGCGGTTGGCGTTCAGCGCGGTGATTGGGTGGCTAGTGCTCTGTCAGTTTTGATTTTAGGGTTGAAGAATAATGGTCGCCTAGCGAGATTGTCGTTGATCGCTGCGATCAAGACGTTTGGTTCGCGGAGAACCACGACAATCAGGCTCAACAACCCTAATTCTTGGTCTTGACAAAGCAGCTGAGGGCGAGGCAGTAGCACAGCCCACAGCTGTTGTTACGTTCGGCGGGCTCGCCGATCCGAGCCTCGCTTGCTTTCTCCGACGGGCAGGCGAAAATCAATAAGCGTTCACAGGCTGGACGTTGTTTCCAATGGGACACCAATTGTTCAGGCCCATTTTTCGGCCAACGCGTATTCCCAAGACCTACAGCTTTCTGCCGAAAACCTGAGCCAGATCCCGACCTGAGAACGTTACGTTGCCCAGTCACTGCCTAAGTATGCCGCGCCGCTACCATGCCAGCCAATCTCACGATTCAGTATCGCAAGGCAGAAGAGGCCTATCGCTGCGCAACAACGCCAACGGAAGAACTGCGTTGTCTGCAAGTGATGCTGCGCGAGATGCCCAAACACAAGGGCACCGACAAGCTGCAGGCCGACTTGAAACAGAAGATCAGCAAACTCAGAAAGGAACTCGAACAACACCGCGCCACTGGCAAGTCACATGGCTCGGGTATGCGGATACCGCGCCAAGGTGCAGGGCGAGCTGTTTTGATTGGCGGCCCAAATGCGGGAAAGAGCCAACTCGTGCGGACCCTCACACCCGCCACGCCTGAAGTTGCTCTCTATCCATTCACCACACACCAACCTGCTCCCGCGATGATGCCGTGGCTGGATATCATGATCCAGTTAATCGACACCCCACCAATTACCAAGGATGTCTTTGCCCCTGTGACGCAGGGACTCATTCGTGGTGCCGATGTCGTACTATTGTTGATCGACTTGGGATCCGATGAGGGAATCGATCAGGTTCAGGAATTGCTTGACAAGCTGAGTTCGACGAAGACGCGGCTGGCTCGGGAGTCATCATTGGATGCCAACGACGTTGGTCTCTCGTACACAAGTACTATCGCCGTTCCAAACAAAATGGACGCATCTGGCGCGAGGGACCGACTGGCGCTGGTGCATGAGTTCTGTCCACTGGAATTTGAAGAAATTCCAATTTCCGCGCAGGAGGGTATGGGGACACAGGAATTGGGCGAAAGGATCTTTGAAGCACTGGACGTAGTCCGGGTGTATACGAAAATGCCCAATCAGAAAGATCCTGACTACGAAAAACCGTATACCGTGAGGCGGGGAACTCCGCTGATCGAGGTTGCTGCATTGATCCACCAGGATCTTGTGGAGAGTTTCAAGTTCGCACGTGTCTGGGGAAGCGCGGTTCATCCGGGAACACGAGTCAAACCAGACTATGTGGTACAAGACCAGGACGTCGTGGAAATCCATGTCGGCTAAGCAATGGTCGCAAGCAATGTCAGATTCCGTAGGTCCCCATTGTCAGGTGTGACTTCATCGATCGCCCCCACCAATCACATTTTTCCAAACTCCGCACACCATGACCAACGACCGTATCGCTGACACGTTTGACCAGATCGCAGATCTGCTCGAATTTCAAAACGCAAATCCATTTCGCATTCGTGCGTACCGCAACGGTGCCCGCATCATTCGCGATCTACCCGAACGCCTGTCCGCGATTGTGGAAGACGACCAACGCCAATTGACGGACCTGGATGGAATCGGCAAGGACCTGGCAGAAAAGATCGCCACACTGATCTCGACGGGAGAACTAGCGCAACTGAACGAACTGCTTGAGCAAGTGCCTGCCACCGTGCTGGCCATCATGCGCGTGCCTGGGCTCGGCCCAAGAAAGGCCGCGGTGCTATTTAACGAACTCGGCATCCAAGATCTCGACCAACTCAGAGAAGCGTGTCTGGCAGGCAACGTTCGCGAACTCAAGGGCTTTGCGGCGAAGACCGAACAGACAATCTTGAAAGGTATCGAAATTGCTGCCGCCGCGAATGAACGGATTCTCTGGGCGGACGCGGATCGGATCGCTCAGGAAGTACTCGGGCACCTGAGGGCCTGCAAAAGCATCGAAAAGATGGAACTGGCCGGCAGCTATCGCCGCGGTCGAGAAACCGTCGGAGATCTTGACGTCTTGGTTGTCTCGCAAGATGCGGAGGAGATTATGGATCGGTTTTCCAACCTGCCCGATCTGGTCAGTGTCACAGGTCGGGGCGAGACCAAGATGTCCATTCGCATTCACACTGGATTTCAGATCGACTTGCGGGTGGTTGCCGCCGAATCGTTCGGTACCGCCCTTCAGTATTTTACCGGCTCCAAGGACCACAATGTCGCCCTCCGCAGCATGGCCCGGCAACGCGGTTTAAAAATTAACGAATATGGAGTCTTCCAAATCGACGGAGACGAGGAGACCTACCTTGCAGGAGCAAGCGAGACCGACGTTTATGCCACGTTGGATCTACCGTGTTTTGCACCGGAACTACGTGAAGCACGCGAAGAGTTCTCTTGGGCGGAAGAGGAGAAGCTGCCCGCATTGATCGAGGTGAAGGACATTCGCGGCGATCTTCATATGCATACGACAGCTACTGATGGGAAGGCGTCGTTGCAAGAGATGATCGAAGCGGCCAAGCAGAATGGCCTACAATACATCGCCATCACCGATCACTCTCAACGCGTCACGATGGCGCGAGGCCTCGATCCCAAACGCGTACGCCGGCAGTGGCAGGAGGTTGACCAAATCAATGCGACTTTGGGTGACGACTTTACCGTCTTGAAAGGGATCGAATGCGACATCCTGGAAAAAGGTGGAATGGATTTGCCAAACGATGTGCTGGCCGAAGCAGATTGGGTCCTGGCGAGCGTCCATTACGGGCAGAATCAGCCACGCAACCAGATTAACGATCGGATTCTGGGTGCATTGGAGAACCCGCACGTCACAGCCATTGCGCATCCAACGGGACGGTTGATCAATCGACGCGAAGCGTATGACGTTGATCTGGATCTGGTCATGTCCACGGCAAGATCGCAGCGAAAGATGCTCGAGCTTAACGCGAACCCACAGCGGTTGGATTTGAACGATGTGTACTGCGCGGCCGCCAAGCGTCATGGGATTCCAATCGTCATCTCGACCGACGCACACAGCATCGACGGGCTAGACTGCCTGCGGTACGGTGTCCTGCAGGCCCGCCGAGCTGGTCTCACCAAACAAGACGTGGCCAACACACGGACCTGTCAGCAATTGAAGGAGCTGATTGGCGACAAGCGATAGATAGTCAATGCAACACACCGCTTGACTCTCGTGACGGCTGCCCGAAACGCACTGTGGCCGGCACGCCCCAAGATCGCGACTGAGTGCCGCCAGCACTGCTGGCAAGGCTGCTGCAAGTCTGCATTTCTGTTTTACGATTTTCGAAGTTCCACACGCTTGCGCACTTTTGTCCCCTCCTGTCCGCCTCCCCGTCTCCCCATCTCCCGTTCTCCCGTTCTCTCCCTCGCGGCCACAGGCACTGATCTTGTCTGTGTTGGTGAATTCCTTTACCGTTCGCCGATCGATTTTCCAGACTAGTCCAAATCCCGTCCAGAAAAGTCGACGTGACTGCATCGAGCATCACCCTAGTTCAATTCCCGCACCGCCGCTGAAACCCGTGAACGAGCATGAACCCAGGATCGAATCCCCACTCCGGGGGCTCTCTATTCAATCCGATCTCAATTCAGATCTGGATCATATGTCGTTAGACAAACCGGCTGCGCTGGCCCTTTTGCGCACAATATTGATCAGCCGTCACGCTGACTTGCGTGAACAGAGTTTGATGCGGCAAGGCAGGGGTTGGTTCCATATCCCGGCGATGGGTCATGAAGCAACGGCGGCCGCGGCGCTCCACGTGCGTGCCAACGACTATTGTTTTCCGATGTACCGTGACCGCGCGTTTGTCCTTTCGCGTGGATTGACGGCGCGCGACTTGGCGCGCGACTTTTTTGCGAAACGGGATAGCTCGAGCGGCGGTAGACAGCTGCCAGGCCACTTTAGCGATCGCCAACGCAATATCTGGAGCCATCCGTCGCCATCGGGCGCCCACATGCTGCCCGCCTGTGGTGCTGCTTGGAATCTGAAAAGGGCCGGCGGCGACGACATCGTTGTGGCGCACATCGGCGACGCAGCGTCGCGCCAGGGTGACTTTTACGAAACCGTCTGTATTGCCAGTGAACACAGGCTACCGATTCTGATCATGGTGGCGGACAACGGATACGGAATCAGCACTCCGACATCAGAGACGAATGCCCTGGCATTGAAGGTGTTCAACGAACACCAATGGACCCGAATCAACGGTCGGGACATTCAGCAGTTTCATCGGCAATATGGCGAGTTGGTCGACCAGGTGCGCCAAGGCGATGGTCCGGCGTTCGCCTGGGCTGAATTCGACCGAATGGGCAGCCATACCAACAACGACGACCATCGTCAGTACCGTTCGTCTGATGAACTCGCCCAGATCGTGGCGAGAGATCCGCTGGAGTTGTTCAAACGTCAGATCATCGACCAGGGCTTTACGACCCAGCTCGAAATCGACACCATTGATTCACACATCCGCGATGACGTTCGCGCGGAATACCGCCAGGCAAGTCGCGAGGCCGATCCGACTGCAGCGGATGTCCTAACGAACGTGCTGGCCGAACCACGTGAAGCCGTGGCGCCGCCGATCGAACTGTCGTCCAGCACGACCATCGCCGACGCCGTCAGCGCAGTGTTTCGCGCCGCCCTGAAGGAAGATGAAAGGTACCTGTTCTTCGGTGAAGACATCGAAGACCCGAAAGGCGGTGTCTTCAAACTAACACAGCAGTTGTCCACAGATTTTCCTGGTCGAGTGGTGAATTCGCCACTCGCCGAATCAACGATCATCGGCATGGCCAGTGGTTTAGCATCGACGGGAATGCGGCCAGTCTTCGAGATTCAGTTCATCGATTTCATCTCCACCGCGTGGAATCAACTGATCACGAACCTCTCGACGCTACGATGGCGTAGCAATGGCGATTGGACGGCACCCTGCGTCTTGTACGCGCCTTACGGCGGTTATCTTCCCGGCGGTGCAATCTGGCATAGCCAGGCGAATGAATCGTCGTTAGCCCACTATCCGGGAATGTGTGTTGCGATTCCCAGCACACCCCAAGATGCCGCTGGTCTGTTTTGGACGGCGATGCACGCGGATGATCCTGTACTCGTGCTGATGCCCAAACACCTGATGCGTAAGCCCTTCGTACACCAACGAGCGCTTCAACCCGTGCCATTGGGCAAAGCATCGGTTGTTCGTCCTGGAGGCGACATCACGCTCGTCGCTTGGGGAAATACCGTTGAGATCTCCGAACAGGCAGCCGAGCAACTGGAGGATGAGATTGATGTCGAAGTCCTCGATCTTCGTAGCATTGTTCCTTGGGATCGGCAGCGCGTGCTCGCTTCGGTGGCAAAGACCGGTCGTCTGGTCGTGGTCCAAGAGGACACGGAAAACTGTAGTGTTGGTCAGATGGTGATTACCGCCGCAATGCAGGACGCCGAAGTGTGGTCGAGCCTGCGTGCCGCGCCGCAATTGGTCAGCAAATCGAATGTACTGATCGGCTTTCACCCGAACCTTGAATTCGGCTGTTTGCCCTCGGTGGACAATGTCGTCGCCGCCGTGCGGCAAGTTTGCCAGACCGACCAGAAACGTCGGCGCGCCGTTGACCGTGTTGTGCCTCCGGTAGCCGCCTTCGATTCTAACGCCCAGGCCAATGTTGCGACCCCCGGCCGGATGAACGCCGCACCGAACGCAACATCACCACCTTTAGATAATTCTGCAAGCGACCGCGACGTGGCTGTTCTGGTACCACATCTGGGCGAAGGGATCTACTCAGGCGAAGTTGTCGAACTTCTCCGACACGTCGGCGACTATGTTCTGCAAGATGAGCCGATCTGCGAAATCGAGTCCGAAAAGGCGATCATGACGATCGAAGCATCCCACGACGGCCAGCTTGTCAGTTGGGATGTGGCCTCCGGTGCATCGGTAAACGTCGGCCAGTCGATTGCCAAGATTCGCGTGTCCGAAGAGGCTGAAGAGCTGACGGCAGAAACAGTTTCGCCACCCGACACACTCGCGATCTCGACAGGGCCAAGTCAGGTGTCACTGCCGGTGGCCAGTCAGGAACGCTCAAAGAACGCGATCGCGTTGACGCGGGCCGTGCAGGTTCCAACAGCGGCCGTGAACTCTCGGGTCGTGTGGGAGACCGTTCGCCGCGCGTGTCAGAATATGATGGTGGACGGCAAAGCCTGTTCGCCAACGTCGTTGATTGCCTGGTGTCTGACGCAAGCGTGCCGAACCGAAGCGGGAGTACGATTCCTAAGCAACTTCTCCCATCGCGACCCCAATTCGAACAGCTTTGATCTGGGCATCGCGGTTTCACTGCCCGATGACGAACTGGCTACTGCAGTCGTTTCAGACGCTGGAAACCTGACCTGGCCCGAGTTCCAGTCGAAGTACCGCGAGGCGGTCGTAGCAGTACGCGATGGCAAAGTTCACGACCGGCGCGGGGCACCGATCCAGCTTTCCACGCTGGGGGGACACAAGATTGAACAAGCCCATCCGTTGGTTGTACCGCCTGCAATTGCCACGTTCTTTGTTGGTGAGGCACATTATGAACTGATCGAAGAAGCGGGCCGACCCGTCGCCGCAAGAGTTGCCACGCTGATCATGTCGTTCGACCATCGCCTGGTAAATGGCGTCGGTGCTGCGTCGTTTATCAATGCGGTGCGGAGTCAAATCGAGGATTCTGTTCCCGCCGATTCTGACCAGCTGAAGACGATCATCAAGCTGCGCGACGTGGCTTGACTTCCTGGTCGCGCAAGAGGGGTCATCACCGTCGGGGTGACCATATTGGATCGATCATCTGTCGATTCAAAGAGTCCCACTGTTCGGTCATCTCTTTTCTTTTCTTGGGTTGCGCCGCCGCCAGGTCACGTGCTTCGCCAATGTCGTCCGCAAGGTTGTACAGATGCCAATTGGCGTCGAAGCCGCGACGCGGATTCTTCAACAACTTCCAATCGCCGACTCGCACCGCAGTCTTCTGATTGAGACGCCAAAAAAGCACGTCATGCGGGCGCCCTGCTTCAAGTCCAGTCAAAAACGGGATCAGATTCACGCCATCGATGTTCCGCCGATCCGGGATCGGAGCGTTGGCAACTGCGGCGGCAGTGGCGTAGATGTCCAGCGAAATCACCGGGCGTCGTTCCGTCTTTCCAGCTGGCAACACACGAGGCCATTTGACCATGAAAGGCACCCTGATGCCTCCTTCAAAGACGTCCCCCTTGCCACCCCGCAACGGTAGATTGCTGGAGGTGAGTTCGCGAGTTGGTCCGCCATTGTCGCTGGCAAAGAACACCAGGGTATTCTCTTCGAGCCCACATTCTTGCAAAGCCTGCAGAACTTCGCCCACGCTGTCGTCCAGGTTGGCCAGCATCGCCGCAAAAATGCGCCGGTGGACATCCTCGATGTGGCCGAATCGTTTCATGTAGGCGTCAGCGCCTTGCAACGGGCTGTGGACGGCGTTGTAAGCAAGGTAGAGAAAGAACGGCCGGCCCCGGCTACGGTCGATGAAATCAACCGCTTCACGCGTCAAGGCGTCCGTCAGATACGCGGTTTCCTTGACGGGCTGCCCGCCACGCAAGATGGGGTTGTTGGCGTCGTAGGCCGGTTCGTTGCTTCCCATGTGGGTCGAGTAAATTAGGCGGCCGTCTTGGCTGATCCAGCGATCGTTATCACCACCAGTTGCCTTACTACCATTCGGCAGCGCCTTGCGACGCAACATGGTCGTTACCTGTCGATACGGTGGCGGCACGAAAAAGTGACCCTCGTGCATAAAGCCGAAGAATTCGTCGAAGCCACGCCGCGATGGATGAAACGAAGCGTGGCCACCCAAATGCCATTTTCCAAACAGGGCCGTTGTATAGCCGGCATCGTGAAGATGTTGCGCCAACGTGACCTCCGAAGCCGGTAGCCCCGCACGGGGATCCTCGTTGTGATGCCCGGTTGGGTTGTTTTCGTAGCCAAACCGAGTTTGATATCGACCAGTCATCAAGCCCGCGCGCGAAGCGCTGCAATACGCCGCCGTGACATAGCCATCGGTAAAACGAATTCCAGTCTTTGCGATCGAATCAATATGCGGCGTTGGAATCTGAGGATTGCCTTGGCAGCCGAGTTCGCCATATCCCAAATCATCCGCAAACAAGAGCACAATGTTGGGGCGACGTCCGTCTGTTCGAGCAGCTTCCCGCTGAGCTAAGCATGGAGAAACGGCACCTATGATGAACAGCAGAAACAGTGAGAGTTTTCGGTACATGGGAGGTCTCTGGACGGGTGCGTGGAAATGCGTTGCCGGCGGTGTGTCCGGGCAGGAACTTCATTATGACTGCAGCGGACCATCCCGGCCATGCATCGTGACGACACATAGGGCAAGCTGCCCGAGGAACCGCGAATGAACGCCAATGCACGCGAATCTTCTCGTCCCATTAGCGCCCGTTCGTGTCCATTAGAAGTGGTTCTGCACCTGTTTCGACTGTTTCGCGCTCACGCATCATGTCTTCCTGAGACCGACCCCATTCAACTGCGCGGCGTCACCTCTTCCGCCCATTGGCGATGAAGCGTTTTGAGATGTTGGACGAGTTCCGTTTGTTCTTTGGCGTGATCTATTGTCTCTGGTTTGTCGTCAGTGAGCCGAAGTAGCGTCATTTTCGACTTACCTTCGGTCCCAATCAGTTTCCAGCCGCCATCTCGGACAGCCCACTTTTTGCCCCACTGAAAATGAAGAACGCCTCCGTAGCCTGACGGCGATTCGGCAGATTCGATGATGGGTAGTAAACTGTGGCCATCAAGCGTCGGAGCATCGGCTTCACGCTCGATCCCGCAGAGCTCTGACACGGTCGGATACCAATCCATCGCCGTGATGATCTGATCGCGGACCGTGCCTTGCGGCAGTTTTCCGGGGAAGCTGATGATCGCTGGCACGCGAACTCCGCCCTCCAGAAACGTCCCTTTCTGGCCGATCCACTTGCCCGTGTTGCCCCCGCCGCTGGCACCATAGAAATGCCCCTTCGGGTAACCGCTCTTGTGATTGTCAACTCGTATGCGGTTGGTTACTTCCTCCGAGTGGCCGTTGTCGCTCATGAAGATCACGATAGTCTTCTCTCGCAACTGGCAAGACTCGAGCTGTTCGATGATTCGTCCGATGTAGTAATCGGTTGTGGTCACGACAGCGCCGTAGGACCGACGTGCTGGATCCTTGATGTCCTGGTAAAAGTGTTCGTGCTGTTTCAGAGCCTGCTCGGGGTAGTGCGGAATGTTGAACGGCACATACAGGAAGAAGGGCCGTTCCTTGTTCTGCGCGATGAAATCCAGTGACCGCTCGATCATCATCTCCGGAAAATACCTACCGTCGGCATCGACGGCCTCCGTTCCTTCGTACAGATCGTGAAAACCACTGCCATGGAGAAAGTAGTGATTGTAGTTGTCAATGAATCCATCCCGAATTCCGAAGAACTCGTCGAAGCCTTGCTTCTTTGGCCCAAAATCGCGATGCGCACCAAGGTGCCATTTTCCAAAAAGTGCCGTGCGATACCCCAGGGACTTTAGCGTTTCGGCCAGTGTCACTTCCTGCAAGGCCATATTGATGCCACGCTTGGCGTGCATGTCGCCCTGTGTCCAGAAATTCACGCCGCTTCGTTGCGGGTGTCGGCCAGTGAGCAAGGCGGCACGGGCAGGGCAACAAACGGTATGCGAATAGGCCTGAGTAAACCGTACGCCAGTAGCCGCAAGCTTGTCGATGTGGGGCGTTTCGAGGTCGGTTGATCCGTAGCAGTTGGCGTCCAACGTACCCTGGTCGTCGGTCAGTAGGATGACCACATTGGGACGAGGTTGCGCGGCACCGGCGATGGCCAATGGTGTGGAAAGCAAAAGGAAGATTGCGAAGGTGCGAAGAACAGACATTGAGTTTTCCAGTAAATTGGCGTTTATGAGCGGTTCTCAGAAAATGCCGCGTTTTTGATCCATCAGTGCCTTCAATCGAGTTTCGCTTGTTTGGCTAACCGGTTTGATTCAGACTGCCAAATGCCCACAAGTTCTTTGACTTTTTGCGGCATCACGTCGGCGAGGTTTCGTAGTTCAAGTGGGTCGTCGTCAAGGTTGAATAACTCCCACGGTTTCTTGTTTTCGGCGACAATCTTCCATCTGCCATGCCGGAGTGCGCGTCCCTTTGCGTGGTGGAAGAAAAGTGTCTCGTGGCCGGCCAGCTGCCGGCCGTTGAACGTCGAGGCCAGCGAATGTCCGTCCATCTTGATCGATGGTTTGTCGCCGGATCTCTGCGGCTGCCTGGCGCCCGTGACCTCCAGCACCGTGGGCATGATGTCAATCAAGTGGGAAACCGTCGGAACCAAGCGGCCCTTCGATGCGATCCCCTGCGGCCAATGTGCGATCATCGGTGTACGAACACCACCCTCGTGATCGAACTGTTTGAACATGCGATACGGGGTGTTCGATGCATTTGCCCAACCATAGCCATAACTCTGGTAGGTGTCCTCGGGGCCCGGCATAATCTCCGGTAGGTTTCCTGGTCGCACGGGACGACCATCGCGAGTTTGTTCTGGAAGGTAGTCGCCCTTTCGCTTCGGATCGTATTCGACGTGACAGCCGCCATTATCCACTGTGAACAAGATCAACGTGTTTTCGAATCGCTTCGTCTCCTTTAACGCTTCGACGATCCGGCCGATTCCTCGATCCATTGCGGTGACCTGCGCCGCATAGACCTCCATTCGGCGTTGCTGCCACGTTTTGTGCGGTGCATCCTCCCATGCCGGAACCTTCGGGTGACGTGGGGAGAGTGACAGCTCTTTTGAAACGATGCCAAGCTGCTTCATTTTTGCGAGACGCTGTTTACGCAACTCATCCCAACCCATCACATATTTTCCTTGATACGCTTTGATATCCTCGTCCGGCGCGTGCAGCGGCCAGTGAGCAGCGGTGTAGGCCACGTACAGAAACATGGGCTTTTCTGCATTGGCATGTCGGATCATTCGGTCGGCTTCATGACTGATCGCGTGCGTGAAGTAATAGTCAGGATCTTCCCGTGCCTCCGATTCGACGTTCCTTCGGTTGCGCGACAGATGGGCCGGCGCAAAGAAACTCGCGGCACCACCCAGGATGCCGTAGAACTGATCAAACCCACGATCGACCGGGAAAATGTGATATGGCTTTCCGGCCAGATGCCACTTGCCGGACATCGACGTCTGATATCCGTTCTTGTGGAGCGCTTCGGCCAACGTCGCGCAGTGTGGATGGAGAGCGCTGCTGACCATAGAAGTCTTGTGATAAACGCCGGTCAGCATCGCAGCCCGCGATACCCAACACATGTTCTCGCTATAGAAATTCGTAAATCGTAGTCCACCGCCGGCCAAGCGATCCAGATTCGGTGTTTGGATTTCGCCACCGTAACATCCCAAGTCCGAATACCCCATATCATCGGCCATGATCAAAACGATGTTGGGGCGAGTGGTAGTTCTGTCGGAGGTCGTTGCGTAGATTTTTAGTTGCAGCAAGGGGCTCAACGCGAGCGTGAAGACGATTGCACTTACCACTTGGACTAAGTTCAATCGGGAATCACAGGACGGCAATCCTGCCCGGAAGGCTAGATAGAGAATGTTCACATATCTCTTGGCTATCTTTGCCATCGCACACCCTTTCATTTGGCGGTGTCGCAGTGCCTACCAAAAAAAGACCAGAGGCACGCGGCGGCAACCCCATGTGTGCCTCTGGCTGGCTAGAAAC
The DNA here is from genome assembly GCA_030744725.1 of Pirellulaceae bacterium. Classification (GTDB taxonomy): domain Bacteria; phylum Planctomycetota; class Planctomycetia; order Pirellulales; family Pirellulaceae; genus ARS98. The sequence goes on from JASLPZ010000123.1 coordinate 14,889, forward strand.
CGAGAACGGTCCCTAAGTGCTTCATTCTATGGTCCGGCGGCAACCGGATACAACCTGTAAGGTCGACAACACAAAGCGAAGGGCAATGGCGATCGTCATGGCCGCGTTCAATCACACTGTGAAGGAGGAAGAAGGTCTCGACAGCAATCCGATCAGTGGTTTGAGGAAGCCTGCGGGATTTGCTCGTCGTCGCTTGATCTATTGTTCTAGGTAGGGCTTGAGCCCTGTAGAAAGCAGGTCGGTCCAGCCGGAATGTAGTGAATCGATCTGCTCCTGACTTACGTGTCCCGACAAGGCATCGGTCATCGTCAACAGTGTGTCGTCTCCGTCAGGGGCCAAGCGAAATGAGAGCATCGATGTAGCTGGACCACCCCATTGTGGAGTGCAGAATCCGACCGCATCAAGCGACTTCTCCACCTCGAAAGCCAACACCGTATACCACAAGAGCCCGCCGGCTTCGCTCTCTTCGTACATTCGGCCACCAGGTTTTAATTCAAGCGTCACGATTGAGTCCATGCCTAACATGTGGAAGTCGGGAAGCCACCACGCATTCAGTTGGTCCGTCAAACCGCGCCAGACCCGAGCCCTCGATGACTGAATCGCGACGCTCACCTCGTAACTCGCTACGCTCGCCTCGGTAATGGAAACTTGAGGCATCTTATCCCCCTTTCTCGATTTGTTCATGACTGGGGATCAAGCTGTTTCTGACCTACGACTCGGCCCGTGACGGACTTGCGATATTGGATTCGACAACTTCGTTGAGCCGGTCTAATGAACGCGTCATCCGGCGAGCATGTGTCTGCACCCAAGGGCGGCACACGGTTCGCAAGGGTCCATCGTTCAAGATGTTCCATCTCTGCCGACCACGCCGCTGCACAGAAACCAATTGTGCCGCGGTGAGTACATCCAGGTGTTTCATCACCGCAGTTCGGCACAGTTTCGGAAATAGTTCCACGAGCTCACCAGTCATCAACGCTTGCTTGGCCAGCTCTTCGACCATTCGGCGGCGGACTCGGTCCGACAAGGCTTTCCAAATCAGATCTTCTTGCTGCTTATTAAACATGTCACTATATGGTGACATGTAATAACAGGGGCGTCAAGACACACCCGTGTTGTTTTTTTGCTTTTTTGGCTTCCTTCTTCTTGTAACCCCGGGAGTCATTTCTCGGCTTCTTGCCTAGTTGTCGGCATACTCGGCCAATTATCAGTGTCGCGCCAACGCAGCCCACGATTCGCACCGAACCGACTTAGTTGCGAGCCAAGACAGAACAAGTGACGATTCACAGTGAGCGTGTTGGACGATGAGATCATTGATAAGCCAATGGATTTCGGGTAAAGTCCGGCTGACTCCGACCTCCGGTGTCGAGCACTTTCAAGAAGGAGAATGTCGGACGGGCGACGCCGCTGCCAAAGTTCTGTGTCGATGACGCCAGACGGAAACGCGGCGGCTCGGGAACGCTGATCGAGGATTCATGCTCAACGGCTATTTCTTCTTCGTGCTGTTTGCCGTGGTCAGCATCTACTTGCTCGACCTCAGCAGCCGCATTTTAAATCTGTCAGCGTTGCGGCCCGATTTGCCGGACGAGTTCTCGGGTGTCTACGACGCCGAGGAATACGCCCGTTCGCAGGAGTACACGCGTGAGGGGACGCGGTTCGCCATCGTCGAGAACAGTTTTGACGTAATCGTGTTTCTCGCATTCTGGTGGTTGGGTGGGTTTGCCTGGCTGGACGAATTGGTGCGCGGCTGCGCCGAGCATTCGATTCTTCGAGGACTGTTTTTCATTGGTGTTCTGTACGCGGCCGCGCAGATTCTCGCGCTGCCTTTCGCAATCTACAGCACGTTCGTGATCGAGGAGAAGTACGGATTCAACAGGATGACTTGGCGGACCTTTGTCGCCGACCTCGCCAAGGCGCTGCTGCTGTCGTTGCTGCTCGGCGCACCCTTGTTGGCGCTGGTGCTGTTTTTGTTCGAGTTCATTGGCGGCCAGGCCTGGCTATATGGTTGGATTGCCGCAACGGGCTTCTCCTTGTTACTGACGTACCTTGCCCCACAGTTGATTCTTCCGCTATTCAACAAGTTCACACTGTTGGGAGAGGGTGAGTTGAAGGACTCCATTCGGGCAATGGCGGAGAAGTGTGAGTTTCCCCTGACGGAGGTCTATGAAATAGACGGTTCACGCCGCTCGACAAAAGCGAACGCATTTTTCACAGGGATGGGTAGGAACAAGAAGATCGCCCTGTTCGACACCTTGATCGAAAACCACAGCGTCCGCGAACTCGTCGCGGTGCTGGCTCACGAGATCGGGCACTACAAGAAAAAGCACATCACGCAGGCGATGGTCTTGGGAGTCCTGCAGATGGGCGTCTTGTTCTACATGCTCGGTCTGTTCCTCAACAACCGCGGCTTGTTCGACGCTTTTGCGGTCAAGGAGATGTCCATCTATGGGAGCCTGATTTTCTTCGCCTTGCTGTTTCAGCCACTCAGCAAGTTGCTGGGCGTTGGCATGATGATCTTCAGTCGCAAGAACGAATACGAGGCCGACGTCTACGCCGCTGAAGTGACCGGTCATCCTGAAGACTTGATCAGCGGGCTGATGCGACTGTCCAAAGAAAACCTCGCCAATCTGACGCCGCATCCTTTTTTTGTGTTCATGAACTACTCGCACCCACCCACGTTGAAGCGGATCAAGACGCTGGCAAGGGCGCTTCAGAAATAGAATGTGCAAAATACTCGAACGTGCCGACGCGGATATGACTGGCCGCGACGCGCGTGAGAATCGCGCCGGGCAGCGGGCGCTCTCGCATCACAAGTTCTCCCGTTCCAACGGCCGCTAAAGCGCGGGTCGTGGCAATACCCAGAGCGTGCATCACCTCGCCAATCAGATACTCACGCAACACGGGGCCAACTGCGGCTGTGCCGTCGCCGCCTCGCGAGAAAGGCGTTGGCCCGGGCCCCTTCAAGGCGATATCTCTGCGCCGTCCGTGACAGTCGATCACCTCGCCCAACAGCAGTGCACGTCCATCTCCCAACTGCGATACAGAACCACCGAATTGATGCCCTGCATAGGCCTGCGCCAAGGGCTGTGCGCCAGCCGGCAATTCGGCAGCCGCTGCAGCCCACCGCAGGCAACATCCAGCCCAACCCGACTCCGCGGAACAATCGCCGTGCCGAGCGGTGGTG
>JASLPZ010000124.1:0-18048 GCA_030744725.1 Pirellulaceae bacterium
TTCGCTGCCCGATTGCCGGTCACGTGCCAGAGGTTTGTTCCCGAACCCACGAAGTTCGGATCCAGCAACACTGGCACCACAGGATCCTCCGCCGTCGAACCACCAAAGGAACCAATATGGTCTTCCGCGATCCGGATCACGGAATTGACCGGCTCTAAGCGGAGCAGCCGATTGCCAAGCAGATCAGCGGAAATCTGACCGTTGGAAGTCACCACGGGGAAATACGTGCCTTGAGGCAACTCGACAGGACCGATGTACGGATCTTTCGGGCCGACACTGCCGCGCGAAAGGTCAGTCAGATCGGCACCCGCCAACGGACCGGACCGGTCTTCGGCAATGTTGGAATCATGGCCAATCAGGATCAACCTGCCGCTGTCGTCAAAGACATTGAGCGTCGAGTTATACCGCACCAGGGCATCGGCGTAGTCGACATCGAAAGTGGTCGCAAAATGATGCTGAGATGCGTCGGAAATCCCCTCATAGGTCACATCGAACTTAAAGAAGTCGAGATCTCCAGGGCTGCTTGTCGTGCCTGCGATGCTGATGGCCGCACGATCCGAAGCCAGTAAGTTACCAACGTCCTGTGGTTGGTTTCCGGGAGTGACTGGATCCTGGAAGAAATTATTGTTGCTGGCGAATGAACCCGCCAACTCGTCTTCCGCCGCTTCGCCGATCAGCGGCGAGTGCTTGGGCAGGCCGAGCACTTCTACTCCGTTATTGGCATAACGAATGTCGGCGAATCGCACCGTGGATCCTGGGAATTCGTCGACTTCGCCCATCCTTATCTGCAATTGGTAAACACCCGTAGTCAATCCGTCCTTGCTGCGGACACGAACGTGAAACGTGTCGCGAGCTCCAGCACTGCCCGGTAGGGCAATCCGCATCCCGGCATCACGGGGGTTGATCGTGAAGAAGTCTTTGGACAACCCCGACGCATGGGTCGGGTAGTACGGCGTGGGTGATTTTTGCAGCGGCGCCACGAGATTCGGTTGAATCTGATTGGACACGAAATCAACCGCATCGACTTCGCGTAGCGTGTCATCAGTTCGTGCCAACACGACGCCATTCTCATCCAAGAACTCGACAATGGTGTCGAGCGTGAACGTGGTACGGTCAACATCAATCCAGATTTCTGTGCCTGCAGCGCCCTCGAAACTGTAGACATCGACGTCGTTCGGCTCGTTGATGAACCCTTGAATCTCGAAACCCATCCGAAGGTTCTCGTCACCGCCCTGTTCATTGGCGGCCAGCTTGCCCAAAGATTGAGCCGTGTTGGTCGTTGAATTGGAACCTGGAGCCGTCTCCTCAGGCGATTCCAACTCAAGTGCAATTTCAACGTTGCGATCATTGCTTTCCTGATCCAGTCGAATGCTGCGCCAGTCGTTGGGCCTCGGAATCGTCGCGATTCCGTCATTGTTGGTATCCGTTTGTGGACGGTCGTCGGGTTGGACGCCGGCTCCCACGGTGTCGTCAAACAGCGAAGTCAGCACTACCGGGAAACCCGGTTGTCCCACAACGTGCAGCGTTCCACCGATGCGGTCGTCGAGCTCGAAGCGGCGACCGCTCGCCGTGAAGCCGGCTCCGTCATAGGGATTCCGATTGCTGGGATTGCCGTTCTGAATCAAGTTGAAGCTGTTGTCCAAACGCCCAGAACCACGCAGCTTGACGACCAGGCTTTCGGTCGAGTTGCTCTCCAGGCGAAGGCCACCGTAAGTGTGATGCTCGGGAATCACGATCTCGTCGAAGGCAAACGTTCGCTGGAAGCCGGCGGCATCGACTGTCCGAGCGTTACGCTGGTCGAACTGATTCGTCAGCACGTGAACGATGCCGGTATCGTCCCAAACGCTTTGTGTCGTCAGAACTTCGCCTCGAATCACCATGGCGTTGATGGCGTTATTCGAGAGGCGGTTGCCACGCACCAATGGTCCGGCGTTATCACCGTATCGGCTGATGACATTTACCGTTCCCCGCGAGCGACCGTAGTCGACCAGATTATCGTGGATCAACGAATTCGCGTTGATCGTGATCACGGGCATCTGCAGGCTGGCGCTGGACTTCGACGCGTCGTATTGCGTGTTGTTATCGCGGAAGATGTTATCCACGATGATCGGTTGTGCCCCTCTGACAAAAACAGTGGCGACTCGGTTGTAGCCGCGACCGAAGCGATCGATCGGGCCCTGGCCGCCAACACCCTCCGCATTGTTTTCGATAATGCTGTTGGTCAGGCGGAAATCGGCCTGATGCACTTCCAGCACATTAAAACTTGTGAAGGTACCTTCAATTCTGTTGATACCGCCGCCATAGGCGATTAATGCGTTGTCGATACTGCCGCGAGAAAGCTGGCCAAAGAACAGACCGCCCCAATTGCCGGGCGAGGGCGAGGCTTCGCCTGAAGGCTGGTCGTTGTCGTCGTTGGTGTCAAACGTGCCGCCGGCACCGAACGCGTCATCCAAACGTGACGTAAACACGACTTCCTGGCCGATGTTTCCTTCGGCAATCACCTGTCCGCCAAACTTCGTTTCGATTCGCGCCCCTTCCAGTTTGATAACGGCCCCAGGGTCAATGGCCAAACGCGCATGAGGTCGGGCACGAATCACGCCAAAGGCAGAAGCGTCAAGCGTGCCACCCAAGGTTGATCCGTCGTCGATGTAATCGGGCGTCGTGGCGTCAAGCTCGGCGACCAACGTGTAGGGCCCAATGCCGCCAATGGTGCTGCGGTAGAGACGTCGCGATACGAATTTACCATTCGTCGCCGGCAGGCTGTCCAGCCTAATGCCGCCCTCGCTGCCGACGCCAAGGTTGACGAGTTCGGCAAATGGGTCCGACGAGGCACCTTCGTTTCCTTGGGCGTCGACGAATACGATCCGGTAATTGTACTTCCCGACCGCCAACGAACCGCGAGGTACTGGCGTGGCCGTCACGGCAACACCCGAAGGTGGGTCACGACGCAATTCGTCTTGCAAATCGACCGGCGCCAACGAATCGACAAAGACCGTGTCCGATGCATTCAAGGTTGCAACAAGGTGGTAGACACCGTCGGAATTCGCATCGGTTCGGTAAATCCGTCGGCTGACAAAGTCACCGGTGACAGGCGGTAGCTGATTCAACTGAATCGCGCCGATGCCGGCCGTCTTGGCTGCCGCCGTAATGGCGAAATCGGGTGTGGGCGTGGAAGGCCGACCCTCGAAACCGCTGGCATCGACAAATGTCACTTTGTAGTTGTAAACACCTTCTGGAAGACCGTCGCCATTGCGGGGCGTAAACGTGATCAAATCGACTGCGGGCCGCTCCAAGTCAAGCAACGGATCGCCCTGACTACCCTGAATCACCAGGTTCTCGGCGAGCACATGCACGATGTCTGTATCGTCCAACCGACCGGAAACCGCCAACGGTCGAAGGGCGTTGCCGGCTGGCGTCTCGATGCGAACAAACAGCCCGTTGGTCGAGTTGTTAAGGAGAAAGTTCGAGTGGATTTCGGGGCCAATTCGTTCGTAATCGGACGTAAAGACTCCTGCGGCCTGGAAGCGTGGCGAGTGGAAATTCGTTTCGTCAAAACTATTGGGTGACGCGGACATCGCCGAATCCGCGCTGTTGGTGATCCGATTGAAGGAAATTGTGGGGCGCGTTTCTGTCATCTGAATCGGATTTACGATTTGCTGGATACCGCCGATGACAACGTTGCCACCACCGCCATAACTGATGTCGGCGTGGTTGACGTAATTCAAGAAGATGCCTTCATTTTCCAGGCTCGGTCGCGATTCGCCGTTGTCGATATCGGCCCGAAAGACAATGCCGCCCCAATCACCGCGAGTGGCTGAAGTTGTCGGGGGATGCGTGTCTAATCCGATGTTCTCATTCAGCCACGACGTGAAGAAGACATTTCGCTCCGGCGTGCCTAAGACTTGCAACGCTCCGCCGCTACGATTGACCGTCAACGAAGAACTGCCCACGCCAATCCGCGAGCGGCGCATTTTGAATATCGTGCCCGGGTCGATCATCACCGTGACACCCCGCGGGACGGCCATTTCCGTCCCATCTTCCAGGTTTGCCGGTCCACCGGCCGGGGGGAAGCCAATTTCATAGGCAAAATTGTCACCCAAGCTGTCGATTTTTTGGTCCGTGCCGCCGTTGCCGACGATGCGAACAATATCGTCCGGGTGCGTAGCCGCAAAGGAGTTTGTCTGGCCAGAGCGAGCAATGCTGTTGAACGGTTTCTCAAGCGATCCGTCGGCGTTCGGCCCCGCCGTCTTGTCAACGAAAATTGTCTTGCCTTCAATTTCGATTCCAACAAAACCAAAACTCAGTGAAACCAAACGCTCCCCAGACAAGGTGATACGATTCGTACCTTCGGTCGTCGCACTTACATTAAATCCAGCGTTGGTGATCTTGGTACTCAACGTCTGCGCCAGAGTCTCGGAACTGCTGAACTCCGTGAAAGAAACGGGCTGGTTGCCAGCTGCGAAATTCGGAGGGGTGTCGTTGTCAAACTCGAATCGCTTGACGACACCCTGGCTGTTCGTAATGGTCACCACTTGCCCGTCGAGGAATGAGTTGCCGTCGCCGGTGATTTCCAGCACGCGATTCAGAGGCCGAGTCTGGAACCAGAAGCTGTAAACGCCACCGGTTACTCCGTCGGCATCGCCATCCAAGGCGGTCTTTTGACCGTCCAAGTCGCGGATCGTATTTTCGTCTTCCACTTGTGAACGGAAGTTCAGTCGCAAGTCGTAAACACCTTGGCTGGCACCACCAATGCCCGTGCCTTCGATTGTCGGATCGTAGTCGCTGTTGCCGCCTGCGCTGACCCCGATGTAGTAAGCACCCGGTCCAAGATCCATCTCGATCAGCGAGTCGCGACTAAAATAGTCGTCGTTCTGCGCGATCAGTTCACGTGTGCCGTTGGCGTTTTCGCGGTACAGACGGACGACCGTGTCCAAGAGGCTGGAATTCGGTAGACGTTGGGCAAACGTCTCCGCCGTGAATCGGCCAACGCGTCCTTCGTCAAGATCGATTGTGAAACGGTACAAGTCGATATCGATCCCGTCAGGACGATACAGGTGTTGGCCATGAATAATGTCCGCGTTGCCCGGGTAAATCGACTCCGGGTCACCGACGTTGAAGAACGGAACACTGTCGCCGGTGATCGGATCGGTCGGCGCCGTAACCAATGCCATGACGTTGCTAGTCGGCAAGTCGTTGGCCAGGTCCAGACCCAACATCGCCCCGACCCCGACCATTGAGTTAACAAACCAGTTCTCGCCAAAGTCCTCGTTCCATTGGATGCCATTGTCCATCACCAAGAGGCCGCTGGCGAAACGCGGGTCGATCCGCACGCGAAAATCGTTGGCGGCAAAATTCAACACGCCAGGTTCCGTCGGATCTAACGCGTTCAAGTCGCCCGTTGCCAAGGCCAGGCCTTCGCGGGCAGACTCGAGGAACTGTACGCCGAGGTAATTTCCCCACAATTGGAAGGCTTCTCGGGCACGGGCCTTCTGTTGTTCGGTGATCGCGTTCTGAAGCGCATCCCCTTGTTGGTCGACGCCGTAATCGTCCCGGAAGTTATACAGCACCGTGGTGGCGCCCGGCGTCGAATCTCGACCGCCATCCGCAAAATCCGCATTGATGTGCTGCTGAATGCCAGAACCGACTTCGTCGGGAATGTCGCGGTGGCCGGGTTCGTTGTTGGCACCAGGGAAGTCAAGCTCGAACGGCTGAGGGTTGATCGCCGAAGAAATAATGATGCCTTGCGACGACTTTGTGATCGCGTCAAGGTCACCATCGACAATTACCTGACGGTCGTTGGTCAAATAGATGCGGTCCTTCACGGCAGTGCCGAGTCCCCGGAAACCTGCGAAATTAACGGCATCTGCCAGACGGACTGCCATCTCGTTGATCGACTCGCCACCGGTCAGCGTGACGGCAACGGCATTCGGATCGATCAGCGAAGGACCGGTTTGCCCGACCGCTGCGCTGGTGATGACGAACCCATAGCCGGGGCCCGCGCCAAGCTGGATCTGGCCATTGCCGGTATCCACGAGCGAAATGCCCGACAATCTGCCGTCGACGATCAGCCCGTCAAAGGCCGCGACGATCGCAGCAGCGATCTCGGCCTGACCGTCCGTGCCGCTGTCGAAATTCACCGCCACATTGTCGGGGTTGTTGAGCGCCCCGCCGCTGCCGGTGTCGACAAACTCGAAAACGAACACGTCCGTCGGCACCGCACCCGTCGTGGCTCGATGAGTCAACGTGATGGTGTCGCCATCGTTGGGCAACATGGCTGACGAAACGGTCAGGAAGAACTCGTTGTCAAACTCGAAGTTTCGAATGGTGCCGCGGTCGTCGCGAATCTGAATGGTCTGGCCATCATCAAATCCGCTGCCACCCTTGGTCACCGTCAACACAGGCCCAGTGTCGAATCGACCCTGTGCGGAGATCGCCAAACCTGGCAGATCGACGTCAATCGACTTGTCATTGGTCAGGCGGATCTGATTGCTCACCGGCAACGCTTCGGTAGCAAAACCGGCAGCGTTGATTGCGTTTCCAATCGCCAACGCGACGGCGTTACTAGTAAACGAAGCGTGCGGAAGATAGTCGATTCGCGTCGCGCCGGGCGTTTGCACGAGAGGCGATCCCGTATCCATCAAACCACCGCCCGATGTATCGACCGCGACGGGCGTGCTGCCAAGATGAATTCGGCCTTCACCTAAATCGAACGGAGTGATGCCGCTGATTGCCAGAGCATCGACCTCCATCTGAATCGCCGCCATCACGGCGTTCACCACGTCCTGTTGCGTGTCAACGGTGGAGTCGAACTGAATCTCGACGTTGCCCATTGTCACGCCGTTCAGATCGTTGACATCTTCAAACTCGAAGACCGTCGTGGTGTTGTTTTCGTCTGTGATGGAAAAGATGTCCTCGTCGGCCAATCCGGTCGAGATGTCCAAAGGGACTTGCAGGATGAAACCATGACGAAATTCGAGCGCCTTGGTCACACCGAACCGGTCCGTAATGCTGAACAACTGGCCCTCGGTGAACGAGTCGCCGGCGAGTGAGACCTGCAAAACCTGCCCGCTGTCGAACCGACTTTGAAACTCCTTCGTCAACCCCGACACACCGGCGTTCATGTCGACAATGTCTTCACCTTCCAGCAGAATTCGATTTCCAGCCAGGATTGCGGTGGTGTCAAAACTAGCGCCGTTGATCGCCTCGACAATCGCCAATCCCAATTGGGACTGAGTTGCATCTTGCGAAAAAGCGATGGCGATCGATGCAGCATTATTTAGAGCTGTCGGCACGTCGCTATCAAACTCGAATGTCCGGGGCGTGCCCGAGGCGTCGGTGATCCCGAAGAACTGACCGTCCACAAAGGCGTTGCCGCTGCCAGTGACCACGATCGCAGCGCCAATGTCCGTTTCGTCAGTGAGGTTCGTGGCTGTGTTGAAGCTGCTTCCCAACCCAATCAGATTGAGCGGCGAATAGTTGACGGGGCGATCACCGACTGTCGTGGCCGGATCCCCCGAATTGATCGATGCCCCAATCAGCTCCCGAGCAGCGGGGTGTCCGTTGATCGCATCAATCACCTCTTGGGCGATCGTCTCTTCACCCGCGTGCAAGTTTAAGTCCACAAAAACAGTCGAATTGACAACGTTAATCAGCAGGCGTGGAGCGGAATCCACGGCGGCGCCAAGATCGCTGCGGTTGACGACCACGGAAATCGGATGCTCGTCCGGTCGGACGGCCGTGAATTGCAACACCACCTGATCGTTGGAGTTGAAATCTGAAGAGACTTCAAAGTGGGACGAAAACTGCTGAGGGGGCAGCGGGGCAGCCTCGTCGCTCCCCACCCTGAGCCTGAACGTGCCTGGCCCGATCAAGGCGCCCGTATCTGGATCCTCCAATGAATCCAAGTTCTGCGCAAACGTCAGTGTGACTAAATCCCGCGACGCATCGTAAGAAACATCCGTCGGCATGATGACAACATCGTCCGTGTTGCGGACTGTGTCGGCGCTGAATATCAGCTGGTAAAACTCGGGGTTCTCAGCCGACGACTGGATCGGATTACCCAGGTCATCATTCTCAACGAATAAGTCGTCATCGTTAAAGTAGACCTCGATCTGATTTCGGGCCTGGACCAGCGTACCTGATGGGTCTCGACTGATCGGCTGCGGAACTACCGCAACGACCTGTGCCCCGAGGTCCAATTCGAACCGGATCGAATCAACGGACGAATTGCCGTCACCGTCAACCAATGTCGGAATGTAACTGTCCCCAAGCAGGTTCTTTAAGTCGTTTGCATTCCCCGCGCCAAACACCTGAATCTGATAAAAAGCGTCCGATAGCGATTCGGCAAATCGAATCACGACCTCGTTCTCGCTGGGGCTCTTTCCAACCCCAATAAACCCGGGTGTGATGATCTGGTCGTCACCGTCCCCGAAAATGCTGTTAATGCTGCGCGCGATCTGAATTCCCGATAACGAAAGGGGATCGATCTGCTGATTCTCGTCGAAGCGTAACGTCAGCTCGCGAGGCGCAACATCACGCACATTTGTAGACTGTTCGACAAACGAAAACAGATCACTGTTGTTCGGTTGCACGCCAGCGAGGCGCGGCCCAACCGCCAACAGTAGTCGATCTTCGAGTCGCTCCAATAACAGACGCCGTCGGCACTCGTAATCGAGTCGGCCGGATCGTCTTCGTTGACTTGTCATTGCATTTCGCAAGTGACGGGAACGTCGTATGGTCATCAACCATCCCTCAGACTAGGGGGTTACTTCGACGAGCGCGGATAGATAGCTCAATGATGTAAAATAGATAAAATGAAGGGGTTACCAGCAACCACCTGGCAACATCGAGGTGGCTCCCTCATTGCGTTAAATCCGGTCGTAACACACAGTTTCCGTAGATTTCATCGATTATAGTTGGGGAAGAGGCCAATGCAACAAAATGGCGTGGGCTCCACTACATAATGCCTAATTTGCCAAACCTGCCTGTTCCCATCGCGGAGGGCTGTAACGGTTGGACGTGACCGCAATCCGACTAGTTCCCCGCTCGCGGTCCGGAGCTGGCAAAGTTTTTGGCTTCCCCTGGTGGCCTATAGGTGGGGTCGAAGGATAGGCAAACTGGGAGGAAAAGAAAAAGGCCGCGTCGCGGATGCTTAGGCAATCCGCTACGCGGCCATCATTATGACGACAGTCACCTGCCATCAATTCGATTTTCGGTTCGACTTATTGACGGTTCTTCAGTCGCTTCTGAATGTCCGTTTCCAAGACACCAAAGACGGCTTCGTGACGCTGAACAGACATGTTCAAGGCGGCCAGCAGACGCTTGGCGGTGTAGTAGTTCACGATGATGCGCTGTTTGACTTCAATTGGGTCCTTTGGAACACCAACGGGTTGCGGGTTCAGACCAAAATCGATGATCAGCTCCTCGGGGGATCCCGTGACGCGGCAGAAGTTGGCGTAGAGCGCCATCGCGTTTTCATCTTTGACTTGAACCTGAACCATCTGCTGTTGCTGCTGCGCAGCGTCCGAAGCTTCAGGTGCTGCTTTTTCGGCAGCCTTCGGCTCTGCAGGTACTTCGGGTTTCGCGGCTGTCTTTTCTGCAGCTTTCGCCATTTTTCATTACTCCCATGGTAGAAACTTGGATTCGACACGTGCCAGGACACTGGGGCGTGCCACGTCAAAAGTGATTCAATTCTCAGAAGCTCACACGAGATTCCAGAACCGTTTTCCTCCCTAAATAGGTGGTGAACACGAAGGATCACCAATTAAACCGGAACGTCCGGTACAAATAGCGGGCAACGCGACGGCCAATTGGCTGCCAACCCGTGTAGATCTTGGCCTGTCCGGTAAGACCAACTCGCAACTGTTCGTCATTGTCATCAAAACGAACTCGGGCCTGATACGATGTGCTGATCGGTTTCAGCATCCCATTGGCTTCAGTTTTTGCATCGAGCTCGCCTCCACCCTGGCTGGCAAGGCTTGCCGATGTATGTTCCATGGGAGCCAGGGCGACTTTTTCGATTTCGCCGGAAAACGTCTGCCAACGGTAGGCGTCCAACTTCATGTCGACGGGCGGCCATTGACGGTTGTTCTTGCCGTGGTATTCCAAAACCAGGTTGACATCGCCTTGATCTACGACCAGCATGGCCTCGAAGGCTCTGGCATCACCGATTTGGCAGAGTTGATCCCGTTCCTGCAATGAGGCGCCCCGATTCTTCTTGTCGAATAGCGACCCTGACCAGGAGGGGAGCCGGCCATCGCCGGAATCACGAAACGGACGGACAGGTGGTGGAAACACCACTCCAGAAACTGGGGCAATGATCTCCAGGAGACTGGCTTCTTTTTCCTTTTCTGCCAACTGCCGCTCGACGGTGTCAATCATCTTTTCCAGCGTCTCGGTCTGGCTGGAGATTGCTGGGTTCAAGAATGACTGTCTGGTGACATTCACCAACTGAGCGTCCAGTCGCTCTCTTTCTCCCCGCAACTGCTCGACCGCCAGTAGTAGATCGATGTTCTCCAATCTCGCGAGGACGGTTTCGTCTTTGATTACGGTATCACCCGGCTTGACGAGGGCACCATTGAAGAGCCCGCTGACCCCGGGATAAACCTGTTCCGCGCCGCGCGGCGACACTTCGAAAGTACAGGCGACGTGGAAGGGTAGGGGAATCAGCAATACTCCGACCAACAACGCCACGACGACGGCCGCGGTTGCGACCACACGATGCCGTTTCACTTTGTGCATCCTCCCAGGCATGTAAAAGAACTTCGTCAGTCGAATCAAGGGCTGAATAACCAGCCCAAACAACCCGGCCACAGCAACCAGTTCGCCAATAATCCTCAAACCGTATGGTTCCAGCACTTTGGTCAAAAAGTACATAATCGAGAACACAACCACCCAGCGATACATCACCGAAGCAATTGTGAACATGGCGAAGAAGACCTGCCGTCGTTGCGGCAGGAAGGGGCTCGGCGGCTGTTCGATACCCAAACAGGTCTTGACCATGAACCGCTTCAAGACTTCCGTCGACTTCTGCCGCAAGTTAGGAATCTCAGCCAGATCCATAGTGATGTAGTAGCCATCGAACCGAAGCAGAGGATTGGCGTTGAACATGACAGTGCTGACGGAGCAGATAAACATCATGCTCAGCGCCAAGTGGTTCAGCAGCCCCGGCTCGCTGAACCACCATATAAACGTGGCAAACGAAGCCAGAATCAGTTCGACATACATCCCCGCGGCGCCAATAAATGCACGCTTCCATTTACTAGGCAGCATCCAGGAATCGGAGACGTTGCAATACAGACAGGGGGTGAACACCAGTAGCATGATGCCAATTTCGTGACACTCGCCGCCGTAGTACTTACACGAGAGGCCGTGACCGAATTCATGGAGGACTTTGACGGTCGCCATGGTGACACCGAGATAGATCCAGTTATGCGGCCCGAAAAATTCGTGAAACGTCGGTAGCCGCGTCCGAAACACATCGAACTGAACCAGCAAGAGCGAGAGCGCACTCAGCCCCAGCATCGTAAAAAACATGACGGTCAGCGGGTGGAACAGCCAACCGAAAAACGGATGCAGCCAATTCAAGATCCGTTCTGGATCGAAGCCACGAAAACGAATCGCAAAAATGTTGGTGAACTTGCCCATCAGCTCTTTGCGTTTCTTTTCATCGCGACGTCGTTTCAGCTGACGTCCTTGGCCGGCTGCTTCGGAGACAACTAGGCCGCTACGATGCAACATGCCGACGAACTGCTGCAAGTCACTGAAGGTGATTTTTTGCGGAGTGAATTCTTCTTCAAATTGCTCTTTGATTTGCTCCAAGCTGGAGTTCCCATCGAGCATGCAGAGGATGGCGTACTCTTCTTCGTGGAATCGGTAGTAATTCAATCCCACGGGTTCTTTGACAACCCAATACACACTGCCGTGATAGCGCTGTTTGCGAGCCGATAGATCCGCTCGCATTCGCAACGTCAGTCGACGCGATGCACTGCTAACCAAGCTGTCCGCAAGCGTTGCCATGAACCTGTATTTCCGCTTTACTTACTGTCTGTATTCGATACGCATTGGACTACACGATAGCGCCGAGAGTTTCCTCAAATGAGCATTTTCGGGGGAACCTATGGGGCACTGGCAAGCTGGCTCTGTTTCAGCTTGATCGTCAGCTCGGCGTCCATCCCGGGCAGCATGACCCAAAAGCCATTCGCCTTCCTATTCTTGACCTCACACACCACGCGATAGTCACCGCTGGCCTGGACCAAGGGGCTGACGTAGCTAATCGTGCTTGTGAATGTTTCTGTGCGTCCGCGCGGCATTTGGATTTCAATGACGACTGGCTGGCCGGCGATATCTTGTCGCAAATAATCGTTGATCTTCAAGAAGCCTTCCACGCGAAGTGTCTGGAGGTCGACGATGCGTAGCAGAGGATCACCTGGGCTGACCCATTCGCCAACTTTGCGATAGACCTGAACGACTTCGCCATCGATGGGCGACCTGATTTTATGGTGATCCAAATTGAGGGAGGCAACATCGACCTGGGCTTCACGCAGTTCGGCCGTTTTTGCGGCTCCAATCTTGTCCTGCCGTGCGACCTGAGCCTCGATAGCGGATCGCTGATGCGTTAGAACCTGCCGCCGGACCTGTGTTTTCGGGATGGCACCGGGCGCGGCAGCATTCACGTTGCGAGTTTCCTCGACTTCGACAGCCGCAACTTCGACCGTCTTTTCGGCGGCGGCAATCGCGTAGACGGCCTTTTCGTCTTCTCCTTGAGCAACCTCGAAATCCAGCTGCGCGGCACGCTTTCGCGCGGTTGCGTCACGGTCATCCAACTTGCCCAGCAGCTGATCCTTGGTAATCAGAACGCCCTCCTTGATGATGGTGCCGTCTTCCATTTCCAGTGTGTCTAATACACCTGCCTGCATGGCGGGCACTTGCACATAGTCCTTCAACGAGACGACGGCGTGACGGATCCTTGCGTACTCGCCGCTGCCCGGAGATTCTCTCCCAAATTCCTGCGCTGACAACAGCGCAATCGGCAGGGCCGCCAACAGCGAACATGCGACAGCAATCGTTCTCTTGTGCATGACCGTGGTTCCTAAATAAGATGCGAGTAGTTGTGAAGTTGAGTGATAACAGTGGGCTACCAGCGGCTGGCCTGAAGCCCAAGAGCCAACGCGCCTCAGAACAGAATATTGGCCTGAGCCCATTCGACGGCTTCGTGAAACCAAGTGTAGCCAATCGCCCGGCGGCCACACAGAATCTTGCCCGTCACCGTCGTGCCAGGGCGAGGCTCATTGATTTCCGAATCTTCGATATTGACACAAATCTGAACGCTGTGGCCTTCTTCTTCGTGCATCTGTGTGATCTTCTGAACGTAATGGACTTCGCCCGTACGTTCGGTCTCCGGTTCGGTCGCCAGGATGTAGTCCACCCGCGAACCGGAGCCGTCCTTGCGAGCCGTATCAATGTGGCCCATTCGCCGTTCGGGCATGAACAATTCCACTTCCCATTTGCCCGAAAGATCGGCCACCGACATCAGAACTTGGCCAACTTCAACCGTACGGTTCATCAGAGATTTTTCGACGTCCCACGCCAACATCACCTGCCCCGCGATGGGAGCACGAATCTCCAGCAGTTTTCGTTTATCAATGAGTAGGTCGTGCTGACGAGTCAGGCTTTCCAAACGAACAGTCATCTCGGCAATCTGGCCGTCCAACCGAATTGCCTCTTCCTCGGAAAGCAACTTGCCTTGCAGGACACGCGTTTCACGGGCCGAAATCAGTTGCTGGCTGGTCGACTGTTTTTGTCCGAGCACGTCTTCTAGCTGGACATCCAAGTCGGTATTCCGAAGGATCAACAAGACTTGGTCCTTTTCAACGATCTGTTGGTCTTCGACCTTCTTCTCGATCACAGTTCCACTGATCGCGACGAACACCTCGGATTTGTCCACCGGCTGTAATGAACCTTTGGCCTTCAAGTAAAAGTCACGCTGGCCAAATGTCAGAACGGCAATAATGACAAGAATCAACCCGGCCACAGCTAACGTCTTTGGCAATGTTCTGGCGCGGACAATCCAGCTCAAGCGGCCCAGTGCACGCCAAACCGGCATGAGAAATAGATTGGTGTGCTCCATCGAATTAGCGACGGCGCGAGAGCTGTGTTCGTAAACGAGGTCAATCCTCGGCATCATCACCGGACGAGGCAACTTGCTCTCAATCTGCTCCACGATCAACGCGCCAATGACGTCGCCGGTGTGGTGATCGTCACGCTCGGCAGCTCCTTCCGATGCATCCCGTGCCGCCTGGTTAGCGCTCTTCGGCCGACGCAATGGCAACACCGCGATCGTCTTGGAATACGATTCATCGACATAGGCATCGATTGCTTTTTCGATCTGGGGAGGCAGGTCGTCGGTCGACCCCTCGTACCACAAAGGTTCGCCCGTGGCGACCACGCGAGTTGCCAATCGGCTCAGTAAGTTGACGATGTTCGAGCGATTCTCGAGTGCGTCTTGGCCGCTGACCGCATCAACCAGGCATTTGCGGCCACGCATGACCCCTACGCTGACGCGGTCACAGCCGATCAAGCGTCGTCCTTCGTTGGCGACGGCGTAGGCCGTTTCGCGGAGATCCAAGCTCTCGTGAACCTGACGCGAAAACTGATCCGCTTGAGCCCACAAGGAATGACGATCCGTGAATTGACGCAGCTGTTGCGTCTTCAACCACTCGCCCGCCAACTCGCCCATCTGTTCGACGAACCGCAGATAACCGCGTTGGGTTGCAGGCGGCGAATCGGGCCGCTGGAAAATCTCGACCAGGCCTTCCACTTTGCCATCCGCCCGCAGCGGGCAGAGCACGAGTAGAAATCGGGTTGGGTTGCCGCCAGCCCGGTCATCAGAAGCGCCCGAAAGAGGAGGGACTAATCGTCCCTCGTCGGACTGGGCAACATAATCAAGTAATCGGGTGTGACGCTCCGCTTCATCGGACGACGCATCCAAGAGCGTGTCACTGAGGTTGATTTGGTAAGCCAAATCCATTCGGCGGTCTTGCCCAACGGTCCAGATCGCTCCGCCAACGGCTGCCAGGGCCTGTACAACACGTTGAAGAAACTCGGCGTAGTACTCTTCGGCGTTCAGTTCGCTCTTGGATAGCGCGGAGATTTCGCCAACCAAGCCACGAATCTGCTGCTTTGTCTTTTCGACGGTTTCCGAATTAACTGATGATTGCTCTGCGGACATGATTTTGGGATCCCTTGAGATCAACCCGGGTTGTTTGGCTGACCACCGTGATTTTGGCAGTCAAAACTGCATGGATTCCACTCTATTTGTGACAACAGCCTTTACAACAATTCCCACTTTCTCGTCGCATCGAAAACTCAGAACTCTTTGTGAACTTGACGTTTGTGACGATTTTCCGTGTCGCGGAAAAAGACCTCTTTGGAAAGCCAACTCGCCCCAATTGCTTTAGTTCATACTTATGGTATAACCGACAATTCATACTTTAGGTATAACCAGATCCCGTGTCAAGCAATTTGCAACCTGCTTGCAAAAGAAGAAACAAGCGATGGATGTGTCAGGTCCCCCAGCACCAGCCACCGTCAGGCGGCCTCCTAACTGCTGGCTATATGCCTGGACACCTGGCTTGGACACGCGAAACGCTCGACGAATTCCGCACAGCAACTAAAATCAAGAGAGTCGACTCGCTAGATTCCGCCGCTGGCCACCGCCCGAGGGCGCACGGCAAGTAAGGGAGAAACCGAGGATGAATCCACCGCGATTACACCGATTGGCGTTTGAATTGCTCGAACCCAAATCCTCGCCAAGTGCTCTCCTGCTGGCACTTGCTCCACTTGACGAGCTTGATCAACGAGTCATTGAATCGGATCGTGCGATGTATGCCACTTCTACAAATGTACCCAACGACGGCAGCGCCGCGCTGCTGAAGTTCATTGAGCGGAACACTCAAGGTGACGAGAAGGCGGGATCGGCAATGTCCTTACCGACACGAGAACAGGTGGCGGCAACTGACAAGATGATGCAAACCACCGACACGGACCTTCGCACAACGCTGATCACGGAGTTGGCGGAGGCGAGTTCGATTGACTGCGACAACGTTTTTAGTGTGATTCAGTTTTGATCAACCTGACAATTAATCGAACCGGCGTCTAATCGCCCCGTGCTGAAACAGCGAGAAGCTCTGCCATGTCAACGGCGATCCTCAACCAACTGCTCGACGACATCGCGCCCAACGAACGGGCGTCGTTTAAGGGTATTTATCATCGAATCAAGGAGCTTCCCAGTTCGGCGACGGACCTGCAGGACTTTTTGGACGAGTACATACGTCAGGTCGTTCAGTTATACGCAGCCACAGCGGGAGCCATCTGGTTCTGTTCGCCAAACGATGGCCACCTGGGCATCAAGGCCCACGTCGGTTTCGAGCATCTAGGCCTGGAGGGCGAATATCAGAGACCTCACGAGCAACTGGTACAACATGCGCTGGGGTGTGCTCGAGCCTATCTGGTGCGTCCTTTTTCCACGCCGGGAGACGGAGCGAACGTCAGTAATCCGACCGACTCCTTTTTGCTGCTGGGACCGATCGACGGCCAGGGCGAACCAATCGGCGTGGTTGAACTGTTTCTCGGGCCAACGCCTCCTCGTGGTCAGACGTCTGGCGATCGCAATCGATACGTCCTTTGGCTTGACCATCTTATCGAGCATCTCCGGCAGGGCATCCGTTTGCGTTTCCTCGGCAGTTCGGCACCGCTCCAGCCGGCGATGGTCAATCTGGAGGCTGCGAAGGTGGAAATCAGTGCCTACAGGGATGCCATTCGAAAGTCGCTTGAAGTCACGTTGAATAGTTACACCGGCTGGAATTTCGGCTCGCTTAAGAACAATCAGACGTTTGCCAAGACGATGCATAATCTTCTGGACGAAAATGGCCTGCGTGTCGTCTGCGCGGAATGCGGGGCACCTGCCATCCTCCGATGTCAGTCGGCGGGTAACTCGAAAACGGGGGTCTTTCTTTACGATCATTACCTGGCAACGGGACGCACATTTCACGGTGGTCCTTCCACCTTTCCACGCGTCACGCTGATCGCCAAGCCACCTCGACGCAAACCAAGCTAGTGCTCTGTCAAGACTAGGAATAAGGGTTGTCGAGCCTGATTGTCGTGGTTCGCTTCGCGAACCAAACGTATTGATCACGGAGCGAACAAGGACTATCTCTCAAGGCGACCATTCTTCCTCAACTCTAAAATCAAGAATTGACACAGCACTAGCATTGTTTGGCAATCATGGCAGCAATCAACAGCATAAAAGCAAGCCGATTATGGCGTGGGGCCGGGGCAAAAAGTCGCCGCTGGGTGTTTTGCCAATGGCCTGTTTGGTAGAATCTATAGGGCCCTTCAATTCCGGTGTCGCATTCGCAGATGGAAGCAGGTAGATTCCGGTAACGGCACTTTTCTCAAACAGCGAGTTGCAAAATGCCAACTGCGCTTGTCGTAGACGACTCGGCGCTCGATCGAAGGCTTGCCGGCCAATGCGTCGAAGAGAATGGTTTGACGGCGATCTATGCGGAAAACGGACGCATTGCCTGGGAGGCACTCGAGCTAATCCAGCCGGATTTCGTACTAACTGACCTGCAAATGCCCGAAATGGATGGGCTGGAATTGGTCCGCAAGATCTGCCGTCACCATCCGCGCGTGCCGGTTATCCTGATGACAGGCAATGGCAGCGAGGAGATTGCCGTCAATGCACTCAAATTGGGTGCCGCTAGCTACGTGCCAAAACAGAATCTGCGAACTCGTCTGGGCGAATCGCTCGATGTCGTTCGCGACGCCGTTGCAGCCATGCGTAACCGCGACTCCGTCCGCGAATTGCTGCAGGCCAGCGAATCGCGTTTCTTGCTGGGCTATGAAGCGACCGTGGCGCGGGCGTTGATCAGCCATCTTCAGGACGCGCTCGCTCAACTGAATTTCTGTGATCAGGTTGGGTTGCTTCAGATAAGCACTGCGCTCGGTGAGGCAATTACTAAGGCAACTCCCGATTAATAACATACC
>JASLPZ010000125.1:0-18038 GCA_030744725.1 Pirellulaceae bacterium
CACCACGATCTCCAAATACGCCGTCCGCATTCAGCCGCAGAAAACCTGACGGTACATTTATTGCTGGGAGTTGCCTAGCCCGACGCTCCCATCCATCGAATGAACCGAGCGGCTTTGGGTCTGCACGGGACAGGACCGCCCACAGTCAGGACAGACTACCTGTGGCGGCTGCTCAGCGGCGACGTCACCAGCCCTGGCGGATTGAATCATCTGACTCAGATGTTGTCCCGTCTCATGGGCGGGCAATTCGATCTGATCGTAGTGAGGCGTGCCTGGACCCTGCTCCAGGCCCTGTAACTGTGAAGCAACTGCTGCCGTCTGCTTCAGCAATTCTGCGAGTTTCTCCTCCAACCGAGCCTGCTTCGCATCCATGCGAACCTCCTCGAGAACTAACCAAGTAAACGCAACTGCCGCAGCTTAACCAGTAAACCCCCAATTCTCCTATTGACGTTTTCGACGACCCCGGAAGCAACGCAATTCCTGACATGCACCCCCACGATTATCGAGGCCCCAAATCGGGTTCTCAGTGGACCAGAATGCTGATAAACTGAGAGATTCCGCTGCCCTTTTTTCCTTGGAGAGATCAATGGCCAAACCGACGCACAAGGTGAAGAAAGCCAATCACGGCAAACGCCCGGCAAATAACCTCAAGCGCAAAGAAAAACGCAAGAAGCTCCGCCTCCCGTAGCAATCGGTCTCGCCAATTGAGTTTGTCTAACGAGGTCGGAACTGTGCCTAAGAAAGACCTGATCGCTGACTTATCGACGATCGATTTCGACAGCGTCATCGCGGATATTGAGGAGATCCGTAGATACAATCCTCAGCGATTCGCGATGGAGCATCTGACAGCGATTGTGCATGAAGACACAGAAAAGCACATCGTTGTCGGCTACAAAGACGTGACGTCCGAAGAGTTTTGGGTTCAGGGGCATATGCCTGGAATGCCGCTCATGCCAGGAGTCATCATGCTCGAGGCTGCCGCCCAATTATGCAGCTACTACACCCAGAAACATGATCTTGTGGGAACTGAGATGGTCGGTTTCGGTGGTTTGGACGGAGTGCGCTTCCGCGATCCAGTCCTGCCGGGCAGTCGACTGATTCTGATGTGCCAGTTGCAGAAGGTGCGGCGCGGCCGGATCATTGTCAGTCGATTCCAAGGTGTGGTTGGCGATTCTATCGTTGTGGAAGGCATCTTGAAGGGAATCGCAATGCCCGTCGAGGCCGTTCGCCAGTTGACCTCGAAATAGACTGGCTCACCTCGCGATCATCTACTTCTTTGGCCTCTGTCATCAGGCGAAGCAAGTGCCATGGGGCGACGCGCTCTACGTAAAATTGAACCAACGCTCGATCTGACCAATCACCTTCTCACGCTGGACGAACTGCCTCAGCCGTTTCATGTCGCCGCGCATTTCGGTCGCGAGTTGCCACTGGAAGTCGAAGTTGGTAGCGGCAAGGGCCTGTTCATCCAAAATGCCGCCCAGTCCCATCCAGAGCGGGGCTACCTGGGAATCGAAGTCATGCGCAAGTATGCCCGTTTTTGCGCCGCTCGCTTGGCGCGACAGAACCTCCAAAATGCACTGATGATTCAGGGTGATGGGTTGCGTGTGTTTCACGAGTACCTTCGCGATCGGACTGTGGCCGCCGTGCATGTTTATTTTCCGGATCCTTGGTGGAAGAAACGGCACAAGAAGCGACGTGTGATGAACAAACAGTTACTCGCCGACGTTCAACGCGTCTTGATCCCTGGCGGACAACTGCATTTCTGGACCGACGTCGCCGAGTATTATGAAACATCGGTCAAATTGATCGCCCAAGAGACTTCGCTGATCGGCCCGCTAACCGTACAAGAACGTCCAGCGACTGGCGATTTGGATTATCAGACCCATTTTGAACGTCGCACGCGACTCCATGCTCAGGTAGTTTACCGAGCCGAGTATCGCACGCCAGAGGGAACGCCCCCGCCTTAAGTTGCGGGTTCACAGCGGTTTTCACCTCATCGCATCTCTCCCAGAATGAGAGATGCAGGATCTTAACTCTTGAAGCAAGCAGGACCCGAAAGCTGTCGGACGAGCTAAAAAAATAGAGCCGCCGGAAGTTCCGACAGCTCTTTCTTGTCGTAGTCAGCATTCCGCCGAAGCGGAAGTCGGCTGCGTGAATCACGCGCCCAGGAAGAAGTTACTTCTTCTTCTTCTTCGCTGCCTTCTTCTTTGGTGCGGCCTTCTTCTTGGCGGCCTTCTTCTTTGGAGCAGCTTTCTTCTTCTTCTTCGCAGCTTTCTTCTTGGCCACAGTACGTCCTCCGTTAAAAAAAAGTCAGTTACGAATTCCATCTCGCGGTCTCACCGACGAGTTAACCGCACTGACAAAAACGAAAACCACTTTCAACAGTTTTGAATTGTTTGTCCGTTACAACATTCCAAACGTTGAACAAAGCAAACAAAGAAGTGGTTTAAACCTCATCTCAAAATCTAGTTGTACGGAACAGCGTGATTTCTGCAACACGTTTTTCCCAAAAAAATTCCTAAATCTTTCCGATTCATTTCTGTGCCTCAGGACCGAAACCGAAACCGACTCGAAGTCGTCGTCCAAAAAAAGAAACACGCGTGCAAAGATATTGATGATCGTCTCAATCAGCACCATCAATTGATCATCGCGCCGCAATCAACCGCGAGGCGCCCGTGGCGAGTGGATCAGGAACAGAAGTTTTCTCGAGGTCTCGCTACAAGGCGACCTGACATGACAGTCAGATCGACGTGAAGATGGTACCTAGCAAGATCTCAGATTCGCTGCGCGCGGCACGGCATTCACGTTAGGTTTGAACGCACTGAAGCACCTCAGAAATCTCATACAAAGTAACGTACAGTGCCAGTAATCTGGCCGCCAGAATCGACTGAGAGTTGCAAGAAGAGCCTTGAATTCAAGGCTTTTTTGTACCACTAGAAGAAGGAAACGTGCGTACCGCCGGCCAACCGCAACGTGGGCTGCGCGCGACGCTGCTCGATGCCCATCAACCAACGAACGTGAGGCCGACACCTCATTAACGGAATCCGTTTGGTACGAATTGGCGCCTCCCTGGAGGTAGCTGCTTTCGTTTTCCAGGGGCCCAAGATTTGTTGCCAGGCGTTGTCGCTGTAGCGACGATGAATGTGAATTGGGTCAGCGCCGTACCAAGCCACATCGGGCTTGATCAGCGTTGCGCCGGACGCGGATGCGAGGTTTGCGATTCGCTCATTCAACGCCGCGGACATCTCACGCGCTGCCGACAACGTCAGTTTCGACTTGGGAAAAAGAATCGATCTGATCAAAAAAAAAAATTTGCAGAATTTAGGCGAGCGATGTTCTCAAGGGGCAATTCTGTGAGAATCACGCGGTCGGATATCTTTACCAACTTTGTCAAGCACTCCTCGACCCAAGAGACAATTGTCTCGACTGAAGCACCGTAAAGCAGATCGTTACCAACATCCGTCACCAACGAGACGGTGGGGACCTGCGGCTGCTCGGAAAGCGCATCCCAGAGGGTGCACGCCCTAATCGCGGGCAACGATCGGCCCAAAACGGAACTCGTCAGGCCATACGATCTCCCGTGTCCTGTAGCAGCCAGGAAATCCAGCGGTTGACCGCAAAAACGCTCTGCCGTTGTGAGCACCGTGGAGATGTTGCGAATGACATTGCTGGCCCCCAGAATTACCACCCGCTGCGTCGGAACCGTTGGATTCGCATCCGCTGGCTCGGATCGAGGTCCGTCGACAGCCGTGTTGCCCGTGCCTCCAACTGAGTTCACCAAGGCTTGCCTCCGCCGAAGCCACCACGACCAAACCCGCCACCGCCGCGCATCTGCTGGATGGCCATGTAGCTTTGAAAAGCCAACATGCCGAACATAATTGCCACAAACAGACTGCCGAGTTTGAGGATGCCGACCACGGCCATCCCGCCACCCACAAACACGGAGAGCCATAGCGATCTAATCGCGCCACCACCAGGATCCTGATCAATCATCACCGTCCTGGCGATTTGGCCTCCATCCAGTGGATACACGGGAAGCAGATTGACGAGTCCCCAAAAAATATTGATGTACAAGAGGGCACTGGCAAGGTGGTTCCAAGGATTATCGGGTCCTAGTTCCGCGTTCAGCCCAAATCGATAGAAGGGGAAACCGAATGCAGGATCGACTCTGAATTGTCCACCGGTGCCAATGATCACCAGGATGATCACGGCGGCAAATGCGAATCCGGCCGCCGGCCCTGCGAATGAGATCAGGATCGATGACCGTGAGTTTTTCGACTGCGCGCCAAAGCCGAACGAATCAGGAATGGCCAGACCTCCCATCATGTGTAACACGATGTGCGACGGAATTCCAAACTGCCGCATCATCAATGTGTGCCCCAATTCGTGAATCAGAATCGAGACAAAAAGCGAGACGACCCAAACCAGCAACACAAGGCCAGCTTCGTCACTTCCCCCCCGACTTCCCAGAATAAACGCGGCCAGCCAAAAAAATGGATGCACGCGCACAGGGAATCCGAGGACGCTGAAATTCAGATCAAACTGTGTCTGCGGAGGTTCACCCAATAGCACAGAATGGTCCTTGTTCGGTGTCAGGCGAAAGGCAACACGGACGTGCCTTGTAACAATCCACGATCGACATTCGTCAACCAAGATTATCAACAAAAACCACGGGAACTAAAAGTGGCGATCCTTGGCCGTGACGTGTGACCGATCCTCCGTGTGCGGGGCGGAAACCTCCGGCGAATCGATCCTTGTCGACCGGTGCGACGGTTGGTCGTGTTGTGTTCCAGACAGTTTTCCCAAGATGTAGTCCGCGGCGGTTGCCGAAGCGCCGCGGTGCGCAAAACGAGCCTTTAGCTCGCGCAATTGTCCGATTCGTCGGCTCAGAGCTTGATCATCGGTCAGCCAGGACGTGATGTGTGCCGCCATCTCCGGTGATTTGTCAGCGGAAGTCAGGTACTCGGGAAACGGAATGTCTTCAGCCCTCGGAGCATCGGGGTCAAACGTGGTGACCTTGTCCGGAAAGGCATTCTTGCAGGCCAATAGATTGACCAGTGTGATGTACTGGACCTTGCGGAAGAAGCTCTGTGCAAACAGCGCCAACGGGCTGACCCGATACAGAATCACCGTAGGCTTCTCGTAGGCCAGCAACTCAAGCGACACGGATCCAGAGCACGCCAGACAGCAGGTCGCCGCGTGGATGAGTTCGGGGGCTTTCGAGGCAAACACTTCGACCAACTGCCCGCTCTCGATGACCAACTGACGGGCCGCCGCAGCCTGTTTGCCATCAAAGGCCGCAATGACAAACCGGACATTGGGCACCTGGCGCTGGACTTTGGCGACTGTTTGCAGAAACGAGGGGAGGTTACCTTTGACTTCCTGAGTCCGCGAACCCGGAAGAATCGTGACCAGTGGCTGTGTTTCGACGAGCTGAAGACTGGCCAAATAATGCTCATCCAATTCGTGACGACTCGTCTCGTCAAAAAAAGGGTGCCCGACATAAATCGCATCACAGCCACGATCCCTGTACCACTTCTCTTCAAAGGGAAGCTTGCAGAGCAGATGATCGACGAACCGGCGCATCTTCTTGATTCGCCATTCGGCCCAGGCCCATAACTGCGGAACGCCGTAATAGAAAACCGGGATCCCATTTTTCTTGGCGGCGCGGGCCATCCACCAATTGAATCCCGGATAGTCGATCAGCACGACGGCATCTGGCTTCGCTTCACGGAAATAGCGGTCTGCACTGCGAAGTAGACTCACGAAGTGATGTAGATTCAACAACACGCGAAGAAGCCACATGACGGCCAGGCGAGTCAGGTCTTCGTGCAACTGGCAACCAGCGTCGGCCATCCGTGGGCCACCATACCCAACGCATTGAATCTGTGAATCGCGCTGTCGTAGCTCGCGGATGAGATTGGCACCGTGCAAGTCGCCGCTTGGTTCACCAACCGAAAAAAAGATGCGCATCCTGCCTGCTCCACTTCCGTGCCAATGACTTCGTTTAAGCGCGCGGAGTATCGCAGATTACCCATTTTATTGGTAGGTCAGTTGCGCCAAGGCGGTCCTGGTGACGCTGAATGTCTCAACTGGCAAAAAAAGAGGGACGCTTTTTGAGCGTCCCTCTTCACCTTCAATTGCTTTGGCAATTCGCCAATCTTAGTTCTTTTTCTCTTTGCCGACTTTGAAGCCGCCCTTCTTAAAGGCAGCATCGCCAATGAGCGCGAGCAACTGCTTATCGCCTGTCAATTTCTCGGCTTTGCCCTTGCAGTTGTTGCAGCAGAACTGGATTGTAGCTCCTGCAACAGTGAGCTTCGTCTTGAGCGGTCCGCCCGTGAAGACGCACTTGGCTTGTTTGGCCTGACCCGTTGCGACCAACTGTGCGTTACCCTTGGCAGTGGCCAGTTCGTCCTTGTCTTTGATCTTCTTGGCGAAACCCTTGCAGCAATTATCGCAGCAGAAGAAGACCTTTCCGCCTTTGTAGGCGAAAGATTTCTCCGCTTTGGCAGCCTTCTTCGGATTCATTGCACACTTGATACCTTCCAACTTGATTTTTTCTGCAGCGCAAACTGTCAGTGTTAGCAGAGCCACCGACGCCACACCGACCAGAATTCCACGAATCTTCATTGATGCACCTTTGTAAGAATGGGGAACGAAACTAGAGGAGCAACCGTTCACCACGAAACGGTTTTTTGACTTGCAAATTCGAGGTCCATTATCGGCATCGCAATTGCCACGTGTCAACCAAATCGATCGGATTGTTGGCGTTTATTCTCACTCCTCGGCAATCTAATTCCGTCCAATGTGAGCTACCATACAGAACTGTCCGTCACAGTCCATCAGCTGTGTCATCCATCCATGAGCACGACAGCTGGATCCTGATTTACGGCCGACAAAGTTGGCAGGTAGCTCGCCATTGCCGCGATGATTGGTGTTCCCAAGAACGCGCAACACGTTGCCACCAGGGAGGGCGTGAAGTTGACGACATCCACGCCCAGCATGCTTGTCGCCATCCAGCGTGCCATCAAGTAGCCCAAAGCACAGCCAAGCGCCCCACCAACCATGCCAAGCAATACTGCTTTGCCAAGAAACAAACCCGCAATGCTGGCGGAGCTCTTTCCCAGGGCTCGGAGAAGTCCGATTTCGACGCGCCGTTCGCGGACATTCGACCACGCCAACATCCCCACCCAGATGGCGCACACCAGGATGATCAGCGGCGTAACAACGGACGTCACGCCCGTCAACAGTTGCATCACGTTGGTGCGGTGTTCGATTTCCTGATCAACAATCTGCCGCTGGCTCTCTTGTTCTCTCTGGACGATGCGCTCGCGATTGGCGCGGTAATCGGCCATGGTCTGTGCATTGTGATTTACAATCAGTTTGCGCTGATCGTCGCGTGCGATCGCCTGCATACGATGTTCCATAACTTTTGCTTCGGGAAGCACCAACTCCAACTGCTGTGTGATCTCTTCGATCCGTTCGATCGTTTTGCATTTGCAGCCCAACGCTAGAATCTCACTAATCCGACCAGGCTTGTCGAGCACCTCTTGAGCATCCTTCAGATGCATACAGATGGCGATGTCTTCTTCGGCCGTACCGTGGGCTGGCAGGATGCGTGCGATCTCGAATTCTTTGCCCAGGATGTCGACCTTGTCGCCGACTTCATGTCCTTCGCCGGATACCGCGCCAAGATAGACCGTACCGGGCTTGATCTGAAAACCCATGGGTGCCTTTTGCTCGATATGCGTTTGAGTCGCCTCGGGCGCGAATCCGACGAGCAGTCTCGACTTGTCCTCCCATTGGACCATCTGTTTGAGCGTGGCAACCAAATGTACGATCTTGGTAATCTCTGGACTTTCCGCCAACCGCGTAACGTATTCATCGGGCATATCGAATGCCACGAAGGCCGCGTACAACTGCGTCATGTCCGTATTCTTATGCACGATCCGCAGATTGAAGCCAAGATCGCGCATGATTCGTTTCGTTTGTTTGTCCAATTGAGCGAGGTCACTCTCCGCTTTCCTTTGCATTTTCTGTAATTCGCTGTCCGTCTCGTCTTGCATCTTTTCCAAGGCAGACTCGGTTGCCGCTTGCATGGCGACCAACTGTTGTTCGGATTCACTGCGATAGCCTCCCAGCAACGTTGGGCTGCCGACGAACAGGGTGGCCGCCGCCACCAGCGCCAACAGGCTGAGCGTGATGTTCAGCTTGCGATGCCAGAGCTCTGCTTTCAGCAACTGAAACATACTCATCACCTACCTCCGTAGAATTGAATTCAATTTGCCGTTCTCTTCCAACGCCGCATTCTGCCTAAGCGGTGCTTAGAAGCGAATCCGCGGTTTGCAATTAAGAATCGGTGTTGTGGCACGGTCTCCCGACTGTGCCACGGTGGCGAATCACGACTCGCCGATTGACCTTCCCTCCGAACATGGGCCGGTCGGGAGACCGACCCACAACGTGTTTTCAACCTATTTCCGGGCGTCGACTGTGCAATTACTTGCGAACCTCGCTTAGTCACTGGTCTGTAGAAAGCTGACGTTGACATGGTCGCGTGGTTCTCGAAGACGTAGCGTCGTCAGCCAGCCGACCAACACAACCACGCAGATTCCTATGAACACGATCTCAAATCCCATCAGATCAATCAACAGCCCCACCATTGGAGACAGAAACAACGGCAGTGAAACACATAGTCCCATTGTGCTCAGGTATCGTGGATGGTCCGCGGGCACGCAGATTTCCAGCGTAAAATTCTGCAAAGTCCTGATCACGACCGGCGTCAGGCCGACCAGCGGAAACACGAGGCAAAACCACGCGCCAACATTCGCGTGACGAAGCAGCAGGGCCGCAATCGGGGCGGCGGCGATCCCTAACAACGCAACTTGCAAGACGATCAGATTTCCGCGCCGGTCCGCCACGATGCCTGCCGGCACGCTAAACAGCCCGGTGCCGATATTCTGAATCACAACCCACCACATCAGGTTCTTGAGGTCCAGGTGCATTTCTTGCAAGCCTAGACTTTGGTAGTGCGGAAACAACATCATCGATGCGCCGAACATCGCACCAACAGATGCCAGTCGCCGAAACTGCACATTGCGCCTCAATAGCGTCGCGGCGTCGACAAACACGCGCGACACCGATGTGGCAGCCTCGCGGTGGTAGTCTCGCCGCTCGACCAATAACGCCGCCAGCATTGCCGAAACCGCGAACATACCACCAGCCATGCCAAACAGTAGGTCGAATCGCGGTGATTCCGCATCCAACCAGAGCGGCAACAGAAAGAATGCGCAAAGTACGGCCGTCGTGGCACCTACTACGTTGGCCAGCAATAGCAAGCGGCCCCGACGCGTCGTCTTGATCAACTTGCCTTGTAGCGTATTAAACGCCAGATGATTGACGCCGATACAGACGAAGAACGTCGTGTAGAACAACAGGAAGGCCGTTGGTACCCACCAGGCGACAGGTCGTTCTTCGATCGTAAACAACGCAGCCATAGCCAGCATCAGTGCGGCGACAAATGTCGTTGTCAGGCAGAAGATCCACTTTTTTTGAGGCGAATTCTTGACGCGTCTGGCCAATAACAGCGGGGGAACACTGTGACCAAAGCGATTCAGTAGCGGTAGAAAGCCGCGGATCCAGCCCGCGCCTGCGACGAAATCCAGCACCGCGGGCATGATGACGCTCTCGGTTTTGAATATCCAACCGGTCCGCATCGCGATCTGGTAGCCCGCCAAAACGAAGAAGTTTCGCGGCGAATACAACTCCTCTGTGGTTGTGTCGCTGGGCACGTGTTCGGTCGTCGCCTGAGAGGAGTGGGCCACGTTAGGCGACGTGGTGGAAGCGGTGGGCTGCATGAGGCCAGTATAGCTGGTGATGGCGGACGAAACGAGGCTGGTTGCACACCACGCAAGGACCAGCGAGGCCGTGCCTCGGACCGACGCGAGCTATCGCTCGGTTGCGATGACCCGCTCCTCGACCAACCAGCGGTCGGTGCCCGTCGCTAAAACTCGACTCATTTGTAAAGGAGAACCTGATATGAGCTTTCTAGCCACGCGTCTTGGCACGTTGCCGGAACTTCGCTTGGCTTGTGCGCGGCCTACAAGTGCTCAACGCAGAAAACATGGACGTTTCACAGACCGTCCAAAAATCGCTTATTCCGGTGTGGAACTCCCCAGCAGCAATTCCAAGTAGCTGCGTCGTTCGACGTCTTCCAAATGTAATTCCCTGGCCAACCCCGTCAGGCGTTCCTTTGCGATCTCTAATTCCGCCATTGTTGCCATGACTTCAAGCTCGACATAATCCCCCACGCGTTCAACCCGATCGATCGCAACTTCGATCGACCCATCCTGCCAGGTGACCGCGGCTTTGCGTCGCACTTTGCAAACCTCGGCTACGAATTCGAAACCAAGCAACGTCAACAGTTGGGCGAATTCCGTCGCAAAGGCTAGCCCGGTTGGCAGTGGAAGTTCGAGTTCTCGGCGTGTCTTGGTTGTGCGGTCGATTTTCGGTCCTTTGTAGGTAACGAAATTCTCTTCGCCAACCTGACGAATCCGCAACGCTTCGTCGGTCTCAGAAAAGTTGCGGCAGGGATGCGCAAAATAGCGATCGACCTGTTGGACTTCGTCGTCCCACGCCGCGCCGAGTGCGCATAACCGTTCCTGAACGGCTGCCAAATCGTCCACACGATACTTCTGCTCGACTTCGTACATCGCTTCCTCGGGGAGAGCGTGATGGTAGCTCCGTCTGCTTACCTCGCAACCCGCGGCGCAACGCGCCACAAAGGTGTGGGTGTCCTTTCGCTGGTCAGGTACAACGTCCGACTGTCTTGCCCGTAGCAGATGGTTTCACCCTGGCGTCGCTGTGGCATTTCGATCAATCGGGGGGAACGCGCAAATGCGTCCGGCCACGTCTCCTCGCCGCGCCGCTGGAATTCGTAAGCATTGACATACGTCACCATGATCGCACGGCGACCGTCAGCGGCAATGTCCATCGCCGTGACTATCGTCAATTGCACGCTGCCAACCCTCTGGGCCACCAAGACGTCATCCGAGTCATCGTCTGGCCAGGCGAGTTGATAAATCGGACAGCGAATCGCAAGCGCTTTCGTCATCAGGAAAATGTGTTTACTGACGGGATCGATGGCAATTGCCTCGCAGTCGTGTGGCCCGTCTTGATAACGGAAGCGAATCTTTCTCGCTTTGATCGATTGCTTTGTGCCGGTCGGTTCTTTGACGACGTACAACGCGCAAAACTCGCGTCGACGGGCGTTGTCACCGACGTCCGCCAAAACCAAATACGGCTTTCCTTCAACGATCACAGATGCCATATCCTCCCAGTCATTCGCTGTTGCTTTGGGAATTCGGTATTCGCCTCGGTCTTTTCCAGCGACATCGAAGGCAAAGATTCGCGGCTTGTCGCCTGAATCGTTGTGCGTCCAAAACAAACCTCGTTCCACCCGTGATACCGCCAGGCCACTACTTTCGTTGATCTTCTGATTCGCCAATGTGGCGATCTGCTGCGGGGCACCGTAAGTGACGTCGTCGATCGCAGGGGCCTTGTCTTCTGCTGAGACGTTGTAATTGAGTAGAATGACAACCAGGAGAATTTGCATGACAGCGTGGCGACTGCGACACTGTCCAAGACTGGATGATCCTAACGCGGCAGTGCCACAGCCAAATAGGGAACATGCCCGTAACCGGTACGCTCCCGTCGGTCGCTCACAAAACATGCGCGCACCGAGCGCGCATGTCCCAAAGCTAGACTCTAACAGGGAACCTCTTCGCGTCGCTGGCACGATGATCAATCCCCGTTCCCATTCCATTTAAGAAAACTCCCGGCGGTGCATTATGGCCATCGAAACAACGGCTGAATTCGAGCAGCATCGCGCACCGCCCGAATCCAACGGCTCCCGGTGGGTGCTTCTCGTTGCCTTTGCCGTCTTCGTCAGCCTTGGATTCCTCATTGTTTATTCTCGGTTCTTAGAGCCCGTCGAGCAAACGGGGGTCGACCATCCTGGTGTGGGAAATCAGCTAAGTGTTCTGAAAGTCGAACCATTCATCGACGCAGACCAGTCTTTTACTCAAGCAGACCTGAAAGGGAATGTAACACTGATCAACTATTGGGGACCTTGGTGCCCGCCTTGTCGCATTGAAATGCCGCACATGGTCGAAATCGAAAAGAAGTATCACCGCCATGACCAATTTCAGTTCTTGTCCGTCACCTGTGGGATCTGGGTCTACCCCAGCTTGGAAGCGATGCGAATCGAAACGACAAGGTACCGTGACCAAGCGAAGCTGGATTTCCCACTTTACTTTGATCCCGACTTTACCAGCCGCGCCAGCCTGGAGTCCGCCACCGGCATGGAACCGCAGGAGATGGGCTACCCGACGACCGTCTTGATTGACCAACAAGGGAGGATCGCTGGCGTGTGGGAAGGATTCTCGACTTCACTGCCTGACCAAATCGTCGCGTCCGTCGATCGGCTGATCTCGCAGAACTAGGCTGTGTCAATTTTTGATTTGGGGGTTGAAGAAGAATGGTCGCCTGGTGAGATAGTCGTTGATCGCTGCGATCAACACGTTTGGTTCGCGGAGCGAACCACGACAATCAGGCTCGACAATCAGGCTCGACAACCCTAATTCTTAGTCTTGACAGAGCACTGTACTGTCTCCTGACGATTCAGGGCTTCCATGAATTGTCTTGCGGTCAACTCTGGATCCTCGGCCTCCGTCACGGCGCTGGCCACGGCAACACGCGAAAACCCGCTCGCTTGCACCTCTGGCAGATTCGCGGGGCTGATTCCCCCGATGGCAAAGGCAGGTAAACTAATCTCGCTGCTGACGGCCTGCAAGAACTCCAGGCCAGGAAACTCGGCGAACGACTTAGTTCGTGAAGGAAATGTCGGACCACAGCCGAGGTAGTTCGCGCCATCGATTACGGCTTGCCGTGCTTGGGCCACTGAATGGGTCGAAACACCAACTAGCACGTTGGGCCCGGCGATCGCCCGCACTTCTTTTAAGGACAGATCATCTTGTCCCACATGCACGCCATCGGCCTGCGTCAAGACAGCGAGGTCCGGCCGGTTGTTCATGACGAACAGCGTTGGAGTTTCGCGAGTCAGTTCTCGGAGGCGACGCCCACGCGCAACCAACTGTCTGTCATCCAACCGCAGGTCACGAAGTTGCAGGACGTGAACTCCCGAGCGGACCAGTGCTGCCGCAGCTGTCGAAAATGCATCCAGTGATTCGCCACCATCAACTAACACATAGAGCTTTGCCTGTTCGAGCCGTTGGCGTGAAAACCCAGTCAACTCCACCGCCCGCCCCAGCGCATACGCACGATAACGCAGCTGTTCGATTTGCCGCGCCGTCTCAGCCGAAAGCGGCTTGAGAAATTCCTCTAAGCTCCGCAAGGATTGCTCGACACGCTTTTGATTGGCCGTCGCCACTTGGCGGATGTCCTGCCGCTCGAATTCCGCCTGTGTTGCGATCTGCGTCCCGACGTCTTGTTCAGTTGTCCGGGCCGCACACAGCTCTTCGCGCGGTAGTACTTGCAGAACCTCGATCAGATCATGACGAAGCTGCTTCTGCAAACGTGTCAAGTGTGCGTCATCAAGCGCGAAACGGGCGTACTCTTCGATAACCCGCATCCCCTCGGTTGCTCGATTCGCATTCGCATCGATGATCCGCAGTAACGGCACACGATTCCCTTGATTCACTGAATAATCCACGGAGTTGGCTCGATGGTGTCCCCGGTGGTAGACCATTCTAGCAGCATTTAAGGTTCTTTCTTGGTCAGCAATGGTGGCGTGCGACTGGAACAGGGTGTGGCTTGCGTGATCCTGGCCTGCCCTCGGGCGAGTTTGACGACGTTCCGTCAGATGGGATCGAATGGGATCGGACGTGACATTCGCCACAAACCACCGCGAAGCTCATGGGGCTTATAGCGATTAGACAGTCCGTTTCGCGGTTCAAGGGCAAGAAAACGCCGGACAATCGTCACGTCCAGGGGACGTCGGAACGGCTGGTGCCGTTGTAGGAAGCCTGCCAATCCTAGTGACGGTGCCGAACAGCGAACCACTGGGGTTTTCCTAACTCCTGATGAGTCAAATGCTTGCCTTGCTCATCATGAAACTAGGAGTTACAATTCCGAGGCGACGATTCGCCGTGTTCGGCTCGATGGATCGAGGTGGCTCGTCAGGCCACGAACGCCAGATGGATGCGTGTTTGTCAGGAGCACCTTCGGGGGCCCCGAACTACGTGCGACATTAGCTCCGCGTGGCCCCGGGGGGGGATGCCCCAACTGCTGTCTGCTGGCAAGTCGCAATGTCTTCCGTTCGGTGTCAAACCGCCCCAGGATTCCAAGCTGCAACATTGGTGAGGTTAGAGATTTTGCTGGCGGGATGTCCTTGTGACCTGCTGGCCAATCGTTTTTTAGTCAAGACGAATAACAAGACCTTCCGTCCACTGTGCAATTGCCACGGAATTCCCGATCGATGTGACAGCAGCAATGGCATGACTGGTGGGGCTTGTCTATTCAGGCACAAGACGAATACTTTAAGGGAACGGAACCCACATCCACCAAGTCAAATCATGAGCCAACCCGTTGACCGTGGGCGTAACAAGCAACCAACGACCTGGACAAGATCAGACAAATCATCCAGAGTACTGACGCAAACCAAGAGCCAACTTAATCCGTCGTGAGATCTTGATTCGCGAGCCTGGGCGCAGCGAACCAAGGAGCAACCAAAGAGGAATGACTATGTACGAACGATTTACAGATCGCGCACGGAAAGTAATGCAGCTGGCCAACCAGGAGGCGCAGCGTTTCAACCACGAATACATTGGCACCGAGCACATCCTGCTGGGATTGGTCAAGGAAGGCAGCGGCGTTGCGGCCAACGTCCTTAAGAACCTTGATGTCGATCTGCGGAAGATTCGCTTGGAAGTCGAAAAACTCGTTCAGAGTGGTCCAGAGATGGTCACGATGGGCAAGCTACCGCAGACGCCGCGCGCCAAGAAGGTGATCGAGTACTCGATGGAAGAGGCTCGGAACCTGAATCACAACTATGTCGGCACCGAACACATCCTGTTGGGTCTATTGCGAGAACAAGAGGGCGTCGCGGCACAGGTCTTGATGAACCTAGGACTCAAGTTGGAAGAAGTTCGCGAAGAGGTGCTTAACTTGTTAGGTCATGGCCTGGAAGGGGAAGGCACGGAGCGCGGCGGTCGTGAAGCGGTGGAGTCTGGTAGCGGTTCTTCCAAGGGAAGCAAATCGAAGACGCCGGCGCTGGACAGCTTTGGCCGCGATCTGACTGAACTTGCTCGCCAAAACAAGCTCGACCCAGTTATCGGACGTGAACGTGAAATCGAGCGCGCCATTCAAGTGCTTTGCCGCCGCACAAAGAATAATCCTGTCTTGCTGGGCGAAGCAGGTGTCGGCAAGACCGCGATCGTTGAAGGCTTTGCCCAACGTGTGATTGGTGGTGCCGTTCCGGAACTTCTTTCCGAGAAACGGATTGTCGTGCTCGACCTGGCGATGATGGTCGCAGGTACCAAATATCGAGGCCAATTCGAGGAACGAATCAAGGCCGTCATGAATGAAGTTCGTCGGGCCAAGAACACGATTCTGTTCATCGACGAATTGCATACCCTCGTGGGTGCTGGTGGCGCGGAGGGTGCCATCGATGCGGCCAACGTTCTCAAGCCTGCATTGGCTCGCGGTGAGATCCAATGCATCGGTGCGACAACTCTGGATGAATATCGCAAGTACATCGAAAAAGACAGCGCTCTTGCTCGCCGGTTTCAAGAGATCATGGTTGAACCGACCAACAAGGAAGAGACGGTCGAGATCCTCAAAGGACTTCGCGAACGCTACGAAGAGCATCATCGTGTGCAGATCACCGACGATGCTGTTGTCTCGGCGGTCGAGATGTCCGAACGCTACATTACTGGCCGTTGCCTCCCGGACAAAGCGATCGACGTGATCGACGAGTCGGGTGCACGCGTTCGACTGCGATCGATGACTCGGCCGCCAGATCTCAAAGAGATCGACGATGATGTCGAACGTCTGAACAAGGAAAAGGAAGAAGCAGTCGCCAATCAGGATTTCGAGAAGGCCGCTTCGCTCCGCGATCAGGCTGACAAACTAAAGAAGAAGAAGGAGCAGATTACGCGTGAATGGCGGGA
Source organism: Pirellulaceae bacterium (assembly GCA_030744725.1). Taxonomy (GTDB): domain Bacteria; phylum Planctomycetota; class Planctomycetia; order Pirellulales; family Pirellulaceae; genus ARS98. The sequence goes on from JASLPZ010000125.1 coordinate 16,188, forward strand.
GAAGTCTCGTGAGACTGATGGCGTCGTCGATGAAGAAGTCATCGCCGAGGTGGTTTCCAAGATGACGGGCATTCCACTGACGCGACTCTCCACCGAGGACAGCCTCCGGCTGATGAAGATGGAAGATCAGCTGCATGAACGGGTGATCAGCCAGCAGGAAGCAATCAGGGCGATCTCCAAGGCTGTTCGGCGAAGCCGGAGTGGCCTGAAAGATCCCCAGCGACCCACCGGCTGCTTTGTCTTCGCTGGCCCGACGGGAGTTGGAAAGACATTGCTCGCAAAAGCATTGGCCGAGTACATGTTTGGCGACGACGATGCGTTGATTCAGATCGACATGAGCGAATACATGGAGAAGCACAACGTTAGCCGTTTGATTGGCGCGCCTCCGGGCTATGTCGGTTACGAAGAAGGCGGTCAGTTGACCGAGAAGATTCGTCGCCGGCCGTACGCCGTCGTGCTGCTGGATGAAATTGAAAAGGCTCACCCCGATTGCTTCAACATGTTGTTGCAGGTCATGGAAGAGGGCCGTTTGACGGACAGTTTTGGTCGCAACGTCGATTTCCGCAACGTGATTCTGATCATGACCACCAACGCCGGTGCCGAAGCGATCAAGAATGAATCGTCATTCGGATTCCAAAAGCCCGATGACAATGCTTCATACGACAGCATGAAGGCGCGTGTTAACGATCAGATTGAAAAAGTCTTCCGGCCCGAATTCCTCAACCGGTTGGACGACGTGATCATCTTCCGTCACTTGACGAATGAAGATCTGAAATCGGTCATCGATCTGGAATTGGCGAAGGTCCGTTCGCGTCTGCTCGAGCGAGGCTATACGCTTAGCCTGACTGATGACGCCAAAGAGTTCCTGATCAGAAAGGGATCGAATCTCGACTACGGTGCCCGACCGCTGCGTCGTGCCATTGAGAACTTTGTAGAAGATGTCCTCTCCGAAGAACTGCTTCAGGGCACGTTCCAAGGCAATGATACGATTGTTGTCGAAGTCGTTCGCGACGACGAGGACAAGGTTCGGCGCCTCCGCTTCCTCGGCGAGACCAACCAACCGCCGGAGGAACCTGTGGGTGCAGCTGCAGGCGAAGCGGAGTCACCCGGCGAAGAAGAGGCGAAGTAATCGGCAATTACACACCAAACCAGGGCCCACAACCGAAACTTGTGGGCCCTTTTTTCGTTCTTGTCTGACCTTTTGTGCGCCAATAACCCAACTTTCCCTAGCTGCGCTGGTCGGCACAAATCGAACAACCCGCAAAGTTTCTCTCAAGCGGGGCGTCAGGTGCGACGACAAAAGAAGCGACGAACTCGGATTGCGCTGCGCGCTTGCCGCGACGCAACAATGCTCGCCCTAGAGAACCGCTGGTCCTGACATGCCGAATGACAGCACAACGCATCGGAATTCCGCGATCAGCGACTGGGTCGCTGATTGGGGTGCTGCCGTCATCGATAGCATCACGTGGCTCGGCGATTTTGGGCTTTTCTGCGGGCGAATTGCCTGGTGGCTGTCGAGGCGCTGGCCCAAACGTGAGACATTGCTGCCGAGTTTCTATCAAGTGGGTGTATTGAGTCTGCCCGTTGTGGCGTTGACAGGTACGTTTATTGGCATGGTGCTCGCCGAACAGAGCTACTGGCAATTCCGGCAACTTGGTCTCCAAACACGGCTCGGCGCTGTGATTAACATGAGCCTTGTTCGTGAACTTGGCCCAGTTCTTGCCGCCACGATGCTGGCGGGTCGTGTCGGCAGTTCGATGGCAGCCGAGTTGGGTACGATGCGCGTGACCGAGCAGATTGATGCGCTATCCAGCATGGGTGCCAATCCAATCCACTATCTGGTGGTCCCTC
>JASLPZ010000126.1:0-18021 GCA_030744725.1 Pirellulaceae bacterium
GTATTGTCTAGCTCTGCTTCAACGATGAAGACGTTGTCCTCGTCTCGGATCTCGGAACGTGGTTGCACTCTTGTTACAACGACTTGCCACGTTTGGCCAGGATAAGCGTCCAGCCGCACGTTGACGGTCTGTCCGATGTCAACGTGTGAGACCTCGTCGTCGGGCAGTGCCACTTCCACGATCATCTTTTCCAGCGGAGTGATCTCGAACAATGTTTGTCCGATGGTAAGGGGTGCACCTTCGGCACGTTCCAAGTCGCCGCTCGCAACGATGCCGGCGATGGGACTCTTGATTTCCAGGTTCTCTGCACGGTGGTCCAGAAGTTGCAATTCCAACTCCAGTCGCTCCGATTCGAGTTTCGCAATCTGTTGTTCCGCGTAGCTGTGCGACGCCTGAGCCACATCCCGTTTCTTGATAGCCTGGTTGAGATCTGCCACGACACTTGCCCTCTGCCAGCGGATTTCGCGGCCATCCATACGCGCCAGCATATCGCCCGCCCGCACCACATCTCCGGGCTTGACCAGCGATTTCTCTAGAGTGCCTTCAAAGGGCGCGACGACGTACCGTCGCGTTACCGGTTCAATTTGGCAATCGCTGGAGATTCTGTACGGTAGCGGAATCAACATCACCGCCACCACAAGCGTGATTGCGGCCAGGGCAACCTTGCCTTTCCACGTTTGCCAGATTCGTGCCGCGGTGCGAGCCAGTTGTGCGAGCCAGCCACCTTCTAGACGCTGTACCACGGCGAGCGATGTGGCGAGCGAAGACTCAGCAGTTTGCAGGAATCGCTCGGCAGCGGTCAACGATTCAGCGACATCGGCAAGCACAATCAACGCGCCGACCGCATTGCCATCATTGTTGCGCAGTGGCACGCTAACGGCGGCTTGTGTGTCCTCGAGGGCACAGAGGCGTCTGTGGGCCAGTGCCGGGTGCCGGTACGCGTCGTTTATCGACGGCCACCTGGTGACAGCATCGTGTAACACGGCTTCGTCCATTGCCGACTCGAATGCGCGGACCGTTTGTGACTGCTTGTCGAATCGCGTCACACCGGAAATCGCAGCCAGCCGGCAACGTCCCTTTCCACCTGGTCGCAAACCGACTGCTACGCGCTTGCATTTCAAATACTCTTTAAGCTCTCCGACCAACGAATAGCAGGCTTGTCGCAGGCTCGTCGCGGGAGTTACCTGATCCAGCAATTCGACCAACGCCGCCGAGTCGCGCGCGTTGGAGTCAAGTTCGCGGCCACCCGTCATAACGTGCCACAACATGATGTGACTGACTACCATCTGCACGAGCATCATGTCGTGTGGGGTAGAATTGTTCTCTGAGAAGACGACTCCAATCGCTTCGGGATCACTGCCACGCAGTGGAATCGGTGCCGCGACGATCATGCGAGGCGGAGTTGCCCAGCGTCGCACATCCAGTTCTCCCGTTCGACAAGCTGTATGGCAGGCGGATGTCAGTTGTTGGTAGAAACGATCGTCGTGGTCATCGGCTGCGGTGTGGTCGAGTTGTATCGCGTCGGCCAGTTGGTCTTGCTCGTCACGTTCGCAGTAGAAGACTTCCAGTGGTTGAGCGAAGGCACTCATCCATTCAGCAAGACCTTGGAGCAGTTCGGCCTTTGTCGGCCCGGATGAGGCCAACCGAAGCATCTCGCGCTGAATCCGCCGTAGTAGGTCGGTGTTGTCCGGTGTCGCGTCGATGACCGGCGAGGCATTATCATTGAGCGTGATATCGACCATCGTGAGTCAATTCTCCAAACGCATCTTGCAGCGCTCACCACTGCGGAAACGATTTTTAGCATTCTCGATGCGCAATTTCACGAGCACCAATCCACTCTCCGCGTTGGTAACCGGCGAGATGAACTCAACCACGCCCGTCGTTCGCAGGACCCCGCTGAACCGAATCTTGATTTCTTGATCCAACTGCAGTTTCGCGGCCTGCGCGCTTGTCAACGTGAAGTTGGCCAGCAGTTGATCGAGCTGTACGAGCATCAGTAGATCTGGACTGTTTGGTGCGACAAACTCGCCTACGTCCTTGTGCATTTCCGTGATCACACCGGTAATCGGCGCGCGAACCGTACGTCGCGCGATCTGCGTTTTTGTCTTTTCGTATTCGAGCCGCCTGGTTACCAGGTCCTCTTGCGCCGTACGCAGGTTAGCTTCGGCCACGGTGACTTCAGCCGCAGCCCGATCGACCTCCTCCTGCCGTGCATGTCCTTGAATCCGCAGCGGCTCTAATTTCTCCAGCCGCTCCCTCCGCATCTGCAAGTCGGCGCGTGCTGCGTCGAGCCGGCCTTCGGCTTGCATACTCTGCTCGGCGATGGCCAGCAGCGTTTTGTGTACAGAGCAATTGAGCCGCGCCAGCGGCTGACCGGCCTCGACAGTATGACCATCGCGCACGAAGACCTCCTCAATCGTCCCTGTCTCGTCAGCCGCAACTTTGATCGTACGATACGGTTCGGTAAATCCTTCCAACTCGAAGGCTATTGCCGGCGGCGACGCAGACGAACCGGCGACCATCAGGCCACACGCGATCGCGGCGCGCAATGCGAGCCTCATTCTCGCTTGCAATAGCCACTCTTTCATCGCCAATCTCACGTTGGAAATTCGAACGGAGTCCTGCCACTCCGCCCCACGGTGACATAACACAACGGTATATCTGCGCAATATTGCTTGGAAAAGTTTAGGTTACGGCTAACCGCGTAGTGGAAAATCGACCCGCGAAGCAGGGGCCAGGAAGGCGGTCTAACCGCTACAGGCGTCACAGAAGAGCGCCTATGTCAGGTCCCGCAGGACGCTCTCCAACCAGTCGTCATGAGCGAACAACTGGCGCCGCTGGTAGGCCCTCGTGCCTTCGACACGATGTTGCAGCGCTGCGACGTCGTGTTCGAGTTCCATTTGGCATTGGCCGTGGGTGTCGGCCAGGCGCTGAATGCGGGCCGACAGGGATGGCGCATAACGCGCGAAAAGTTCATCGTCGGATGATGCGAACCGCTGACACGAACCGGGGTCGCCTTGGCGGGCGGCGCGGCCGAATAGCTGGCGATCAACACGTGTAGATTCCTGCGGCTCGGTGGCGACAACGTGCAATCCCCCCAGCTCGCGCACGCCCTGCCGTGCCCGAAATGAATCGCCGAGCCGCGGCTTGCAACGCGAAATCAGAGCCACCTGATCGCGGAGGTAGTCAAAGCCGAACTCGTAGCCCGGGCCGTAAGTGATGTCGCTGGCGTAGGCGTTTCGCTTGGCGTCGGGGGGAATATCGGCTTCGATCAAGCCAACCGATAATCCTAGCAATCGATAGACAGGCGCAATCTGTTCAAAATCGCGCTTGGCAAGGTACGCGTTGACGGTCATTACGTGCACGCCGTCGCCTGCCAGCGCGTGTAAGTAAGCTGGCAGCAGCGCCGCGAAAGTCTTGCCCTCACCAGTCTGCATCTCGGCGATTGTGCCGCGGGCCAGCGCTAACCCGCTTAGGAGTTGCACATCGTAAAGGTCGATCGCCAACACACGCTGCGCGGCTGTGAAGACGACTGCGAAAGCCGGTTCCAGAATATCCCTGCCAGTGACCACTTCCCCGTCTTTCACACGACGTTGCAGATCGAAAGTTCTGTCAACTAGCGCAGCATCCGAAAGTCCTGACAATTTCGTCGCGGCATCGTGGATTCTGGCGACAAGTTCGTGGTCCGATTGGCGAGGACGCATCGCCTTCGGCGCAAGTAGACGCCATACAGCAGTGAAAGGTGAGCGGAAGATCATCTGCGACGTCCCGCGTTACGGTAGCCGTCCGGCTCCCAGCGATGTGCCTCGACTAGTGGTGCCTGGAGGCTTTCTTCGATGGGCGCTTGGAACTCTGGTGCCGTACCGGTTTTCTCAAAGAGGATCATTGGCACACCACAGTCGCTGCCGTGGATCAGTTCGATCTGTTCGTGTTTCAGCAGCGTACCCGTCGCCCGATTCAAATGCGTGAGGCTGAGCGTGTAATCGACTTGCGCCTGGGTGAAATGGAACTCGGCGGCGGCCAAGCGGTCCTGCGAATCGAGTAGGTCTTCGAGCATGAAGCTGGCCGCGCGATCGTCGCCAGGGAGAAATTCCCAGCGGCGTTGTAGATATTGCGCATCCGCCTGGGTGGCCACCATCGACAGATATTTGGCTTGCATCTCACGAAAGCCGGTTTCGACTTCTCGCACGGCGACTTCCACGTCGGCGTTGAGCGTCTCGATCGTCGCCTGAAATCGGTTCGACAACTGCCGTAGCTCGACCTGCCGCCGCAAGTGATTCGCCCTGGCCGACCGCCGGTGAATCGGTGCTTCAAAGATGAAACCCGCAGTGAAACTTGGCTGGCCGACGCTGAACTGATCGATAAACGAGCGGCCGATGTTGTAGTCGCCTCGCAATTCGCTGACGTAAGTCTCGAGCACCGCGTCGAGCACTGGCAGGAGCTCGTTCCTGGCCATGTCCAAGCGGATCCGGGCAGCTTCGATCTCCTGTGCGGCGGCGTCGATGGGGGAGCTGCGGGATGCAAACGCTTGAGTCGACAATTGATCCCGCCGTCGAGATACAGCATTCTGCAGCTCACGGCCAGCAACAGCCGGATCCGCTGACGATCGACGGCAACGACGATGGTTTGGCGCTAGCGGAAATGGTCGTGATGATGATCGACGACGAGCCGATCATCACTAAGACCGTGAAGAAGTATTTGGAAAATGCGGGCTTCAAGCGAATCGTCACTTGCTGCGAATCGAGCGAAGCGCTGGAAGCGATCCAGCACGAGCAACCGGATGTCGTGCTGTTGGATCTGAATATGCCTGAAGTGGGCGGCTTCGAAATCCTGTCATCCATGAGGTCGGCGCCGGCCCTGAAGCGCATCCCCGTGATTGTCCTCACGTCATCCGATGACGCGGACACGAAGCTAGAATCGTTCAAACGGGGCGCCGCTGATTTTTTGGTCAAACCTGTGCATGCAGGCGAGTTGGTGTTGCGATTGAAGAATATCCTGACCGCCAAGGCGTACCACGACCAAGTGACAAGACACACCGCTTTGCTGGAACACCAAGTCCGTCTGAGAACTAACGAATTGAAAGCGGCACAGCTTCAGATCCTGCACAGCCTGGCTTCTGCTGGCGAATTCCGCGATGAAGTTACGGGAATGCACGTGGTGCGAGTTGGCCGTTACTCGGGCGCTCTCGCCCGGTATCTTGGTGCGAGTGATGATTGGGTCGAGATGATCGAACACGCCGCACCTCTCCATGATGTCGGCAAGATTGGCATTCCCGATGCGATTCTGTTGAAACCGGGCCCGCTTGAACCGAGTGAGTACGAAGTGATGAAGCAGCACGGCATCATGGGTACGCAGATCATCTGTCCAGCCTCACGAAGGCGATTGGCCGCGTGGGCGGATGACGAACTGTTGGATGTCACCGAGTCGCCGATTATGAAAATGGCAGCGGTGATCGCCGAGACACACCATGAAAAGTGGGATGGTTCCGGTTATCCGAAAGGATTGAAGGGTGAAGAAATCCCTCCTGAAGGTCGGATTGTCGCCGTGGCAGACGTCTACGACGCACTGAGCAACGAGCGGCCGTACAAGAAGGCGTTTTCGAGAGAGAAGAGCTTTGAAATCATTGCGGAGGGGCGTGGTGTGCATTTCGACCCACGTGTCGTCGACGCCTTCTTCGCCACGGTGGATGAAATCCTGAAGATTCAGCTGGAATTCTCCGATTGACGATTCGGCAGTTGCGTCCTGCGAGAAGCCTGTTGATTCGTTGATCCTCAGTCGGTGGGAATCTCGTTCAAAGTGTAGTAGGCGTTGACGTGGACAAGCTTGTTTCCTTCGGCTGAACGCATCCGTTGCAGGTCGAATTCGTGAACGTGACCTTGCACGATCCCTTCGATTGTCAAGTACGCCCGGAGACCATCGTCTGATACCTCAGACTTCACAACGTGCGGCGTCGTGTGGTCGACTTCCGGGCTCCCATAGCCCTGCTGGTAAATATGGGTGTACGTGGTCATGGCGTAGGAATCGGGATTTGCCGCGATCGCGCGATCGACTGGTTGGGTAAACGTCACCAGAAAACCATCGTGCTTCGCATTGATCTGTTTGATCTCGAAAGGCGCCCTTCCGGTCCAATCAAGCCGCTGAAGTGCAAACGCTCTCGGGCCCCGAACTGGCCAGCCTCGGTTTGTACCGCCGACAAGTAGATCGCCCTGTGGCGTGAACTGACAGGCGAGCAGTCCAGTGGCAAGTCCCTCGCGAAACGGATAACACGCGCCTTGCCAGACGCCGTTGACTTTTTCTGTTGTCGCGCGCATCACAACGCTCAGACTGAAATCGCCGACGAAGATCTGATTCTCGAACGGCCCAAACTTCCCTCCAGTGCGATCCACCATGAAGCCGGAGATCGAACGCCCCATCTTGATGTAGGGAAACACCACGGCATACGGCACCAGCTCTTTAACGCGTTGGCGTTCAGTAAGTAGCCGCGATCTGGAGTTCGGTTCGACCGGTTTGGGGCCCATGTTCTCCGTCAGGTCGTACCAATTAAAGCTGACCGGGTGCCCCATGAACCCGCCGGGTTGGAGAACCTTCAGCGAACATGATCCGTTCCAAGGTCCTTGGCTTTCCGCATAAAACATCACACCGTGTTCGTTGGGGCCAATGCCACAGGGGCTACGAATTCCACTGCAGATTGGAATCGTGTTTCCGTCGGGTGTCACTTTGACGCACCAGCCTCGAAAAGGCACTTTCGAGCGATACGATTCCGATAGGCAGAGTGCGACCCAAATGTTTCCTTCTTTGTCAAGCTTTGATCCAAAGGCAAACTCGTGATAGTGCCGAAAGCCCCAGGCATCGCTCAACGTCTCGAACCGATCGGCGCGGCCATCGCCGTTGATGTCGCTGATCCGTGTAACCTCGGTCTGCTGCGTGACGTAGAAGGCACCGTTCTTGTAGGACATGCCCAGCAGTTCATCCAGCCCACTCGCAAAGCGTTGGTATCGCGTTTGGGGATTCTCGTCGAATGCACCGCTAACGACGTAGATGTCACCACGTCGTGTCCCAATCGCGAGTTGGTTATCGGGTAGGATCTCGAAGCTACCCGCCTCCATGGCCATCCCCTTGGGTATCGGTACTTCGACGATGCGGTAGTACTTTGCCTCTTCTTCGGCCGTATTCCAGTACTCGCCCAGTGTTTGAGCAGATAGCTGTCCGACTGGTGACAGCCCGGCCATCGCCAAGAAAATCAACAATGTCAAACGCAGCAACATTCGCAGCCTCCTACCATGCATATTCAATTACGAGTGTTGATTTACCTTGCCCGATGTCCAGCGGAATGCGCAGCTGACGACCCTCCGGCGTCTTGACGATCTGGCCGCGGTGCTTGTCGTCAATACGGATTCGCAAACTCTTGCCGATCAGGAATGTTCCGTTGTCTTCAGACACGATATTCGGGTCGGTTGCCGCGCGAAACAGAACGTTTGGACGTACCCGTTTGGACATGAACGTCAACGTGCGACGGATCAGTACCGTGCCCGCCGCTTCATCTCTGACGTCAATCGGATAGTCTTCAACATCGATGCTATCAAAACGATATTTCAGTATTGGCCGCTGCAAGCTGTCGAGATCGTATCCTTTGAACTGATGCTGCGGTGGTCGCCCTTCGTCGACAGGCCAAGGATTAACCGCGTCGTCCAACTCTGGGCCGACAGCAAACCGAAACAGATCTCGCCCAAGCGGTCGGACAGTACCGTGTCCTTGGCTCCGCCAGACGCCGCCAGGATCAGCGAACTTGCCCTTCCAGATCATCGCCAGCCGCATCTGTTCGGCATCGAAGGCAAGATTAATCTGGTTAGGATAACCGACTCCAATACCGCGTTTGCCGATTCCCTGATAACGTCGACGAAGCATGACCGCTTCGTCCCTGGCGACAAGCTCGATCGGTTTGCGGACGAGCCCTCTCGGCGATCTTGCTTGACGACCATCGAGCAAATACTGCCACATCGCTTCGACCTGCAGGTCGGTATCGCCATCAAGAATGTCCTTACGAATCGCGCGCCCGCCCGGCCAAAACGATGGCATGACCGTGTTGGTACTCAAACGCTGTGGATCGAGCATGTAACGATGGAACCAGTTCTTATGAAGCCGTTCGGCCATCTCGGTCAGGTCCACTGACGACATTGTAGCGGCGGGTCTCTGCTGAAACGTGTGACAAGCGATACAGTTCAGTCCACCGGTGCCCGCCAACTCGCTACCACTTTTCTTCATCTGTTTCAGATCGGTGAATCCTGCAAACGTCAATTCTGGAAGTCGGTCGACGTTCTGAAACAGATCGACCAGGTGCGCGACATTGTCGGCACCGTATTGTGGCATCCGAGTCAACAGGTACGGTCGAATCGTTCGACCGCTGACCAGCACCTGCCGCATCCATTTCGGTTTCAGCTTGGCACCGACACCGGTCAGTCGCGGCGGTATGCGGCCTTGCGGCCCAAGGTTTGGGTTCGTCGTCTGAAAGTACTCGTCTCGCTCGGGTGACACGCCTCCCAGTTCGCCACGCTGATGACATGTCACGCAGTTGTAGGTGGCCAGTGTCAGGGCGATCTGCTGTCGGTCTGTCAACTCGGTTGGCTCTCGCTGAATCGCATCGCGCATCGCGCTGCGCTGCGACTCGTCCAGATCATAACGAGGCCACGCGCCCACGTTTCCAGAAAGACAACCTTGGTCGGTGCGTACCGCGGCAAGCGGTGGATTGGCGAAAGAAGGATAGTCGCGATTGGAATGCTGTATGTCGTTTCGTTGGCTCTGGTCTTGGTTGATCAGATCTACGTGACATTGGCCACACCCTAGTCGACGAAACTGGCTCTTGCCTTTTTCGGCCAGCGTGCGGTCCAGCCGAAAGGATGAGACGGGTTCGATTTGTCCGCTAGGTTTGATCAGCAGGTAGTGGGCGATGTCGATGGCTTCCCAGTGCGACAATTGCATGTTCGGCATACGTCCGGAAGGCCGCACGGAATGTGGGTCTTCGAGAAAGGCGATGAGGCCGTTAACGTTGTATTTCTGTTCGATCTTCCCCAGAGGCACAGATCTTGTTGGAAGCCGTTCGACGCCATTTTCGCCGCGAGGCGAATGGCAGGCAACGCATCCAATCGAGTGAAACAATTCACTCCCGCGTTGGGCAGCCGCGCGATCCAACGGCTGCATCTGAAAGGATGCATCGCCATGTGAGACACGGCCAAGCGATACAAGGTAATGCGTGATTTCTTGCGCGGCTGCCCGCCGGGCATCCGTGTCTAGCGTTCCCATGGCATCTGGCATGGTCGTTCCCGGTTTGACCTGCGCTGGGGCGGCGATGAATCGTTCGATGTAATTCGGATTGATCCGTCCGGCGGCCCATGCCAACTTGGGGGCTTGCTTCGCTGGAATCGAGCTCTTGGCAGCGACATTGCCATGACACGCAGCACATTGGAACTCATCCAGCAAGACGAGCCCCCACAGTTTTGCGTCCACGTCACCGCCTGCAGGTGGCGTCAACTCGCCCGTGCTACGACTTGGACCGGCCGCTTTGATCTCCATCATGTACTTGAGGAGGTCAAGGAATTGTTGTCGATTCGTCAGTTGATCAACCAACCCGTCCGGCATGGATGATTTTGGGTTGGGCACGAGCTCTTCGATTTCACGTTTGGGCAAGGTGATCAACCGACGATCCGATGCGATGAGGCGAAGTACCACGTTATCGCCGGCCCTGTCGATGACTCTGCCGGCGTATTTTCTTCCCGCCCGCGTTATCACCGTGACCGATTTGAATTCCTTTCTGATGACCTTGGACGGATACAACATCGCCTCGGCCAGGTAAACGTCCGTTGCTTCCGGTCCCATTTCGCCGAGATCCGGCCCCAACAGATCTTTGCCTCCCGGCGCGTGACAATTCGCGCATCCGATGACCTGCTGTGGGAACAGAATCGCGCCGCGCACCGCATTGCCACGCTCGCGTGCCGCGCTGGCCAGCGACGCCGCGCCTTCGGCTTCCAATTCAGCAGTCAATGATTGGGCCCTGACCGTCTTGTCGAGCAGACCCTTTCCAATCAAACACAATACCGCGACCGCGAGGATGACCAACCGCACATGTCTCATTCCATCTGTCCTCTCATGGTGCTCGTCTCGTCACCGGAATAGCCTCGTGCTGTGTGACGGAATAGCAAGTGCTAATCCGCAAGCGCTTGCTAGTACAGCACCATCGACAACTTTCGGCGGTAGGTCGTGATCAGCTCAGAATCGTCGGGCAGGGCTCGAAAGATCTCGAGCATCAATTTGCGGCTTGGCTCACCCACACCGTGACGATCTTTCTCGACCAGCGCTAGACAGATCTCCAACGCCTCTTCAAATTGCTGCGCTCCTGCCAACGATTCGGCGAGCTGAAATTGAAGCTCGCCGTCGTCGGGTTTTGCAGTTGCCGCCTCACGGGTCTCCGCCAAATCATCGTCCTTCATGCCATGCAGATCGAGCGCCGCTTTGACCTTTTCGGCCTCGGGTTCGAGATAGCCCCTCGCTTCAAGTTCTGCCATGATTGTCTGACACTCGTCGACATCATCCTGCTGCAATAGCATCCGCGCGAGCCCGATCTTGACGTCTGTATTTGAGGGATCCTTGGTGGCCAATGCCTGGTACTTGGCCAGCGCCGCTTCGGGGGCAATCTCTTCAAGCCTGACCGCCTCGGCGACACCGCCAACGACAAGCACCTGATCAATCCACTCTCGCAGCTCCGGTTCCGGCATCGCACCGTTGAATGCATTGGCAATCTTGCCATCGACAACGGCATAGACGGCGGGAATCCCCTGGACACCGAACTGTGTGGTGGCTTCGGGTAGTTTTTCCGTATCCACCTTCACCAACATAAAACTGCCGTCGTACTGCTTGGCCAGATCTTCCAAGATGGGCCCCAAGGTCCGGCAGGGCGCGCACCATGGAGCCCAAAAGTCCACCACCACCAGGAGTTCCTGGGAACGCGCAAAAACCTCGGCGTCGAATGTCTCCGGCGTGGCGTCCACCACCCACGGCGAGTCGTGTTGATGTACTTCTGGTTCGGGCGTATCGGACATTGTGGTTTCTTCGGAGGATGCAACGACGCCGGGCCTATAGCTCCTTGATACGAAGTTTCCGCCAGGACACGTCGTATGGCCCGGTGCCTGCCCTAATGCCATGGACTTGAAGGCCAATAAACCCTTTGGGATGCGTCTTGAGAATCTCGTCGTCAATGAGGTCCGCGATCGCGACGTCGTTAATCCAGGTCTGGATCCGGTTGCCGTTGGCGACGACGCGAAAGCGATTCCACTGTCCGTCTTTGAGGTGTTTGTGCGGCTTCAGTCGTTCTGGAGGAGTCAACCATCCGCGGCCAGTCGCTTCGCCGTACACGTAACCAGCCTCGGCGCCTTTTTCGCCGCTGGCCTCGATTTCGACTTGCGGGCCGTTAACACGCCCCACCTTGTTGTTCTTGCCTTTGCCCGTCGCTGTCTTCTTGGTTTGCGAACGGATCTGTACACCCGAGTTCAGGCTGTTATGTACTTTGACTTCGAATTCGAGTTCAAAGTTGTCGTATTCCTTGTTGCTGCACAGAAACGAATTCGGGCTGCCTTCGTTGGTCGTCCCCTTGATCGTATTGCCCACGACCTCATATTTGGCGGTCCCGTTCTTTTGGGTCCAACCTTCTAACGTCTTACCGTCAAACAGGGAGACCCAACCATCGGCGGCGAGCAGGGGGCTGACAAACAGGGGGCTGACCAACAGTAAACAGGTGATGGCAATCGGGGCGGAGCGTCGAAATAGGCGATTGTTCATGGTGGTTTCGCAGGGGGTTAGATTGGTGTGAATTCCATGTAGGTGAACCGTATTCTACCCGAAAGTGTCCCAGCTTTCCGTAGGGTTTCAGGGCTACCAACGATATGAGGCCAATTTCGCACCATGGCCTCCCGGTGTAGGATGTTAACGGAGTCTAAATCCTGCGGTTTTCGCGTAGGTTGGCTTGGACCAACTGAGCCATCACCGAGGAAAATGAGTAGCAATGACGCGACCGACAATAGCTGTGACGATGGGCGATCCTGCGGGAATCGGCCCTGAGGTGTGCCTGCGTTTGCTGGCGGATCCCATCGTGACAACCGCCTGCACCTCGATTGTTTTTGGCGATGCTGCCGTGCTGAGCCGAGTGGCACGACGGTGCAATTTGCGGATGCCCGAACGGATCTTACGACGCGACCAGTGGCCTCCGACCAGTTCGAACGATCTCGGTCCCGGGATCTACGATCTGCAGGCGATTGATGCCAACTCTGTTTGTCCAGGGTACGTCAACGAAGGCACGGGCGCGGCTTCGTACCGATACATCGAAGAGTCAATTCGTGCCGCGTTGGCGGGTGACGTCGACGCGATCACCACGGGCCCGATTCATAAGGAAGCCCTGCACGACGCGGGAGTTTTCTATCCAGGGCACACGGAAATCCTGGCGGCGCGCACCGGGGTCGAACGCTATTGCATGATGTTGACCTGCCAGCAGATCACGTGCAGTTTCGTCACCACACATGTCGGTTACCGTGAAGTTCCGAAGTTGCTCAGTGTCGAACGGATTCTGGACGTGATCGAACTAAGCGCCGACGCGTTACGTCGGCTGCGGCAGAGGCAAGCCAAACTCGCGGTCTGCGCTTTGAATCCACACGCAGGCGAAGGCGGTCTGTTTGGCGAAGGAGAAGAAGAGCGAGTCATCGAACCGGCCATCGCCGCGGCTCGGCAGAAGGGCATTCAGGTCGCAGGGCCGTTTCCACCGGACACGGCTTTTCTTCCAGATCGGCGTTTCGAAACGGATTGCTTCGTCTGCATGTATCACGATCAGGGACACATCCCGCTAAAGGCACTGGCCTTTGACGTTGCCGTGAATGTCACGTTGGGACTTCCCATTGTCCGCACCTCGGTCGATCACGGTACCGCATTGGACATCGCCTGGCAGGGCAAGGCGGTGGCCACGAGTATGATCGAGGCAGTCAAACTTGCCACGTGCTTGTCCGCTGAACGCCCCGTGTCTGTGCTCAGCTAAACATCGTCATCAAAGGGATTCTTCGGTGCACGTTGCAGTCAGCGGATCGTCAGGTTTGGTTGGACGAGCTTTGGCGACGGCACTGCGGTCAGATGGTCATGATGTCGATTCGCTCGTCCGGGGTGACTCGGCGGGGATTCACTGGGCTCCGGCCACGGGCGAGGTCGACGACGGGAAAATGGCCGACGTGGAACTGCTGGTCCACCTAGCTGGCGAGAGCATCGCCGAAGGTCGTTGGACAGAGGCGAAAAAAGCACGCATTCTCAGCAGCCGCGAGGTTGCTACACGCCTGCTCTGCGAAACACTCGCAAGAATGAAGAGCGGGCCGCGGACACTGATCTGCGCTTCAGCAATCGGTTTCTACGGGGACCGCGGCAATGACGTGTTGGACGAAGTAGCAGGCCCTGGTGAAGGATTTCTGCCCCAAGTGTGTCAGAATTGGGAATCCGCCACTCGGGCCGCTGCGGATGCGGGGATACGGGTCGTCAATCTACGAATCGGCATGGTACTGAGCGGCGAGGGTGGCGCGCTGACGAAAATGTTGTTGCCGTTCAAGCTGGGTCTCGGTGGTCGCATCGGTAATGGGCGACAGTATTGGAGTTGGATTACGTTGACCGATCTGGTGCGAGTCATTCAGTTTGCGATCGATACGCCCGTGCTCGCTGGACCAGTCAACACCGTTGCCCCGGTCGCCGCCACCAATCTTGAATTCACCAAGGCGCTGGGCCAAGTATTGCGACGGCCAACCGTCTTTCCGATGCCTGGGCTGGTCGCGAGAATCGTGTTGGGGCAGATGGCTGATGACCTGCTCCTAGCAAGCGCACGTGTCGTACCACGAAAACTTGAGCAGGCAGGTTTTACATTTTCACTTTCGAATCTTGATGACGCGCTGCGGCATGTGCTGGGGAAATGCTGAAGTTCCGTTCTTGTTGTGCCCCGTTCTTGTTGTGCCCCGGTCTTGTTGTGCCCCGGTCGTCTCCTGACCGGGGCACCTCGCTGACCGAAGGTCTCCAGTTCGCAACTAGAGTTTCATCCAGCACTCGGCAGGGGAGACCTTCGGTCGCGACACGTGGCCGGGTCGGGACTCGGCCACAACTGTGGGCGTATTCGCCTTCGTATTTCCTGACACTCGAGTTTGTAGGTTGGCCTTCCGAGGCCGACCAACTGTCGGGCGGCCTTGTCAGGCATGGTGCTGATAGTCTCGACTGACGTCAGGTATTAGAGCTTGATGGTAGTCTTATTCCCAATGGTGAGATCCAGTTCACCCGGCAACTCCATGCCATTGATCTCCAGCTTCAGCGAGCCCGTGACCTGAACTTTGCTCTGCTGCAAGACGGTCTGGCCATAGGCGGCGTCGAACAGGATCTGGCCCTCGGACGCGGCGACCTTCAGGTCGCTTTCGACGACTTTGAGCGGCGCATCGGCATCGGCGGAATAGTCGACCTTGGTTGTCTGGGAGACGATTTTCTCCAGCGTCTTGCCGTTTTGCTCAATCCTGCCTTCGTACGTGTACTTGGTGGTAAACGTGAGCTTCTGGCCCGAATCGAGTCGCATCAGGGCGGTCCGTTCCCAGGAGTCGCCGGGCGAAACAGGCTTGGAGGGGAGTTTGTCCAATTCGTCATTGGCGGCAGTCTTGAGATACTCCGGATCAAGCTGCGACTTCATGGCATCTTGCAGGTTCTGTGGTAGATCGCCGAAAGCGTTATCGCGTCCTTCGACGGCGACAACACGGTTATCCTGACTCATCGTTGTCGCCCAAGTTGACTTCGCCGTCGCTTTGAAAATGTCTAATACAAAATCGAACTGGGTGCCGGGTGGATCTGCATCTGGATCTGCGGAATCAAACTGCAATTCCGTGCCACCGGGCAGTGTGACGGAGGCCTCAAGAGCATCGATTGTGGATTTCACAACAAGTTTGCCGTCGTCGGCTCGTTGTCCATTGGTTGATGTAACCGTAATCGTCTGCTCTGAGCCGCTAATCAACTCCATGCCGACCAGCGTGAGCGTCTGCTCCGATTTGACTTGCGTCACGGTGGTCGATTTTCGGCCGTCGGGGAACTTGAGCTTAAACGTTCCTTGGGCCGATGCGCCCGTGGCAAAACTCGAGACCAACGCAAACAGAGTTGTCAGATAGAAACTGCGAATCATGTGAAACTCCTCTCATCAGAAATTGATGTTGTTCTTGACCGGTACTTGTCTACTTCGCCAGTTGCCGGTCAAGCTTGGTTTTTAGGCCGGGAAGAATCCGAATTGCATTCCCATGATACACCTTTGTCAAGACATTATCTGGTAGTCCTAGACCATAAATATTCCAAAGCCCTTGTGGCGGGAACTCCTTTTCTGAGTAGGGAAAGTACTCGTCATACGTTTCCAGAAACCGCCAATAGAGAGCAATTCGCGTCTCGGGCCAGGGACCGTCCGTTCCAAACAAGACACGGTCAGCGTGATCCAAGATGAAACGACGCGTCGTATACGGCTGCCGGCCAAGCTCGCCGATCCGCGAAGCAAACTCGATAAATAAATTGGGATATTTATTCAGCCAGTCGGCCACCGTCGCCAGATCTTCGGCGCTATTGGCCATGTGAGCACCAATAAAGGTCGTCTGCGGATGTCTTGCGATAACACGATTCCTGGCCTCCAGCAACGCCTCTCGACTGGGAAACTTGTCAGCTGGAAAACTCCATTCTGGGTGGCGATGCAACTCCTCCCAGCGCTCATTCGTCTCGTCAATGGTCCGAAAAAACGCGATCGGATCTGCCGTGTGAATGATGATCGGCAGCCCTAATTCACCACACTTGCGCCAGATTGGATCCCAGCGTGGATCATCGATCTGCATGAGGGACCCGTCCGGATTGCGATAGCCGAGACCAAATTGCTTGAACAATTTCAGACCGCTGGCTCCTTTTTTCTTTGCTTCGCCCAACGCAATCGCTGTCCGATGCGCGAAATCTTCACGTTGGCAATCCCATGTCACCGGGTCGTCTTGCTGCCCGTCACCGACCCAATTGACGTTGGCAAAAATGAGAAAACGATTTGGGTATTTTGTCCACAAGTATCTTGCATGTTCGTCAAAGTCGTCACCCAGCTTTCCGTCCAGGCTGACGCAAACGGCGATATTGTTCCGGTCCATCAGCTTTACGAATTCATCCAGTTGTTCCGGTGAGTGTTTCAGACGGTAGCGAAAATGGGTATGAATATCGACGACCGAGAACTTGGCACGCGTGAGCAGGGTCTGTCTGACCTTGAGGTTGGAGCGTGGTCGAAAACGGCTCAAGAGCAGATCGCGACCTTCACGCCCATCTAGCGGGTCGCGAGAGTTTTCCTCCGGATCCGCCGCCTCAGGCGTGCGCGACTTTGCTGTTTGTAGTGTGCCGGTCTTGCGTGGTGCCTCCTGTGATCGTACGAAACTCGGTAAAAACACCGAGATGGAAAGAAAAACCACGAAACTCTGCCACGCTGACGATCGTAGAATTGTGCGCATCCAGTGACTCCTGTTTTGACTGGATCGTTCAATGAAACTGCATGTGATACCATATCATCATGTCGCCCGATCATACACAACAACAATCCAGCCAAGAGCAGCAGCGTGCCCGCCAACTGAGTATGCACAGCACGCTGCCGCCAGTGGATGTCCCTGGGTATGAAGCGCAAAGCCGGTTAGGCAGCGGCGCCTTCGGAGAAGTCTGGATTGGGACGGACAAGAAAACCTCGCGTCGTGTCGCCATCAAATTCTTCATGCACCGTTCAGGGCTCGACTGGACGCAACTCTCGCGCGAAGTCGAGAAGTTGGTGTTGCTGTCCACTGATCGCTACGTCGTGCAGTTGCTGGACGTGGGGTGGGAGTCGGACCCGCCCTACTACATTATGGAGTATATCGAAAATGGGTCGTTGGAAGACCTGTTGCGTGAACAGGGGCAGTTAAACGTTCGCGACGCCGACGAAATGTTTCGCGAAATCGCCATTGGGCTGATGCACGCTCATGGCAAGGGTGTGCTTCACTGCGACCTCAAGCCGGCCAACATCTTGCTGGACTTGGACAATAAGCCGCGTTTGGCGGACTTCGGTCAATCGCGATTGTCGCACGAACAGTCGCCGGCGCTCGGTACGCTGTTCTACATGGCACCCGAACAGGCAGATCTGACAGCCGTCCCCGACTCGTGCTGGGATGTATATGCGCTGGGCGCATTGCTCTACTGTATGCTAACGGGTTCACCCCCTCATCGTTCTGAAGCTGTCACCGGTCAGTTGGACAGTGCTTCAGGACTGGCGGACCGATTGGCCAAGTATCGCAAACTGATTGCCGCGGCACCGGCACCCGCGGAGCACCGCCGGACTGCCCGCGTAGATCGTCCGTTGGCGGACATTGTCGATCGCTGCCTGGCATTTGACCCACAACGCCGGTTTCCTAATGTCCAGGCAGTCATTGATGCGCTCAACGCTCGCGACACGGCTCGGCTGCGACGGCCTTTGATGTTGATCGGGTTTGTCGGCCCAATCCTATTACTAACGATCATGACGATTTTTGGAATGCGCGGTTACGAACGGGCCGTGAGACAGTCTGAAAGCTTGGTCACAATCAAGGCGCGCGAGAATAACGTAATGACGGCGCGTCTGGCGGCCAGTTCGATCGAAGGCGAAATCTATCGCTATTTCGTGTTGATTGAACGGGAAGCCAGCCAGGCGGCGTTTCAAACAGAATTCAATCTTGTCGCGAAATCGGACATCGTCAAGAACATTAGTGATCCCGATATTTCATTCGAAGAGCGCGCTGGACTACGTAGCTCGTTTTTCGCCGACGAAACACGTCAAGCGCTGAACGACTACTTGCAGCGACGCCTCGACGAACACCTGCGAAAACTGAACGAGAACGAAAGCGAACTGAAGATAGCCAGTTTTCTCGTTGTGGATGCTTCCGGACGGATGCTGGCCGTGGCCTACGATCATGATGAGCC